>JANMMM010000235.1:0-2480 GCA_031373225.1 Phyllobacteriaceae bacterium | reverse complement strand
ATGTGGAAGAAGCCGGCGAGGTTCGTTGCGATCTTGTTGTCGAAGTCTTCCTTCGTGTAGTCGGTGAACGGCTTGGCGATAAAAAGACCGGCATTGTTGACCAGCGTGTCGATCCGCCCGAACCGCGAAATCGCCTCCCGGACGACGGCTTCGGCGGTCGCCGGGTCACTGATGTTGCCGCGCACCGCGAGGATGTCTTCATCGTCGGTCTGCTTGATCGAGCGGGAGGTCGCCACGACGCGATAGTTTCGGTCGCGAAACGCCTTGACGAATCCAGCGCCGATGCCTTGCGACGCGCCTGTTACGATGGCCACTTTCTGCTCGTTGCTCATGTCATCCTCCATGATCCTCAGCCTGCGGGATTGCGGCTGTCCGACTGTCTGAGCCGGTATCGATCATTTTGGAGATTCTGCAGAAAGACTGAATGGCTGACGTCCGGCAGGCATTCTTCCGCGGACCGGAAGACTGGGCGGTTGATCAGGATTTCAGCCCAACGGCCTCGGCCGACAATCTCGCGAACTCCGCGCGCAATCTGGGGACCGCAAAATCCAAGAAGGTTTGCACCTTGGGAACAGCCGGGCGCCCTTGCGGTAAGAGAAGGTTGACCGGCCTGGCAGGTGGCTCATTTCCCTGCAGCAAAAGCCTTAACGACCCGTCCTGGACGCGCTCGGCAACGTGATAAGTCAGGAGGCGTGTCACGCCGAGACCGCCGACGGCCGCGCCAAGCGCTGCGCGCACGCTATTCACGACCAGTCGCGGCTTGAAATGCACAGACCGTGCGATCGACGCTCCTATTGCCGGTGAAAAGACCCAGGCATCGCGCCCGAAATCCGTGCAAGCGACGATGCGATGCTTCACCAGGTCGCTGGGCTCGTCGATGCGGGGATTCTGAGCCAGATAGCGCGGGGATGCGACGATCACTGGCTTCACGTCACCGCCAATTCGGATGGCCACCAAGGAGGAGTCCGGTAACTCGGCGATACGAAGGGCAACGTCGATCCCTTCTTCGATCAAGTTCGCGCTACGCGCCAGCAGGACGAGATTGACCGACACGGCCGGAAAGGCTTCGAGATAGGCATCGATAATGGTGCGAAGAATTTCCTCGCCGACGATCGGCGGCGCCGTCACAGTCAACGTACCTCGCGGGGCAGCTTGCTCGCCCGCCGCGACCATCTCGGCCTCTTGCAGATCGACGAGAACACGGCGGCATGCGACAGCATAGCGCTCACCGATCTCACTAAGCTTGATCGCGCGTGTTGTACGGTGAAGCAGGGTAGCGCCCACCTGTTGCTCCAGAAATGCGATAGCCCTGCTGACGGCAGCCGGTGATCGGCCAAGCAGCCGCCCCGCCCCGGCAAGGCTTCCCTCGTCTAGAGCGGCGATGAACACCCTCATCGCGTCGATGCGATCCATACAGCCCCCAATGCTTCACCGAGCGCCTAGAGTCGGTCATTCGCTGCATTTGTTCAAGCTCGGTCCATCGCATCGGCAGGCCATCGGCGAGGCGGCGTCCTCAGTCAGGATTCACCCGAGAGAACCGTCGGCCGAGCATTCTCATGCCGAAGCGGAGGCCGACCCGAAAAATGATCGCTGTGCCCAACCCGATGATCGTGTGTAGCACCATGCTGATTAGCAGGGCGCCCGATGGCATCAAAACTCCAATCGGCATGTCCCTCGACCAAGTCTTCCGTGCGCATCACGATATGGCTCGGCAGCCGGTCCACGGAGCCACCCGCGACGTCCCAGAAGCTAGTAGCGGTCGCGCTAGGCAAGACGGCCTGGATGCGAACGTGCTTCTCCGCGAGTTCCTTGTGCAGCGACTGGCTGAAGGCGAGTACAAAAGCTTTCGTTCCACCGTAGACGCCATTCAGAAGCTCCCGCGCAATGGCGACAGCCGAGGTGATGTTGATGATCGTGCCGCTGCCGCGCAAGACGATGGCCGGGACCACGGCATAGGTAAGGCGGGTGAGCGCCCTCACATTGAGCGCGATCATCGCCTCCATGGCATCGACGTTGGAGTCCACGAGCGGCTCGAGAGCCCCCACGCCAGCATTGTTCACCAAGATCGTGACGCTGGCGTCGGTGCGCAGCACAGCTTCGATCCGGGCGAGATCCGTCTTGTCGTTGAGATCCGCGGCAATGACCGTAACGCTGCGCCGTGTCGCGTTCGCAATGCGCTCCGCAACACCGTCGAGCTTGGCCTTGTTGCGCGCGACGAGGATGAGGTCATAGCCGCAGCGCGCCAGCCGGTCAGTATAAACTGCGCCGATTTCAGAGGAAGCGCCGTCACCTAAAAATTCATCGCGCTGCAGCAATGCGTAAAATGGGTGCTCGAACGCTCGCCGACCTTGTGCGCATGGTTGATCCGTTGAGGCCGAAATGTCCTTGAGAGCGCGCAAGTATCCTTGGGTATGATTCAAACGCGTTCGGGCATGTGCAAAGTTCGGTTGAGTCGGCGTTTTGCGCGGTCAACCAAGGAA
>JANMMM010000159.1:0-31008 GCA_031373225.1 Phyllobacteriaceae bacterium | reverse complement strand
GAGCCGCGTGTCGAACCGTCTGGCAGGGCATGCCATGGCGGTTCTTATGCTTGCGGCGGGCTGGTCTGCCACGCTGCTCAATAGTTCAAGGAGAGCAAAATGCCCAAGATGAAGACCAAATCCGCCGCCAAGAAACGGTTCAAAATCACCGGAACCGGCAAAGTTATGGCCGCTGCCGCCGGCAAGCGCCATGGCATGATCAAACGTTCGAACAAGTTTATCCGGGATGCGCGCGGCACAATGGTTTTGTGCGCCGCTGATGCGAAGATCGTCAAAATCTTCCTGCCGAACAGCCTTTAGTTTCAAACGTCACCCCTTCTAAGGAGATCATCCCATGGCCCGCGTCAAAAGAGGCGTCACTTCGCACGCCAAGCACAAAAAAGTATTGAAACAGGCGGAAGGCTTCCGTGGCCGCCGCAAGAATACGATCCGCGCCGCGAAAGCCGCCGTCGATCATTCCAAGCAATATGCCTACCGCGACCGCAAGAACAAGAAGCGCTCGTTCCGCGGCCTGTGGGTGCAGCGCATCAACGCCGCTGTGCGCGAGCATGGCCTGACCTATGCCCGCTTCATCGACGGCCTGACCAAGGCCGGCATCGTTGTGGATCGTAAGGTCATGTCTGACATGGCCATTCACGAAGCCGCAGCCTTCGCCAATCTGGTGGCCGCGTCGAAGAAGGCGCTGGAATACTTGAAAAACACCACGCCGAATGCTTTTGAGGCAGCCGTCGCAGCTTAAGCGCGTTTGCCCCGGAAATTAAAGGGAACCCGCGCTGGATCGACCGGCGCGGGTTTTTCTTTGGAAATGAGCCAGGATTTAGATGTCAAATTACGAAACTCTCGAACAAGGCCTCATGGCCGACATCGCAGCCGCAAGCGATGAGGCGTCGATTGAGAACGTGCGCATTGCCGCGCTCGGCAAGAAGGGCTCAGTTTCCGAACTCCTGAAATCGCTTGGCGCCATGTCGCCTGACAAGCGCAAGGCGGCGGGCCCCGCAATCAACATTCTGAAAGAGCGCGTCACCGATGCGCTGACCGCCCGCAAAAGCGATCTGCGCGACGCCGCCATCAACGCCCGCCTCATCACCGAAAAGGTCGATGTGACGCTGCCTGTCGCACAATCGCCCGCCGAGCGCGGCCGCATCCATCCGATCAGCCAGGTGATCGACGAAATCACCGCCATCTTCGGCGATCTCGGTTTTGCCATCGCCGAAGGCCCGGACATCGAGACCGACTATTACAATTTCACCGCGCTGAATTTCCCCGAAGGCCATCCGGCCCGGGAAATGCACGACACATTTTTCATGCAGCCCGGCCCGGACGGTAAGGCGAAGGTCCTGCGCACGCACACATCGCCCGTGCAAATCCGCACGATGGAAGCGCAGAAGCCGCCCATTAGAATTGTCATTCCCGGCAAGACCTACCGGATGGATTCCGACGCCACCCACACGCCGATGTTCCATCAGCTGGAGGGCTTGGTGATCGACAGATCAGCCAACGTCGCCAACATGAAATGGGTGCTGACCGAGTTCTGCAAGGCGTTCTTTGAGGTGCCAAGCCTCAACCTGCGCATGCGCCCGTCCTACGTCCCGTTCACCGAGCCGAGCCTTGAAGTCGACATCCAGTGCGACCGCTCCGGCGGCGAAGTGCGCTTCGGTCAAGGCACAGACTGGCTCGAAATCCTCGGCTGCGGCATGGTGCACCCCAATGTCCTGCGCGCCGGCGGCCTCGACCCGGACGAGTTTCAGGGCTTCGCCTGGGGCATGGGCATAGACCGCCTCGCCATGCTGAAATACGGCATGCCGGATTTGCGGGCATTTTTCGATGCGGATGTGAGGTGGCTGGCGCATTATGGTTTCAGGCCGCTTGATATGCCGACGCTGTTTGCGGGGCTGAGCGAGTGATGGACGTTTCGCCGTTAGCCACCATGAGCCACCCCGCGCATCGTCATCCCGGAATTGCGCAGCAATATCCGGGACCCATGCCGGAACGGCGGAGCGCAAAAGCGGGTGCAGAATCGGACACTGGCGTTCTTCGCCGGAATGGGTCCCGGATATTGCTGCGCAATTCCGGGATGACGAAAATTGCGGGTGGCGTTGATTGGAGCGTGGAATGACTTCTTCAGAATTTGAGATAGAAGCAGTCCGCCCCTTGTCCGCAAAGTGCGACGACACGCATATCGTGGTCGATCTTGCTGACGGCCGCCACATCAGCGCGCCCCTATGTTGGTATCCGTTTCTCGAAAAAGCTGCGGCAAAAGACCGAAGCCAAATCGAGCTGGAGGTCAGCGGCATTTGGTGGCCTACTTTGGATGAAGGCATTTCAGTCAAGGCACTGCTAATGGCCTGGAGAGCTCCCAAAGCGATCGGGAAGGGGAATGGACATCTTGAGCACTGAATTCATTCCGCTCATCGTCACCGTCCTTACAATCTTCGGGGCGGCGCTTACGTACGCCTACCAACGCATCGTTGATCGCAAGACGGCCCTTGTCGAACTACGACGCAACGCCTACCGAGAGTTTGTAAGTTCGTTTCTGGCGGGGTTTGTCGACACCAACAGCGCCAAAGAAAAATCCAAGTTCTTTCATTCGCTTCAGACTGATCTTTTGATCGTTGGATCGGACGAGGTAATCCGGAAAGTGGGTGCTCTGTGCAAATATTTCCAGGAGACGAACCACGACCGATTCAGTCGAGACGCGGCAACGGGGAGGCGATTTTTGGCCGACGTTTGTTTAGCGATGAGGGCGGACTGCTTCGAAAAAAGCGCTCTTTCTATTGCAGAAGTCGAGCCCTTGGTACCCCTGTCCTAATTCAGAGAAAATCATGAAATTCACCCTCTCCTGGCTCAAAGACCATCTCGACACCGACGCCCCGCTCGACGCCATTTGCGAGCGGCTCACCCAAATCGGCCTCGAAGTGGAATCCGTCGATGACAAGGCGGCCTTCAAGCCCTTCACCATCGCCAAGGTGCTGACCGCCGAGCGGCATCCGAATGCGGACAAGCTGCAGGTGCTGAGCGTGGACAATGGCTCCGGCAAGCCCATTCAGGTCGTCTGCGGCGCGCCGAATGCGCGGGCGGGGCTGGTCGGCGTGCTGGGGCTGCCGGGCGATTATGTGCCGGGCATCGATACAACGCTTGCCGTCGGCAACATCCGCGGCGTCGAGTCGCGCGGCATGATGTGCTCGGAGCGCGAATTGGAACTGTCGGATTCGCATGACGGCATTATCGACCTGCCTGCCGATGCGCCGGTCGGGACGAGCTTCGCCGCCTATGCGCATCTGGATGATCCGGTCATCGACATCAATCTGACGCCCAACCGCCCGGATTGCACGTCGATCCACGGCATCGCCCGCGATCTGGCGGCGTCGGGAATGGGAACGCTCAAGAGCAATCCAATCACCCCCGTCGCAGGCAAGGGCACGTGCCCGGTAAGCGTCACGATTGAGGCGCCGGATCTCTGCCCCGGTTTCGCGCTGCGCCTCGTGCGCGGCATCACCAACGGCCCTTCGCCGAAATGGATGCAGAACCGGCTGAAGGCAATTGGCCTGCGCCCGATCAATGCGCTGGTGGACATCACCAATTACATCACCTTCGACCATGGCCGTCCGCTGCATGTGTTTGACGCGGGAAAGGTCGCCGGAAATCTCGTCATCCGCCGCGCCCATGAGGGCGATGAGATCGTCGCGCTGGATGGCAAGAACTATGCGCCGCGCGGCGATATGTGCGTCATCGCCGACGATAACGGCGTTGAATCCATTGCTGGCGTTATGGGCGGCGAGCACTCGGGCTGCGATGAAAACACGACCGATGTGCTGATCGAATCCGCTCTCTGGGAGCCGTTGAACATTGCCCGCACCGGCCGCGCACTCGGCATCATCACCGACGCGCGCTATCGTTTTGAGCGCGGCGTTGATCCGGAATTCATGGTCCCCGGCCTCGACCTTGCCACCAAAATGGTCATCGAACTATGCGGCGGCGAGGCGTCCGAACCGTCAGTCACCGGTTACACAAAGGCGGCGGCGAAAGTTGTGTCCTTCCCCGTTGCCGAGGTCAAGCGCCTGACCGGCGAAGATGTGGACGCAGCCGAAAGCCTCAACATCCTCACCCGCCTCGGCTTTGCCGTTTCGGGCAGCGGCGTTGTTGTCAATGTCAGCGTTCCAAGCTGGCGTCCCGATGTCGATGGCAAGGCCGATCTCGTCGAGGAGGTCATGCGCATGCATGGCGTCAACAACATCAAACCGCAGCCGCTCGAAAAGCTGACCGCCATCAACGGCCGCATCCTGACGGCGCTGCAGATCCGCACCCGACTCGCCAAGCGCGCGCTCGCCGCGCGCGGCATGATGGAGGCGCTGAACTGGTCGTTCATCGCCGAGAAACACGCGCAGGCCTTCGGCGGCGGCACGTCGGAGCGTAAATTGGCCAACCCCATCGCCACAGACATGTCCGACATGCGCCCCTCGCTGCTGCCCGGTCTCATGCTCGCCGCGCAGCGCAACGCTGACAGAGGCTATGGCGATGCTGCCTTGTTTGAAGTGTCGGGAAGCTATGAAGACGATACGCCGCAGGGCCAGCGCCGCGTTGCCGGCGGCGTGCGGCGGGGCACGGCGAAAGCCCATGCGCAGGGCCGCTCATGGTCTGGCAATGCCGGGTCAGTTTCGGTGTTCGACGCGAAGGCTGACGCGCTTGCCGTGCTGGAAGCCTGCGGGCTGTCGGCGGACAAGGTGCAGATCGAAGCAGGTGGCCCGTCCTGGTATCATCCAGGCCGCTCCGGGACGATCAAGCTCAGCCCGAAAATCGTGCTTGCCACATTTGGTGAATTCCATCCGAAGACGCTGGAAACCATGGACGTCTCCGGCCCGCTGTCCGGCTTCGAGGTGTTTGTCGACGCCATCCCCGAGCCGAAAGCCAAGTCTGTGCGCACTAAGCCGAAACTGGAGCTTTCACCGCTGCAAGCCTTGAAACGCGACTTCGCCTTCGTGGTGGACAAGCAGACCGAATCCGCCGCCATCCTCAAAGCCGCGGGCGCTGCCGACAAAACGTTGATCACCGCGCTTTCCGTCTTCGACCAGTTCGAAGGCGCGGCGCTGGGCGGCGGCAAAAAATCCATCGCCATCGAAGTCACCATCCAGCCGGTCGAGAAGACGCTGGATGATGCGGAGCTGGAGGCACTGGGCAGGCGGATTGTGGAGAGAGTTGGCAAGGCAACGGGCGGGGTGTTGCGGACCTAGCATCCGAGGCCGGAAGTTTTACCGGTGCATGGCCGTCGACCTGCTTAAAGGACCCCGTGATGCGGCGGGCCGCCGCCATGGCTTGCCAAAACTCTCAGGCGCTGTTTCTGGACGCCAAAGTGCCGCCACCCCGCAATTGCGGGTGTCCATCTTCCGAATTGGAAATTGAAGCACCCCTGGCGGGCCCTCTGACCACTCGTTGCAGATTGCTAAATTTCATTCTCACCAAGAGCATGAGAGTTCAAAGGGAAATAAGAAAGCGCTTGCGCAAGCGCTTTTCTGTAGTTAGCTTTCCCTAGGGGGAGAGATTGAATGGCGACAATGCTAGATGTGGCGCGGAAAGCGGGAGTGTCCCTTTCGACGGTGTCGCATGTCGTCAACGGCACCCGCTTTGTGAATCCCGAAACAGCTTTAATGGTGCGCAGCGCCATCGCGTCGATGGATTATTCGCCCAACACATTGGCCCGCTCGCTGGCGACCGCCACCACGCACACGGTCGGCATCGCCATCTCGATCAGCACCAACTATTATTTCAACGACATCGTCTCCTCCATTGAGCGCGCCTGTGCCTCGCTCGGTCAGCTGGTATTCCTGTGCGACACGCAGAATGATCCGGCGACCGAATTGAAAGTGGTGCGCGAGCTGGTGCAGCGGCGCGTTGACGGAATCATTCTCGCGCCCTCCGCCGACCCGGAAAACCGCGCCCTCGAATTCCTGACCGCCAGCAAGGCGCCGTTTGTGCTGGTAGACCGACTGACCAGCGCCAAGGTCGACGGCGTGGCGCTGCAGAACCGCTTTGCCATGGAAATGCTGGTGGACCATCTGGTCAGCCACGGCCATCGCCGCATCGGACTCATCGCCGGCGAGCCGGGCTTCCGCTCGACGCTTGAGCGCGTCGAAGGCTATGTGAAGGCACTGAAAAAGCATGGGATCGAGCCAGACCCGAACTTGATGCATGAAGGCAACTTGACCAGCGAGGAGGCGCGGCGCTCCGCCCATAAGCTCTTCGCGCTAGACCAACGCCCCACCGCCATCGCCTCCGGCAACAACCTCGCCACCATCGGCGTCATGAAGGCCGTCGGCGATGCGGGCCTCTCCGTTCCGGATGATCTGGCTCTGATCGGCTTTGACGATTTTGAATGGGCCGACTGTTTCGAGCCGCGCCTCACCGTGATTGCCCAGCCGAGCGACGTGATCGGCATGCGGGCGGCGGAGTTGCTCGCCGCGCGCATCAAGACGCCGGACGCGCCGCCAAAGAGCATCCGCCTCGCGCCGAGCCTGGTCATCCGCCGATCCTGCGGCTGCAAGGGGCATTGACGATGAGCGCCGCCCTTCGCCTCGACAATATCTCAAAGAGCTTTCCCGGCGTGAAGGCGCTCACCGATGTGTCGTTCAGTCTGATGCCGGGCGAGGTGCGGGCGCTGGTCGGCGAGAACGGCGCGGGAAAATCGACCTTGATGAAAATCCTCTCCGGCGCCTATGTGGCGGACGAGGGGCGCATTGAAGTGTTCGGCGAGGCTGTGGCGCATCCGACCCCCGCATCAATGATCGAGCGCGGCGTCGCGGTGATCTATCAGGAGCTGGCGCAGGCGCCGCATCTGACGGTCGCCGAAAATGTCCTGATGGGTCGGCTGCCGATGAAGGGCCTCATCATCGATTGGCCGCAGGCGCGGCGGATCACGGAAAGCGTGACGAAAAAACTTGGCTTTGACGTGCCGCCAACGGCACTTGTCGGCGGGCTTTCCGTCGCCAAGCGGCAGATGGTGGAGATCGCCAAGGCGCTCGCCCGCAAGGCCCGCATCATTGTGCTGGACGAGCCATCCGCCGTCCTGGCGCAAGCCGAGATTGCGCAGCTGTTCGGCATCATCAAACAGCTGGCGCGGGACGAGGGCGTCGCCTTCGCCTACATATCGCATCGCCTCCGCGAAGTGTTCGAGATCAGCGACAATGTCACAATCCTGCGCGACGGCAAGGCGGTGTTCGACGGGCCGTCCGCCTCGATGACCACCGAGCGGTTGATCAAAAGCATGGTTGGGCGCGAGGTCGGCGATGTCTTCCCAAAGCGCCATCCGAAGATCGGCGCAGAGGCTCTGGCGGCGCAGGACATTTCGACAAACGACCTTCTCCAAAAAGCCAGCGTCAATGTGCGCAAGGGCGAAATAGTCGGCCTTTTCGGCCTGGCGGGCGCCGGCCGCACGGAGCTGCTGCGCGCCATGTATGGCGCGGACATCCATGCGTCCGGCACAGTCAATGTGGACGGCAAAGAGCTGACCGCCGGCTCGCCGCGCAAGGGCATCTCTTTTGGCCTCGGCCTGGTGCCGGAAGACCGCAAAACCGAAGGCCTGTTCCTGATCCAGAGTGTCGGTTTCAACATTATGTCGGCGAGCCTCAAGCGTATCATGAAGAACGGTTTCCTGTCGCTGTCGAAGGAAAGCGAGATCGTCAGCGGTCTGATAAGCCGGCTGCGGATCAAGACGCCGGGCCCTGCCACCGCTGCGCAGAATCTGTCCGGCGGCAACCAGCAGAAATGCGTTCTGGCGCGGCTTGTCAGCGCCGGCTGCGAAGTGCTTCTGGCCGACGAGCCGACGCGCGGCGTCGATGTCGGAGCCAAGCGCGAGATTTACGACCTGCTCGTCGAATTGGCTGAATCGCGCGGCCTCGCCATCCTCATGGCCTCGTCCGAACTGCCGGAAATACTCGGCCTGTGCGACCGCGTCTATGTCATGCGCGAGGGTGTTGTGACGGCTGAGCTCGATGCGCGGAACACAACAGAGGAGGAAGTCATGCGCTTCGCAGCGTTGCACTGATGGAAAAGCTGTCTCTCAAAAACCTGCCGCGCGGCGCCGGCCTTGCCGGGGCGCTGATTGTTCTCATCATCGCCGCCTCGTTCATCTCACCGCATTTTCTCAATCCGGTCAATCTTCTCAACGTGCTGCGCCAGGTCGCCATGTACGGCATACTCGGCATCGGCATGACCTTTGTCATTCTCACCAAGGGAATCGACCTGTCGGTCGGCTCGACCGTGGCGCTCACCGGCGTCGCCGGCGCGCTGCTTCTGGAGCAGGGCGTGCCGATCCCGCTGATGATGCTGGCCTGCCTTGCCATCGGCGTGACCGTCGGCGCGGTCAACGGTTTCGGCGTCTCCTATTGGCGCATCCCGGCGTTCATCATGACGCTTGGCACCATGGTCATGGTGCGCGGCTTCGCGCTGATGTTCGCCGATGGCGGCACGGTTAATCCCGGCAAGCTGGGTGAGAATTTCTTCTTCCTCGGCGGCGGCTATCTTTTCGGCGTTCCAACGCCGATCTACATCTTCGCCCTCGTCTGCATCATAGCGGCAGTGGTCCTTGGCCTGACGCCGTTCGGCCGCGCCATCTATGCGGTGGGCAGCAATGAAGAAGCGGCGCGCCTGTCGGGCATCAATGTGCCGCGCGTCATTTTCGGCGTTTATGCGATCTGCGGCCTCTTGGCGGCTTTGTCGGGCCTGATCTTCCTGTCGCGGCTCTCGGTGGGTGATCCGAATTCCGGCCTCGGGCTGGAGCTGGAGGCGATCACCATCGCTGTGATCGGCGGCACCTCTTTGTTCGGCGGCGAGGGCACGGTGCTGGGCACAATCGGCGGCGCGATGGTTCTGGCCATCATTGCCAATGTTCTCAATCTCGCGGGCGTTTCACCCTTCTCGCAGCAAGTGGTGAAAGGCGCGATCATCATTCTGGCCGTCCTTCTGGAGGCCGGGAGAAAGCCGCGCAAATAGCGCGGATCAACCCAAGTGGAGGAAGTGTATAATGTTTAAAGTGACAAAACGCCTTCTATTGATTTCTGCCGCGCTCAGCGTGGCCTATATGGCGGCGCCCTCGTTCGCCGCCGACAAGATCGTCATCGGCTTCTCGCAGGCGAGCTCGAACTCGGCCCACCGCAACACAATGAGCAAGCGCAATCAGGACTACGCCGCTGCGAATTTCGCGGATTCCGAGCTGATCATCACCAACGCCGAAGGCAAGAGCGCCAAGCAGATTTCGGACGTTGAAAGCCTGATGGTGCAGGGCATGAAGGTGCTGATGATCTCGGCGCAGGACGGAGCGGCCATCGCGCCGACCATCAAACAGGTCATGGCGGCGGGCATTCCGGTCATCACGCTGGAGCGCAGCCTCGACACGCCGGTGACGCTGCATGTCGGCCCGCACAATAAGCCGATCGGCGTGCTCGCCGGCAATTTCATCAAGGAGAAGCTGGGCGGCAAGGGCAATGTCGTCGAGATCAAAGGCGATCCCGCCGTCGCCCCCGCCGTTGAGCGCCATGACGGCTTCGCCGAAGCCATCGCCGGAACCGAGATCAAAATCATCGCCGAGACCCATGCCGACTGGGACCAGGAAAAGGCGCTGAAATTCATGGAGGACACTCTGCAGCGCTTCCCGGCGGGCGAAATCCAGGCCGTCTACACCCATAATGACAATATGGCCTTCGGCGCGTTGCGGGCGATTCAAGCCGCCGGGCGCGACAAGGAGGGCATTCTGATTGTCGGCATAGACGGCGAAAACATGGCCATCCGCGCCGTCGCCAAAGGGGATCTGGCCGCCACCTTCACCTATTCCACAGTGGCCCCCGAAGGCGTCATCGCCGCCCACGCGCTGGCCATGGGCGACATGAAAGCGCTGGAGCCGCTCGGCACGATGACCAAGAAGGAGGACGGCTCCATGGAGATCGAAATCGCCTCGACGATGATCACCAAGGAGAACGCTGAATCGATGTTCTGCAAGGGGTTCGGCGACGATCCGGAATGCAAGTGACGGTCTGACGCCCGCTCCCGGCGTCAATCACAGCCCGCCTCCGGTATCCCATTCCGGGGGCGGGTTCTTTTGGAAGCGCTCAAAGCTCCTGCGCCGCCTCCCACACATTCCCCGCCGGATCGGCGAACGCCGCCGTCCGCCGCCCCCATGGCCGGTCTGCCGGGCCGTTGAGCAGCGGCACGCCGAGCGCCTTAAGCTCGGCGCAGACGGCGTTGCAGTCTTTGACATTGACCGTGTACAGCGCCCGCACCCCCGCCGCCGGTCCGGCCACTCTGACGGGCGCGGTCAGCCCGGCTGCGTTTTCGAAGTTGAGGAGATTGACGGCGATGTTGCCGATGCGCAGGACCGAGCAGACTTGGTCCTCGTAGACGATTTCATGCGTGAACACCTTGAAGTAAAAGGCGCGCATGGAGGCAAGGTCTTCAGCGAACAGCGAAATAACCTCAAGTCCGTTCAAAGCGGCGATCATGATTGTCTCTCCTTTGCGAAATAGATCCGCTCAAGCTCCTTATAGACTTCCGCATTCCCAGCGATCAGCCAGTTACCCTTCCGAAGCCCGTCTTCGGCGAGAAAGTCATTGGTTTTCAGGCCCGCCGACTGAATGACGGCGACGGCGCCGAGGCAGTCCCATGAATTGATGTGCGGCTCAACATAGCCGACAAGGCGGCCGCAGGCGACGTAGCACAGGGTCAGCGCGCCGGAGCCGTCGCGGTAGAACATGCCGCCTTCTGTGAGGAGGCGCCCAAAGAAGTCCATGTAGGCCTCCGGCTTGACGCGCATGGAATAGCCGACGCCGGTGATGCCTTCCCTGACGCTCCTGCCCGGATGGCGCTCGACCGGCGTGCCGTTCAGCGTCGCCGGAAATCCGACGCCGCCGGCGAACAGCTCGCCGCGCTCCGGCGCATAGACCATGCCGAACCGCAGCCCGCCTTCCTTGACAAAGGCAATGGAGACGCACCAGCTCGACATGCCCGACACGAAGGGCTGCGTGCCGTCGATGGGATCGACCACCCATATCCCCTGCCCAGTTTCAAATGTCGAAAGGCCGGTCTCCTCGCCGAGAAAAGCATCCTGCGGAAACTGCTCGGCAAGCCGCCCCCGGATCAAGAGTTCGGTGTTGAGGTCCGCCTCGCTCACCATGTCCTGCATGCCCTTGCTCTTGATGGTCAGATCGCCACGCTTTTTGAAATAGGAATGCGCAAGCCCGCCAGCGTCCTTGATGAGAGCCAGCGCGAATTCATAACGCGCGGCGTCGGGGTTGGAATGGGTCATCGGTTGATCCTGAATCTGAAATGAGAAATGGGTGCGCGCTATTTCCAAAGCCAAGCCGCGCCGCGCACGCCGCTGGAATCGCCGTGCCTGGCCCTGACGATGGGCGTGTGGAAGACCGTGGAGAATGTGCGTTTGGCAAGGCGTGGCGGCAGGTCCTCATACAGTTCGTCAACATTGGACATGCCGCCGCCCATGACGAAAATGTCCGGGTCAAGTGTGTTCACCACCGTTGCCAGCCCCCGCGCCACGCGGTCGATGTAACGGTCCCAGAGCAGGCCGGAGAGATGGTCGCCCTGGCGCTTCTTGTCCATGATTGCGGCGGCGCTCAGCTCCTGGCCGGTATGCTCGTGATACTGCGCTTCAAACGCGCGGCCCGACACCCAGGTCTCCATGCAGCCATGCCGGCCGCAATAGCAGGCCTTGCCGGGAATTTCGCTCACATCCGAAAAAGGCAGCGGATTGTGGCCCCATTCGCCGCCGCTGTTGTTCGGCCCGTGGTGCGCCTTGCCATTGACGGCGATGCCCGCGCCCGCGCCAGAGCCGAGAATGACGGCGAAGACGACATTATGGCCCTGTCCAGCTCCATCTGTTGCCTCGGATGCAGCGAAACAGTCAGCGTCGTTTTCGACACGGACGTCGCGCTGCAAGGCGGCCTGCAAGTCTTGGAAAACCGGCCGGCCGAGCAGCCATGTCGAGCTTGCGCCCTTGCCTCTGCCGCTCAGCGGTTCCAGTGAGCCAGGAATGCCGATGCCGAGCGTGCCGGTTTGGCCGGTCTGCGCCTCCAGCGCGTCGACCATGGTTTTTATGACCAGGATGCAGCCTGCATAATCGTGGCGCGGAGTCGGCTCGCGCAGGCGCAGACGCTCCGCGCCGTCCGGCAGCATGGCGACGCCCTCAATCTTGGTGCCGCCCCAGTCGATGCCGATCAGCATTTGCCACACCTTCCAGCTTGACGTGTTATGGTGATTGTCTCATCATACCACTTACGGTCAGCAGCATGATCTATCAAGCGTATTGGAGAACCCGATGACAAATATCGCCCTCTTCGGTGCAGGCGGGAAGATGGGCTGCCGCCTGTCAAAAAATCTCACCGGTTCAAGATTTTCCGTGCGCCATGTTGAAGTCAGCGAAGCCGGCAAAGCGCGCCTTTCCTCAGAGCTTGACGTCACGCCAATGGATCAGGCAGCGGCGCTCGACGGCGCGGACGTTGTGATCCTCGCCGTCCCGGACACGGCGATCGGAAAAGTCGCGGCGGCAATCTCGCCGCAGCTTAAGGCGGGGACGATGGTGGTGGTGCTCGACGCCGCCGCGCCGTTCGCAGGCCATCTGCCGGACCGGAAGGACCTGACCTATTTCGTCACCCATCCCTGCCACCCGCCGATCTACAATGACGAGACCGACATGGCGGCCAAACGCGATTTTTTCGGGGGCGTCGCGGCCAAGCAGCACATTGTCTGCGCGCTCATGCAGGGGCCGGAAACCGCTTACGCGCTTGGCGAGGCCATCGCCAAAACCATCTGGGCTCCCGTCATGCGCTCGCACAGGCTAACAGTCGAGCAGATCGCGCTGCTTGAGCCCGGCCTTGCGGAGACGCTGTGCGGCTCGCTGCTCTCCGTGATGCGTGAGGCGATGGACGAAGTCATCGCGCGCGGCGTGCCGGCTGAGGCGGCGCGCGATTTTCTGCTCGGCCATATGAATGTGATGGGCGCGGTGCTGTTCAAAGAGATTGACGGCGTCTTCTCCGACGCCTGCAACAAGGCCATCGAATTCGGCAAGCCGGCGCTGATGCGCGACGACTGGAAGCGGATATTCGAGCCGCAGGAGATCGCTGACAGCATAAGGCGCATCACCTGATCCGGGCGGACTGACAATGTCGAACCTCAAAGGCGCGCTGATCGGCTGCGGCTTCTTCGCCGTCAACCAGATGCATGGCTGGCGCGACGCCGAGGGCGCTGAAATTGTCGCCATCTGCGACAGAAATCCGAAGCGGTTGAAAATTGTCGGCGATGAGTTCAGGATACAGCGCCACTATCCGGACGCCGCTGCCCTGTTCGCCGACGGTGGCTTTGATTTCGTTGACATTGCCACGACAGTTCAAAGCCACCTGCCGCTGGTGACAATGGCGGCTGCCCACGGCGTGCCGGTCATCTGCCAAAAGCCGTTCGCGCTCAACATCGCCGACGCCAAGGAGATGGTGGAAGCCTGCCGCGCCGCCAACGTGCCGCTGATGGTGCACGAGAATTTCCGCTTTCAATCTCCCATTCAGGCAGTGCTGACTGCGGTGAAATCCGGTGAGATCGGCGCACCGTTCTGGGGCCGCTTCTCGTTCCGCTCAGGCTATGATGTCTTTTCCGGTCAGCCCTATCTCGTCACCGGAAAACGCTTCATCATTGAGGATCTCGGCATCCATGTGCTCGACATTTCGCGCTGCATGATGGGCGATGTGACAAGCCTGACGGCGCGGACGAAGCGGGTCAATCCGGCGATTGCGGGCGAGGATGTCGCCACCATCCTTTTGGACCATCACAGCGGCGCGACATCTGTCGTGGATTGCTCCTACGCGACAAAGCTTTCGAAGGAACCATTCCCCGAAACGCTGATTGAGCTCGACGGGACTGAAGGGACAATACGCCTGCATCAAGGCTACAGGCTTGAAGTGAACGGCAGGAATGGCCACCGAGTTGAAGACGTCTCGCCGCCCCTACTGCCCTGGGCATCGCGGCCTTGGCACAATATTCAGGAAAGCGTTGCGGCGATACAACGGCACTGGATAGAATGTTTGAGATCGGACACCGAGCCAGCAACTTCCGGCGCGGACAATCTGAAGACCTTCGCTCTGGTCGAAGCCGCCTACCAAAGCGCAGCCAGCGGCCAGCCGGTCTATCTGAAGGACTTGCTCGGATGAGCGGGCGTGATTTCCTGCTTTATGGGACAAATGAAAAAGAGCCTGAGGCGCGGCTGATCAGGGCTGGTCCGCTGTCCGCCGAGTTTATCAACGGCAATCTGCGGACCATTTCTTATAACGGCGTCGAGGTCCTGCGTGCGATTTCATATCTGGTCCGCGACAAGGATTGGGGCACCTACGCGCCGCAGCTTGCCAATCTGCGGATCACCGAAGATGATGAGCGGTTCGAGATCGGTTTTGACGCGCAGTGCGAAGCGCCCGGCAGCGGCGCGTTGGCCTTTAGCGCCTTGATTGTCGGCGAACCGCGCCGCCTGACTTTCGAGGTCAGCGCAGTTCCACAGTCAGATTTCACCACCAACCGCTGCGGCTTCTGCGTGCTGCATCCAATTGCCGGCTTGGCTGGATCTCCGGTAACCGTCGAGCATGTCAGCGGCGAAATCACCGAGGCGGATTTTCCCGACCTCATCGAACCATGGCAGCCATTCAAGAACATGCGCGCCATCACGCATGAAGTCATGCCGGGCAATGCCGCTGAATGCCGGATGGAGGGCGATGCGTTTGAAATGGAGGACCAGCGCAACTGGTCCGACGCATCCTTTAAGACCTATGTGCGGCCGCTGGAGCTGCCCTGGCCCTATGTGCTGAAGTCGGGAGTGGAGGTCCGGCAAAGGGTGACGCTGACGGTCATCGGTGAAAGCAGGGAAAAGACCGCACCCTCCGCATCGGCGGACGAACCCATCTGCGTCAGCCTTGGCGAAGCCAAGGGAAGAATGCCTGGAATGGGCCTTGTCATTGCGCCGGAGGACATTGCAGCGGGTCTCGCCGCCATGCCGGTCCTCGAACACGCCGCCCCGCAGCAATTGCTGCTGCATTTTGATCCGCTCGCCGGACATGGAATGATGGCGCTTGAAGTGTTTGCCGCGCTTCAGAATGCAAGCGGCATCGCCGCCGTTTTGGAACTCGCACTGCCCTGCCTCAAAGATCCGGCGGCGGAGCTTCAAGAGATAGCTGTTCAGGTCCGCAGCGCCGGCCTTGTGCTGTCATCGCTCATCGTTTCGCCTTCGGTGGACCGGCAATCGACGCCTCCCGGGTCAAAATGGCCGGAATGCCCGCCGCTTGAAACAGTCTACGAAGCGGCGCGAAGGGCTTTTCCGGGCCTGCGGCTCGGCGGCGGGATGCTGTCCTATTTCACCGAGCTGAACCGCAAGCGTGTTCCGCCTGGACCGCTCGATTTCATCACGCATGCCACAAATCCCATTGTGCACGCCGCCGATGATCTGAGCGTCTTGCAGACGCTGGAGGCGCTGCCTTTCATCACACGCTCTGTGCGCGCAATCTATGGCGACAGGCCCTATCATATGGGACCCTCAACCCTTGCCATGCGGCAGAACCCCTATGGCGGTGCGACAAAGGAAAATCCGAATCTTGAGCGCATCCCAATGGCAAGCCGTGACCCGCGCCACAACGGTCTGTTCGCCGCCGCTTGGGCTGTCGGGTATGTCGCGCGCATTTTTGCCGAGCAGCCGGAGATGCTGACGCTCTCGGCGCTGGCGGGAGATTTTGGGCTTACAGCGGGTAAAGACGAGCCGTCGCCAATGGGAGGCATGCGTCCGCTTTTTCACATTGTGAAGGCGCTTGCCAGCTGCGCGGGACTTGAATGGAAGCAAAGCCTTGTTGCGCAGCCGGAGAAGGTTGCCGCGATTGTAGCTGCCGGCGATCAGGGCTCCCGCACAGTCATGCTGGCCAACCTCACTTCGGCGCCAAGGCTGGTTGATCTTGCCGGACTTGGCCTGAAAGGAACATCAACGGTGGTGGTGCTGGATGAATGCAGCATGGTTTCAGCGGCGCGCAATGAAATGACAGAGGCTCCGTTGGGGGGTGACATTCTGCAGCTGAGAGCCTTCGCCGTAGCGGTAATCCGTCAGCCGTCCGTCGCCTGAGCCATCGCATACAGCCCGCGCGAGCGCTCAAGATGCTTCACCATTGCCTTCTCGGCGGCATCGGGATCCCTGGCTTCAACACAGCGGATGATTTCCTTATGCTCCGCAAGGGTGAAAGTCTCCTTGCCCGACCAGATCAGCAGCTCGGTGTGAAACTCCTTCAGCCAGCCCAGCATTGCTTCGCTGACGGCTGCATAGATCGGATTGCCGGACATGTCAGCGATCGCCGCATGGAACTGCATGTCGGCGGCGATGAACGCGTCTGAATTGCCAAGCGACTGCTGTTGAACAACAAGCAGCCGCCGGAGGCGCGCGACGCCGTCAGCGCCGGCGTTAGCCGCCGCGTCCCGGACCATGCCGCGCTCGAAAAAAATGCGGGCGCTTTTCAGATGCTCCAGGCTTTCGGCGGACTTTGACAGCATGATCTTGGCGGAGCCGTCCATCTGGCGGAAAATTGACTTGGCTGTCAGCTCCAAAACTTTCGCCCGCTCACCATGCGAGATGGTGACAAGCCCCATTGCGGCCATCGCCTGCATGGCTTCGCGGATGGCGGGACGCCCGACGCCGAACCGCTCCATCAAATCGCGCTCGGACGGCATTTCGTCGTCGGGAGCCAGCTCGCCGGAGGTAATGAGGAGCTTCAGACGGGCGAAGACCTCGTCGGAAAGTTTCCGGCGGACGATGGGTTCATTCAGCAGGCTCATCACACCCCATGCGCATTTGCAAAGTTATACTCATCATACCAGTTTACACACTTTTGGACAATTGCTATTGAACCGGCAAGCTTTTTCGCCAACCGGGGCGGCATGTCCGACATCATCCTCACTTACCGCATTGAAACGCCAGGCGACCATATTGAGGCCATGGCGGAGAAAATCGCCAGCGACCAGTCAACCGGAACATTTGTCGCCGTGCCGGGCGAGACGGAAGAACTGAAGGCACGTGTCGCAGCGCGCGTCATCGAAATCCGAAGGCTCGAGGATGCCCCACAGCCCTCATGGCCTGATGCCTCCGACCATTCCGGCACTTTTCGCAAAGCCGACGTTGACATCGCTTTTCCCTTCGACGCCATCGGCACGGACCTTTCCGCATTAATGACAATCGCCGTTGGCGGTGCGTTTGCGATCAAGGGTCTCACCGGCCTGCGTGTCATTGACATGAAGCTGGCTCCGGAATTCAACGGCGCGCATCCCGGTCCGCAGTTCGGCCTTCAAGGCAGCCGCCGGCTGACCGGCGTGTCTGACCGGCCCATCATCGGCACAATTGTCAAGCCGGCGCTCGGCCTCCGTCCGCATGAGACGGCGGCGCTGGTTGGCGAACTTGTCCAATCCGGCGTTGATTTCATCAAGGATGACGAGAAGCTGATGAGCCCCGCCTATTCGCCTTTGGGCGCGCGCGTTGATGCCATCATGCCGCTGATCCTCAATCACGAGCAGAGGACGGGGAAGAAGGTCATGTACGCGTTCGGCATTTCCCATGCCGATCCGGACGTGATGATGCGCAACCATGATCTTGTCGCCAAAGCGGGCGGCAATTGCGCCGTGGTCAATATCAATTCCATCGGGATGGGCGGCATGGCCTTTTTGCGCAAGCGGTCGAACCTCGTCATCCATGCACACCGCAGCGGCTGGGACCTTTTCACCCGCCATCCGGGGCTTGGGATGGACTTTTGCGTCTGGCAGCAGTTCTGGCGGCTGCTTGGCGTGGACCAGTTCCAGATCAACGGCATCGGCGTCAAGTATTGGGAGCCGGACGAGTCTTTTGTGCGTTCATTCGAAGCGGTCACCACGCCGATGTTCGATGCTGCAGACTGTGCTCTGCCGGTGGCGGGCTCCGGGCAGTGGGGCGGCCAGGCGCCGGAGACCTATCAGCGCACCGGCCGCACCGTCGATCTCATGTATCTGTGCGGCGGCGGCATTGTCTCGCATCCTATGGGGCCGGCTGCCGGGGTGCGCGCGGTGCAACAGGCCTGGCAGGCGGCGGTGAAGGACATTCCGCTGGAGACTTATGCGGTGCACCGTCCAGAGTTGGCCGCGTCCATTGCCAAGTTCGGCGGCGGCGCGGGCGCATGAGCGAGTTTATTCTCAGCTTCTATGGCGATGACTTTACCGGCTCGACCGACGTGATGGAGGCGCTGGCTTCAAACGGCGTGCCGACGGTGCTGTTCATGGATATTCCCGACGCGGAGATGCTGGCGCGGTTCAGCCATTGCCGCGCCATCGGAATCGCCGGAACCAGCCGCAGCGAACCGCCGGACTGGATGGAGAAAAACCTGACGCCGGTGCTTTTATGGCTGAAGCGTCTGGGCGCGGACTACTGTCATTACAAGGTCTGCTCAACCTTCGATTCCAGCCCCTCCGTCGGCAGCATTGGCAAGGCGATAGAAATCGGGAAGAGCATCTTTGCTCAGCCCTACGTGCCGCTGATCATCGGCGCGCCGCAGCTCAGACGCTACACGGCGTTCGGCCATCTGTTTGCAGGCTATCAGGGCGAGACCTACCGCATTGACCGTCACCCAGTCATGAGCCGCCACCCGGTGACACCGATGCGGGAATCCGATCTGCGGCTGCACCTGGCGCAGCAGACGGCACTGAGGACGGACCTGGTTGATCTTGCGGTGCTTCAGTCGCCGGACAGTGCGCCGGGAATTGACGCAGTCGCCGCTGCCTGCGGGGGCATACTCTTGTTTGACGCGGCAAGCCTGGAGAGCCAGCTGCGGGCGGGTGAAGCGCTGGCGCGGCTGCGACCCGACGGCGGTTGGTTCACCGCAGGATCGTCCGGCCTTGAATATGCGCTTCTCGCGCATTGGCGGAAAGCGGAACTGCTGGGCGAAAAGCCGAACTTCCCGTCTCCGGGCGAGGCCGAGCGCCTTGCGATTGTGTCAGGCAGCGTTTCGCCAACCACTGGGCGCCAGATCCGGCATGCGGCGCACAAAGGTTTTGAAGCCATTCCCATCGACGCGCTGACACTGGCAGCCACAGACCCTCAGGGCGCCGCCGACGCCGCTGTCGCCGCCGGCCTGAAAGCCCTTAGGAACGGCAAGAGCCCGCTTATACACACGGCGCTCGGTCCTTCCGAAGATGCCAGTGCGGCGCTTGACCGCTTGCCCGGTGCGCGCCACCGGATTGGACGTGCGCTCGGCCAGATTCTGCGCCAGCTGATCGAACAGGAAAAAGTCACCCGCGCTGTCATCGCCGGCGGCGACACGTCAAGCCATGCGCTGAAAGAGCTGAGCATAGAGGCGCTGACAACGCTGCTGCCGCTGCCTCAATCCCCCGGCTCGCCGCTGTGTCTCGCGTATGGGTCAGCAAAATCCGCAGATGGACTTCAGATCGCTCTGAAGGGCGGACAGGTCGGCGGCGACGACTATTTTTCGATGATCCGAAGCGGCGGGTGAACAGAAGCGCGATTGCTCCGCTCGCGCGAAAACAGTTACTTGAACACTTGTCCCCGGGACTGGCGGGTTTATCCACAAACCGCTAACTTCACCAAATGACAGCCACAGCACGCCTTCTGGAACAGCGCAGCGTTGGCAGCGTGAAACTTCATGCAGAGCGCCTGGGTGTGTCGCAGCTGCGGGAGTCGGGGGCGCTCAAGGTGCGCATTCCGCGCGGCTCAATTGAGGCTATTCTCATCAACACGGGGGGCGGCATCGCCGGCGGTGACGCGTTCAATGTTGAGATAGCGGCAGGAGAAAGTACCCGCCTGACCGTCACTTCGCAGGCAGCGGAGCGGGTGTATCGCACGCTTGGCCCCGACGCGTCGATCAAAACTTCGCTCATCGCCGATCCAAACGCCAATCTGCTTTGGCTGCCGCAGGAGACAATACTCTATGAGGGCGCGGCGCTCAGGCGCGAATACAAGGTTTTTCTCGGTGACAATTCGCGGTTCCTGGCGGTTGAGCCGATTGTGTTCGGCCGCAGGGAAATGGGCGAAACGGTTGCAAACGTCCGGCTGACGGACACATGGCGCTTTTGGCGCGGCCAGAGGGTCGCCCATATCGAGGCTTTCAGTGCGGGGCCGCGTCTGCCGGCGACAACTGCATCGCTGGCGGGCGCGGGAGCGATGTGCACAATCGCTTATTTTGCGCCGGATGCCGAAGAGCGGCTCGAAGCAGTGCGAAGCGCGCTTGGTCCCACGGGCGGCGCTTCCGCTTGGGATGGCAAGTTAATTGCTAGGCTATTGGCAGATGATGGATTTATCCTGAGAAAACAGATTATCTCCGCCCTTGCCGCGCTCGCTGGCCCCGAAGCGCTGCCTAAAATTTGGACGCAGTGAGGAAAAGACATGCAGCTGACGCCGCGCGAAAAGGACAAGCTCATCATCGCCATGGCGGCGATCGTCGCACGAAAGCGGCTGGAGCGGGGCGTCAAGCTTAATCACCCGGAGGCCATCGCGCTCATCACTGAGTTCGTCGTCGAAGGCGCGCGCGACGGGAGGAGCGTCGCAGACCTGATGGAACAAGCTGCGCACGTCGTGACCAAAGCGCAGGTGATGGACGGCATCGCCGAGATGATCCACGATGTGCAAGTCGAAGCCACATTCCCGGACGGGACCAAGCTTGTCACCGTCCACCACCCCATCCGTTGAGGCCAAGCATGATCCCCGGAGAAATCATCAACAAGAGCGGCGACATCGAACTGAATAGGGGCGGCGCGTGTGTGACGCTCGAAGTCGCCAATACCGGCGACCGGCCCATCCAAGTCGGCTCGCACTATCATTTTTATGAAACCAACGAAGCGCTGCGCTTTGACCGCGAGCAGGCGCGCGGGTTCCGGCTGGATATTGCGGCGGGCACGGCGGTGCGGTTTGAGCCGGGGCAGCGGCGCGAGGTGACGCTGGTGGCGCTTGGCGGGACAAGAAAAATTTATGGGTTTCAGCAGAAGATCATGGGAGCTCTCTGATGGCCAAAATCTCCCGCGCAACCTACGCCTCCATGTATGGCCCCACTTTCGGCGATAAGGTCCGCCTCGCCGACACGGAGATCATCATCGAAGTCGAAAAGGACTTCACCCTCTACGGCGAGGAGGTGAAGTTTGGCGGCGGCAAGGTGATCCGCGACGGGATGGGGCAGAGCCAGGCTACGCGCGCGCAAGGGGCGATGGACACGGTGATCACCAACGCGCTGGTGCTGGATCATTCCGGCATTTTCAAGTGCGACATCGGCCTCAAAGAGGGCCGCGTCGCCGCCATCGGCAAGGCGGGCAATCCGGATACGCAGGACGGCGTGACGATCATTATCGGGCCGAGCACCGAGATCATCGCAGGCGAAGGCAAAATCCTCACCGCCGGCGGCGTTGACAGCCATATCCATTTCATCGCGCCGCAGCAGATCGAGGAGGCGCTGTATTCCGGCATCACCACCATGCTCGGCGGCGGCACCGGACCGGCGCATGGCACGCTGGCCACCACCTGCACCGGCGCCTGGCACACGGAGCGGATGATCGAGGCGGCGGACGCGTTTCCGATGAATCTCGGCTTCATGGGCAAGGGCAACGCCTCGCTGCCCGCCGCGCTGGAGGAGATGATCCTGTCGGGCGTGTGCGGCCTGAAACTGCACGAGGACTGGGGCACAACGCCTGCGGCCATCGACTGCTGCCTGTCGGTCGCCGACCGATTTGATGTGCAGGTGGCGATCCACACCGACACGCTGAACGAATCCGGCTTTGTCGAAGCCACCATCGCCGCCTTCAAGGGCCGCACCATCCACACATTTCACACCGAGGGCGCGGGCGGCGGCCATGCGCCGGACATTATCAAAGTTGCAAGCCTGCCAAACGTCCTGCCCTCCTCCACCAACCCGACCCGGCCCTACACGATCAACACGGTCGCCGAGCATCTCGACATGCTGATGGTCTGCCATCATCTGTCGCCACAGATCCCCGAGGACATCGCCTTCGCCGAAAGCCGCATCCGCAAGGAAACCATCGCCGCCGAAGACATTCTGCATGACCTCGGCGCTTTCTCGATGATCTCGTCCGACAGCCAGGCCATGGGCCGCGTCGGCGAAGTCATCATCCGATGCTGGCAGACCGCCCACAAGATGAAAGTGCAGCGCGGCGAGCTCAGCGGCGACACCGGCAACGACAATGGCCGCGCCAAGCGCTACATCGCCAAATACACGATCAACCCGGCGATCGCGCACGGCATATCGCACGAGGTCGGCTCGATTGAAGTCGGCAAGCGCGCCGATCTCGTCCTGTGGAGTCCCGCCTTTTTCGGCGTCAAGCCGGACATGGTCCTTCTCGGCGGCTCCATCGCCGCCGCCCCAATGGGCGATCCAAACGCCTCCATCCCGACGCCGCAGCCGGTGCACTACCGGCCGATGTTCGCCAGCTTCGGCAAGCTGCGCACAAATTCGTCCGTCACTTTCGTCTCGCAGGCGGCGCTGGATGCTTGGCTGCCGAAGCGGCTTGGGACGGCCAAGCGGATGGTCGCGGTGAGGAACACGCGCGGCGGGATTTCGAAGGCGTCCATGATTCACAACAGCGCCATGCCCAACATTGAAGTGAACCCGGAAACTTATGAAGTGCGGGCGGACGGCGAGCTGCTGGTGTGCGAGCCCTCGCATGTGCTGCCGATGGCGCAGAGGTATTTTCTGTTTTGAGCGATCTCACACAATTGCCGCCTCAGTCGCCGCCCTCAGTTCCGCTTCGGTCACGCCGTCGGCGCATTCGACGATTTTCAGTCCGCCGGGAACGACATCCAGCACGCCAAGATTGGTGATAATGCGGTTGACCACGGATTTGCCGGTCAGCGGCAGCGTGCATTCTCTCAGCACCTTTGACTCGCCATGCTTGGACGTGTGGTCCATCACCACGACGACGCGGCCGACGCCTGCGACAAGGTCCATCGCCCCGCCCATGCCCTTGACCAGCTTGCCCGGGATCATCCAGTTGGCGAGGTCGCCCTGTTCAGAGACCTCCATCGCGCCGAGAATCGCCATGGCGATTTTGCCGCCGCGGATCATGGCGAAGCTTTGCGCCGAATCGAAGAAAGATGTCTTCGGCAGTTCGGTGATCGTCTGTTTGCCAGCGTTAATGAGGTCCGGATCCTCTTCGCCCTCATAAGGGAACGGACCCATGCCGAGCATGCCGTTCTCCGACTGCAAGGTGACTTCAATGTCGCTTGGAATGTAGTTTGCCACCAGAGTCGGAATGCCGATGCCGAGATTGACGTACCAGCCGTCCTGCAGTTCCTTCGCCGCGCGCGCGGCCATCTGGTTCCGGTCCCAGGCCATTATGCCGCCTCCCGCTTTCTGGTCGTTCGCTGTTCAATGCGTTTTTCGTGCTGGCCCTGAATGAGGCGGTGCACATAAATGCCTGGCAGATGGATCGTGTCCGGGTCAAGTGAGCCGACCGGCACAATCTCTTCCACCTCGGCGACGCAGACCTTGCCGCAGGTGGCGGCGGGCGGGTTGAAGTTTCGCGCGGTCTTGCGGAACACAAGATTGCCGGTGGCGTCGCCCTTCCACGCTTTGACAATCGACAGGTCGGCGAAAATGCCCTGCTCCAGAATATAGGTCTGGCCGTTGAAGTCCTTGTGCTCCTTGCCGTCGGCGATGACGGTGCCGACGCCGGTCTTGGTGTAAAAGCCCGGAATGCCCGCGCCGCCGGCGCGCATCCGTTCGGCGAGCGTGCCCTGCGGGTTAAACTCCAGCTCCAGTTCGCCGGACAGATATTGCCGCATGAATTCGGCGTTCTCGCCGACATAGGACGAGATCATCTTCCTGACCTGCCGCGTCTCGAGCAGCTGCCCGATGCCGAAACCGTCCACGCCGGCATTGTTGGAGGCGAAGGTCAGATTCTTGGTGCCGGCATCGCGGATCGCCGCGATCAGCAGTTCCGGAATGCCGCAGAGGCCAAAGCCGCCGGAGGCGATGAACATGCCGTCAAACAACAGGCCGTCCAGCGCGGCGGCTGCATCGCTGAAAACTTTTTTCATCCATTCACCCTTCTCAGCTGTCGCACCAAACGGCGTTAGAAGGCGCGGGGCGGCCTCTGTCAAGCCGCTTGGAAAAGGATTTTCGATTGATCAGGAATTGCGCGTAAAGGTCAGGTAGGCCGGAGTCCGGCCTTCGCGGAACGCCTTGGCTTCGTAGCGCGTTCCCGGCCATCCCGCGTAGGGATTGCGCCAGTCGTCCGCGTCTTTTGCCTCAAATGCAAAGCCGCCATGGGCGCGGACATGGATGAGAGTCCAGTTGACATATTCGGCGATGTCGGAGGCGAAACATAGTCTGCCGCCGGGCTTGATACAGCGGGCCAGGCGGGCGAGATTTTCGGGGCTGATGAAGCGGCGCTTGTGCTGGCGCTTTTTGGGCCAAGGGTCGGGATAGAGGATGTCCACATGGCTGAGCGAGGCGGCGGGGAGCCAATCCAGGAGCAACGCGGCGTCCTGATCGAACAGTCGGACGTTGCCCGTCGGCCCGGCATCGAGTCCGGCAAGGAGCTTTGCCATGCCGTTAACGAAAGGCTCGACTCCGATGAACCCCGTGCCCGGATTTTCGCGCATCCGATGCAGCAAATGCTCGCCGCCGCCGAAGCCTATTTCGAGGCGGATAGCGGCAACAGGAGCGCCGAACTGCTCACTCACATTGGAAGGACAAGGCGTTTCCAGATCCAGCCGCAGCTCCGGCAGCATGGATTCGAGCAGCGATGCGTGCAGCGGGCGCAGCGTTTTGCCGTGCCTGCGGCCAAAAAAAGAGCCCGCGCCTTTGCGGCGCGGGCGCGGGTTCTGGTTTTCCAAGCGTCAGGCCGCCTTGACGGCTTCCTTGAGGGCGGCTGCGAGATCGGTCTTCTCCCAGGAGAAGGAACCATCCTTGCCGGGCTTGCGGCCAAAATGGCCATAGGCCGCAGTCTTTGCGTAAATCGGTTTGTTGAGGTCGAGATGTTTGCGGATGCCGCGCGGAGTCAGGCTCATGACATTGCGCAGGGCATTCTCAAGCTTTGCCTCATCGACATTGCCGGTGCCGTGCAGGTCCACATAGATCGACAGCGGCTCGGCGACGCCGATCGCATAGGAGAGCTGGATGGTGCAGCGGTCGGCGAGCTTTGCCGCCACGACATTTTTCGCGAGGTAGCGCGCGGCATAGGCCGCAGAGCGGTCCACCTTGGTGGAATCCTTGCCCGAGAACGCGCCGCCGCCATGTGGGGCCGCGCCGCCATAGGTGTCCACAATGATCTTGCGGCCTGTGAGGCCGGCGTCGCCATCCGGTCCGCCGATGACGAACTTGCCGGTTGGGTTGATGTGCCAGACGCAGTCTTTGGCGATGGTCAAGTCGCCCAGCGCTTCCAGAACGTATGGCTCAATGACCTTGCGCACTTTGGCGGACGTCCAGCTGTCATCCATGTGCTGCGTGGAAACGACAATCTGTGTCACCGAATGCGGCTTGCCGTCGATATACTGCACGGTGACCTGGCTCTTGGCATCCGGGCCGAGGCGGCCCGCATCGCCGGCGCCCGCCTTGCGCGCCTTGGCCATAAGCTCCAAAATCTTGTGCGCATAATAGACAGGGGCGGGCATCAGGTCCGGTGTTTCGCGGCAGGCATAGCCGAACATGATGCCCTGATCGCCAGCGCCCTCGTCTTTGTTGCTGGTGGAATCGACGCCTTGCGCAATGTCGGCGGACTGGCGGTGAAGGAGCACGTCGATCTTGGCCTTCTTCCAGTGAAAGCCGTCCTGCTCATAGCCGATGGCCTTGATGGCCTTGCGGGCGGCCTGCTTGACTTTGGACTTCATGGTCTTTTCGTCCATCGAGCAGCGGACTTCACCGGCGATGACAACGCGGTTTGTGGTGGCCAGCGTCTCACAGGCGACGCGCACGTCCCACGGACTCATGCCGGACTTTGCGGCTTCGCGGAAAAACAGGTCCACCACCTCGTCGGATATGCGGTCGCAGACTTTGTCCGGGTGACCTTCGGAGACGGATTCACTGGTGAAGACATAATTGGGGCGGGCCATTGACAATCCTTTGCGGCATTCAATCGCGCGGGCTGCGCCCGCGTTTAAATCGCGGGGTCAATACCCATGGGCACTTGTGCGGTCAAGTGGGCGCGGTGCAGCAGATTGGGAATGGTAAGGGCAATCGTGCAGCCTTGGCATAGGCTAGCTGCTTCCCGCCGCCGCTTTTGGAGGTCCAATTGACAAGACGAAAGACTAAGCCGGAGAAATCCGGCTCGCATTTGCTTGAACTGCGCCGACGCTGAAGCCCGAGATTTGAGGCCAGGGGCTTCAGACGCCGGAACGCGACAGGTGCTATTCTTCAGACGAGCCTGCCAGCGCCTTGACGAGATCAATGATCTTGCGCCGCACTTTCGGGTCCGTGATTTTTGCAAAAGCCCGGTTGAGCTGCAGGCCCTCGGCGCTGTTGAGGAAATCGACAATGAAGGAAGTTGAGCTTGCCTCCGCCATGCCCCCTGTCAATGGGGCGACACCTGGCGCATCTTCAAAGAAAAACGACACGGGCACATTCAGGATTGTCGAAATCGCTTGAAGGCGGCTCGCTCCAACCCGGTTTGTGCCTTTTTCGTATTTTTGAATCTGCTGGAAGGTAATGCCCAGGGCTTCTCCGAGTTTTTCCTGGCTCATGCCGAGCATGTTGCGACGCAACCTCACTCGGCTTCCGACGTGAATATCGATCGGGTTCGGTTTTTTCTTGTTTTCGATCATTTTTTTCTCTGTGCCGCCGTGCGGCTTTTTTGATTGTTGGCCAACGTAATCAGGCAATCATTTCACGTTGAGCTCACCTGCGTCCCCTTTGAAGCAATCAATGCTTCCGCAAGCTTAAGAACCCAACGCCGTGGATATTCTGGACCGGGTGCGCAAAATAGTCAAACCGGCAATCGCGGCGAGCGCAAATAGAATCAATGAAAAGCCCAGCCTTCCATACAAAACGAACGGAACCGGTTGAAGCTTGCCCGGGAGATAGGTGTCGATGGTTGCAATCTCGTTCAGATTGAGGCCCTCGGCAATTTGTCCATACGAATCAATGGTTACCGACATCCCGTTGTTGGCTGCACGCAAGAGGGGAAGTCCCTGTTCCACCGCGCGGATCTGCGCGAACCGCAGATGCTGCCATGGCCCGGGCGTGTTGCCGTACCAGGCGTCATTGGTGACATTGACCATGGCGTCAGCGCGGCCGCCTTCTGTGGCAATCTCGTCCGGGAAGATGACTTCGTAGCAAATCAGCGGGTTCAGGCTCACTCCTCCGGGGAGCCTGATGTTCCGGCGGCTGCCGCCAGGCGTGAAGCCGCCGGGCGTGTTGACCACCTCGCTTAGCCCAATGGACCGCAGAAAGCTGCCGAAAGGCAGGTACTCGCCAAACGGCACAAGGTGCTTTTTGTCAGAGGCGCTGACCATCTCGCCCTTGTCGTTGATGACCAGAAGGCTGTTGTAATAGCGGACTTCCTCACCGGATTTCCGGTCGCCCTCCTGCCGCACTGCACCGGCAAGCAGGGTCTGCCCGTCCTCCAAGGCGGCAGCGATGGCTGAATAGGCGTCGGGGCGCTCTGTCAGGAGGAAGGGGATTGAGGTTTCAGGCCAGATGATAAGGTCCGGCCGCTTCCTGCCGTCCGACGGCTTGGCGGCGGAAAGCTCCAAGAGCTTAGAGAATATCTTGTCACGCGCCGCATTGTCCCATTTCTCCGACTGGCTGACGGAGGGCTGCACGAGGCGCGCCAGCATTCCCTCTTTCTTCTCCGGGGCGGCATTTTGCAGCCGGTAATAGCCAAATCCGCTATGGGCGGCGGCGAGAACCAAGAGCAGCATAATGCCGCGCTTGCGGTGCCTGCCCAGAAACAGAACGGCGGGCAGCGCGAAAAACAGCACGGCGAGCGCATTCATGCCCTCAACGCCGACAAGCGAGGCCGACTGCATCAGCAGCGGCGCGGGCATGGCCAGATGTCCGACCGGATTCCAGGGAAAGCCGGTGAAGAGAAACCCTCTGAGCCATTCCGCCGCGCCGAACCCTAAGGCAAGCGCGGCAGCCGCGCCGATGCCTTCGGACCAGATGATTCGGGCAAGACCGACGGCGAGCGCATAAAACAGCGCCAGCCCGGCGGGCAGAACCAAAACGGCCAAGGGTATCGCCCAGGCAAACTCGTCCGCCTCGACCAGCAGCGCGTTGCCGAGCCACCAGAGGCCGGCCAGGAAATAGCCAAAACCAAATTGCCAGCCGATTTTTATGGCGGGCATGATACGGCGCAGCGGTCCGGCGTTTGGCGGCGCGACAGCGCCTTCGATCAACAGGACCAGCAATGTGAATGAGACAAAAGCCGCAGCGAAAAAATCGACGGGCGGCAGCGCCAGCACAGCAAAAGCGCCAGCGAAAATCGCCAGCGCGGCGCGCGCCCACCCATGCGACAAGATAATTCTGCCAGCCAGACCCGTCATGCCCGCCTCATCGCCACGGGGAACCCCCGAATCATTTGGCTTGGTCTATCAGGCAAGGGAATAATGGCACAACGCCTTGCCCAAATGTCAGGCCGCAGGCGTCTCGGCGTCGCGCTTGGCGCGGCGGCGGCGCTCGGCGGCTTTTTTCTGCACGATCCGCACCTTGCGCACCCGGCGCGGGTCGGCTTCCATGACGTGGAACTCATAGCCCTCGACCGCCTGCACGACTTCGCCGCGCGGCGGAACCCGTCCGATGACGGCGGTGATGAGGCCGCCGAGTGTGTCAACTTCCCCGCCCATTTCGCCGACGACAAAGTCCTCGCCAATGACCCGCGCGACCTCTTCAAGCTCGGCGCGCGCATCGACGATGAAAACGCCGTCGCCGTCGCCGGTGATCATGACTTCCTCGTCGTCATGCTCGTCTTCGATATTGCCGACGACCATTTCCACAAGGTCTTCGAGTGAGACAAGCCCATCGGTTCCGCCATATTCGTCGATGACGAGCGCCATCTGGATGCGGGCGTCACGCATGCGGGTCATCAATTCGGCCGCTGGCATGGAGTGTGGCACGAAAAGGACTTTGCGCATTAGATTGAGTTCGGCGATGGTCTTTTTCAAATCAACCTTTGACAGGTCAAGCCCCGCCAACGCCCCGGTTTTCTTTTCGGCGGCGCGCCTGGACGGCTTTTTCGCCATTGCCGTTTGCGTCACGTGGGCGACGATGTCTTTGATATGGACCATGCCGCGCGGATCATCGAGGCTTTCGCAGTAGACGGGCATGCGCGAATGGCCGGAGGTTTCAAACAGTTCGAGCAGCTCGCCCAGCGGCGTTGAAATTTCCACGGACATGATGTCCGAGCGCGGTATCAGCACATCCTCAACCCGCACTTCGCGCAGCCGCAGGATATTGTTGAGCATGGCGCGCTCAGAGTCTGTGAACCCCTCCGCTTCCCCCAGACTGGTGGTTTCCGACAGAGCGTCTGTCAGGTCCTCGCGCAATTTCGACGTGCTGCGTCCGCGCAGACGGACGGCCAGCCGCTTGAACAGGCCGGCGCGCTCAGGGACGGAAATGATTTCGGGCAAAAGCTCGGACGACGGCTCTTCAGAAGTCATGATGGATCGTCGATTACCGCATAGGGGTCCGGTATGGCAAGCTTGGCGAGTATCGCGCGCTCCAGCGCTTCCATTTTTTCAGCTTCCGTGTCTGATTCGTGGTCGTATCCGAGCAAATGCAGGAAGCCATGCAGGATCAGATGACTGACATGGCTATCCAGAGTCTTGCTTTCCAGCGCCGCCTCGCGCGCAACCGTTTCAAAAGCCAGAACGACATCGCCGAGAAGCGGCGGAAGCCTGTCGCCCGGCTTGACAACCATAGCCGGGAACGAAAGGACATTGGTCGGCATGTCCTTGCCGCGCCACAGCGCGTTCAAGGACTTGACGGTTGCATCGTCGGAGAACACCAGGCTGAGCTCGCATGGATCCGCCGGCTTGAGCGCCAGCGTCGACGTTGCCGCTGCCACAACCTGTCCGGCCAGCGCAAAGAGAGACGCCTCGTCTCCCCAGCCGCCGCTTTGCCGGTCAAGAACGATGTCGATCAAGCGCCGCCGTCCTCAGACCGGGCTTTGGCTTTGCCGCGCACGTCAATGGGGCGGCGCTCGGTCCCGGCGCGGTCATAGGCTTGGACGATTTCGGCCACCAACGGATGGCGCACCACGTCTTTTTGGGTGAAACGGACGATTTCGATGCCGGGCACGTCTGTCAGAATGTCCAGCGCTTCAACAAGGCCGGACTTCTGTCCGGGCAGAAGGTCGATCTGGCTCGGATCGCCGGTGACCATCATGCGCGAGCCTTCGCCGAGGCGGGTGAGGAACATTTTCATCTGCATGGCGGTGGTGTTCTGCGCCTCATCGAGGATGACCGCGCTGTGCGCCAGCGTGCGGCCGCGCATGAACGCCAAGGGGGCGATTTCGATGACCCCCGCCGCGATGGCGCGTTCGACCTTGTCGCCGGGCATCATGTCATACAGCGCGTCATACAGCGGGCGAAGGTACGGATCGACCTTCTCCTTCATGTCGCCCGGAAGGAAGCCGAGCCGCTCGCCAGCCTCCACCGCCGGGCGCGACAGGATGATTCGCTCGACGGCGCCGCGCTCCAGCAGCATGGCGGCGTGGGCGATGGCCAAATAGGTCATGCCGGTGCCTGCGGGCCCGACGCCCATGACCAGCTCGGCCTTGTCCAAAGCGCGCATATAGACATTCTGTGTCGGCGTGCGGGCGTGGATGGTGCGCTTGCGGGTGGTGATCTGGCTCAGCGACATGCGGGACTTAGTCTCCATTGTCGGCAGCGACGGCTGGTCGAACGAGGCTGTCGCCATGCGCACCGCGCCATCGACATCGGAACCCGCTTTGGCGTGGCCGGCCACCGCCATGGCATAGAGCGAATCGAGCGCGCGCCGGGCCTTTTCCGTCGAGGACGGTTCGCCACTG
>JANMMM010000148.1:0-1632 GCA_031373225.1 Phyllobacteriaceae bacterium | reverse complement strand
CCGGCACTTTGGCCAGAAGCTGGATCAGGCGCTCGATTTCAGGTCCGGCGATTCGTTTGCTCATCATAATTTCCTAACCAAGTTCCTTTACTTTGGACAGAACCTAACTTTGCAGGAATGCTGCCATGGGACGCGAAGACCTGACGATGCGCGCGGCGGACGACGGTGACCGCGCCGCGCTCGAAAAGCTGATCGGCGAATGCTACTCGGCGGTCTATCCCGGCTGGTATGGCAAGGACGTGCTTGGACTGGCTATGCCCGCCATGCTGCGCGTCGACCCCGCCCTTCTAAGCTCAGGCCGCTATTTCGCCGCCTCGTTCGGCGGCGCACTGGCCGGCTGCGGCGGCTGGAGCGCCAGCGCCCCCGCCAACAGCGCTTCCGTTGAGAAAACCGCCCATATCCGCCATTTCGCCACGCATCCGGATTTCATGGGCAAGGGCGTCGGCGGCGCGATCCTCGACCGCTGCATTTCGGAAGCCGCCTATGCCGGAAATTCGCAGCTGCGCTGTTTCTCCAGCCTGCCCGCCGAAGGCTTTTACGCGCGGCATGGGTTTCAAAAGCTCGACAGCGTCAATGTGATGCTGAGCGACGGGGCGTATTTTCCGGCGGTGCTGATGGAGCGGCGGCTGCACTGACGCGACTTGCGGTCACGGTTTGATCCTTGCTGCTTCAAGCTCCGGATCCAACAGTCAATGCAAAATCACGATCCGGACCCTTTCGGGAGTCCTGCGCACTATAACTTCAGCAGAGGCAGCTCCCACCCAGCAGGTCAAACGCATTCTGATGATGCGGTTGTGCTGTTGCCGCAAGTCGATCCGGCCCCAGCCTCAGTCCAGCAGTTCCCGGCGGGCGGCGGAGGCGAGGAATGCCGAGCGGGTCTGCTTTCTGTAGCGCGCGGCGCTGTCTATCGCCTCAAGCAGTCCCAGATCAAGCGAGACATTGATGCGTGTCGATGAGCCGCGGTCCCGCACCAAGGGAACAGCGCCAAGCAGCGCGCCCTCACGGTCTTCATCCAGCGACCGGTCCTCGACGATCTCTTCCAGCGAGCTGGGCGCGGGGATGATATCGCCGTCCGCCTCCATCATGCGGACATGCCCGGACAGCGCCTCGACGCCATTTGCGACGGCTTCGTCCAGCGTGTCGCCCGCGGACGCGCAGCCCGGAAAATCGGGGAAGCTCACGCCGTAGCAGCTGCCGGGTTCTTTATGGATGAAGGCGATATAGCGCATATGCTTCAGACGGCTTTCAAGAGCCCCGCCTGTCTCAGGATTGACCGGACAGTACCGACAGGCAAATCCTTTTTCGGGTGCGGAACTGTGACCTTTCCAGGTTTTGATCCATGCTTGAAATGGTGATGGGAGCCAGTCGCGACCATAAACTGCCAGCCATCGGCCTTAAGCAGCTTTATGATCTTGCGGCTGTCACTTTCCATTTCTTGCTCCGTGTAAAATAATACACATCATGAAGAATTGCAAGATTGCGCCGCTTGTCGTGTCGGGAACACACGATATGGCCGGTTTATGTAACACGTCATCTGTCCGGTTTTAAGCTTCGGCCTTTGGAGGGCCGGGGATGAGACGGACGGAGCTGTTGCAGGGACTTCGTGTGATGAAGTTTGTTGAGCTGAATGGC
>JANMMM010000124.1:0-1732 GCA_031373225.1 Phyllobacteriaceae bacterium | reverse complement strand
CGCGCGCATTGCTTCGCTGGAGCGGCAGGCATTCAGGATGGCGAACTCAAGGCACAAGCTGGACACGCTTTGAGATTGCCTGAGCTTGGCAACGAATGCCGGGATGTCTTCGTAACGAAGGGCATTGAAGTGGCCCCGCTGTAGCCGCGGCCGCTTACCCAAGAGCACCGACAGATGCCCCCGCAGGCGGGCAGGATTGGCCATGGCCTGGTCCATTAGGCCTCGTGCTTGGGCCGCGTCCAAAACGGCCTCGATGCGGCTGCGGACCTTGCGCGCAGTCTCGGCCTTCGTTGTCCAGATCGGCTGCAGAATCGTTATGATGTCATCGGTGCAGATGGACTCGACCGGCTTGCTCCAGATCTCACCGGCAAAGCGCTGAAGCATTGCAAGCCACTTGGCGGCGTATTTCTCGTTTCGCCAACTCGCCTTCCGACTGTCGTAAAGATCCGCTGCGGCCTCGCCGAACGTGCGCCTCGTCGTTCGGCGTCGCTTTTCGATCTGCCGCTCTTCGATTGGATTCAATCCGCGCGCCAGCTGGCTACGACATTTCTTGGCAAGATCGCGGGCATCACTGAGAGATACCTTCGTGACAGAGCCCAGCCCCATCGCCCTCAAGCGCCCGTCCCATCGGAAGAGAAATGCCCAGCGCTTTGCCGGCTTCGAGATGGGCTGATGGTTGGCGCCGGACGCATCAACGATGAGGAAGAGATTTCCGCCATCGGCGTGCCGGCCGGGCTTCTTGATGGTCTCGACCTTGCGAGCTGTGAGGCGATTGATCAATCTCGCCATGGAATAGTCCTACGTGCTTTCGACCTCCCAACCTTACCCCAACATTTACCCCAACAGCAACCACGGCTTGTCCGGGACAAGTGCGGACGTTTTCGGACAATCGGCCAGGACAAATCAAGCAAATACAATGTTATTGTGCACGGACCCGCACACCATAACATATGAGTATAGATCCCCTACGGGGCGCCATTTGGATTTGGATGACGAATTGCGATTGATACGAACGCAGCCCTGGCCCGATGGGACCGGGCTCGGGGCGGATCGCCTGCGAGGTGGTTGCCGCCGGCGCCCCAACAGCGTCACCGCCAGACAAGCGCCTGGGGTGCGCTCAATCGAATCCGAATAGGCGGGCGGGATTGTCGGTCAGCACGCGCTTTCGCATGGCGGTGTCGGTCGCCCACGCACCGAGCATATTGTAGAGCATGATGGTACCGACCTTGTCGTGGAACGACAGGTGCGGGAAGTCGCTGCCCCAGATCAACTGGTCCGGAACGCGTTCGAACAGGGCTTGTGCGAACGGCTTGACGTCGTCGAAGGTCGGGTCGGTGGAGAACCGGTAGATGCCCGTCAGCTTGACGTAGACCCGTTTGGAGCCGTCGCCGGCGAGCGCCAGAAAATCCTGGAAGCCGCGCTGCCCCGCGCCATCCTTGGCGAGGTAGAGCCCCATGTGCGCGACCGAGAATTCGATGTCGAGCTTGGCCAGCGTCGGCATCAGTTCGGAAATCATCCAGCCTGGCATCAGCAGATCCAGATGCCAGCCGAACGGCTTCAGGCGCTTCGCCAAAAGTTCCAGGCGCGGTGCGACCATGTTCGCCAGTCCGCCTTCCGGCTTGCGGATCGGCGAGAAATTGACCCTGACGCCGCGCACACCGAGCGCCGACAGATCGGCGATCTCCTGGTCGCTCGCGGTGCGCTCGTCGAGATGCACGATACCGCGGCGCAC
>JANMMM010000064.1:0-35117 GCA_031373225.1 Phyllobacteriaceae bacterium | reverse complement strand
TCGAACACCGGATCAATGAGGCCGGGAACCGAGATGCGCGGCATCACCTGCGCTTTGCTCCATTCCTTCGCCCACCCAAAATCCTCCGGCGCAAAGCGCTTCAACGGGTCGATGAGGCAGAAGGCGGGAATGCGTTCGGCGTCCTTTTCCAGAGCAAACTTGAGCTTTTGAGCAAGGCCCGCCGGGAAGGCCCGCGCCGCGCCAAGCTTCACCACAATCCCGCGCGCGGCGATGATGATGAGGCGGCGGACAGCGGATTCGGCGGGACGCAGAATGATAAGCAGGGCGCGGTACATATGCCGCGGCAGGTCCGCCCGCCTCGGGTCAAACCCAAGCACGGCGAAAAGCGGCGCGAGGACGGCAAGGAGCCGCTCGCGGTTGCGCTCGACGATCAGGGGCCAGTCCATGGATGCCTTTCCGGGTTCAGAATAAACTGGGGGCATGATGGGGCTGCATTGGAATGTGGGGATGAGTATTTTTTGTAGGTGTTGATTCTATTTGGATAATTCGTGTTTTGGGGGAATTTTGTCCCCCTTGTTGGCGGTCCGCAAAATGTAGTTCCGCTGCGCGCCGACGCGCTTGAAGCCGAGCTTTTCGTAGAGGCGCCGCGCGTCTTCAGCGCTTGAGAGCCAGCAGAGGCTGCGCATCTGGAAATAATCGGCAATGAGATTTTGACAGGTGGCAACGGCGAGACCCTGCTTTCGGAAACCGGGCAGTGTCCAGACGCCCGCCAGCTCCGCATCGTCACGGCCCTGAATGACGGCCCCCGACACCGGACTGCCTTCGCGCAGAATGCATGCAGCCATAACCGTGCCCCTTTCGAGGCCAGCTTTGACCTGCGGCAGCCAGGACAGGGAATCATCACCGCCGTCGCCGCCGAACGCGATGCTCTGGCGGCGGAAAAAGTCCTCCATCAATTCGACGTCGCCCGGACCGAGCCGCTGGTATCCTTGCGGTCTTTCAGTGGCTGTAATATCTGCCGGCCCCAATGTCATGAGCGGCGCGTCCATCTCCAGATCGAAGCCCCTTTCCTCCAGCGCCGCCGCCAATCCGGGATAGAGATCATGGAAATATTCGACGCGCGCCCGGCGGCCATGGTTGGCAAATGCTTCCACGAGGGCGTCAATGCCGGCATCTCCGTCCGACAGGGGAATGGCGAGGCTGTGCTCATCGCCGCTTTGCTCTGAGAGAAACACATCAAACTGCGGCAGCGCGACATGGCACCGGTCATGCGCAGCCGTGGCGCGGAAACCGCGCTCGAGGCGCTGAAGCATGGTGTGGTGTTTGCTCATGGGGTCAGCGCTCAGCCCTTGACCTCCTTGTGCTCATTGAACTCGACCAGTTCGCCTTTTTTCAGCGTGCCGAGGATTTTGCCGTTCGGCCCGGAACGGACATTGAGCGGCGTGCCGGAGGGGTCAATGACGGTGCAGACCTGCGCGCCGCCGCAGGCGGAGGCGGCAGCGGAGAAGAGGAGGGAAACGGCGGCGGCGAGTGCAAAAAGGCGCATGATGAACTTTCTCCCGCCGCGCGGGAATTGTGTGACGCGCCCCGGCTGAGACTAGCGCAATCCCGCGCGCGGTAAAGCCCGCTTATTTGAAAACCCGCCTCGGGTGAAACTCGCCGAACCGCACCTCGCCGATCGCCAGCAGTCTGCCCTTGCTTGTGGCGTAGGCCGCGTCGGCTTCCACTGGCGCGTCGCGGCCACGCACGATGGCGGGGTTGCCGAGGCGGATGCGCTGGGCGGCTTCGTCATTGAGCGCGATGTGCGGCAGTGAGACAAGGGCGGTTTCGGGGGATTTGAGCAGGGCGTCGAGCGGTTTGAAAGCTTCGGCGGACAGGGGATTGAGATCGGGCTGCGTTTCCAGTCCGGCGGCCATCTGTTTCGCCGCCGCCTCCAGCTGTCCCAGCGTCACCGCCAATCGCTCGTCGAACGGCGCGACGGATATGCGGCGCAGCGCCGAGATGTGGCCATAACAGCCGAGCAGCCGCCCCATGTCGCGGGCGAAGGCGCGCACATAAGTGCCTTTGCCGCATTCGACTTCGAAACGGGCTGTGCCCGCGTCCGGGCAGCCGAGAAGCTCAAGACGAAAGACGTCGACATCGCGCGCGGCGATCTCGACGGTTTCGCCTTCTCGGGCAAGGTCATAGGCGCGGGCGCCGTTGATCTTTACGGCGGAGAATTGCGGCGGCACTTGGGCGATGGTTCCAACGAAGCCGGGAATGAGGGACTGGATTTCGGAGAGTGACGGCCGCGTGTCCGAGCCCTGTGTGACCTCGCCTTCCAGGTCATCCGTCGTCCGCTCCTCGCCCCATGTGACAGTGAATGTGTAGGTTTTGCGCTCGTCCATCAGATACGGGACGGTCTTGGTCGCCTCGCCGAGCGCGATGGGCAATACGCCCGTCGCCAGCGGGTCGAGCGTTCCGGCATGGCCCGCCTTGTCGGCCCGGAATGTGCGCTTGATGAGGGAGACGGCGTCAGTCGAGCCCATGCCGTAGGGCTTGTCGAAAATCAGCCAGCCGGAAACCGGACGCTCGGGGCGTTTGCGCCGCTGATTCATTCGTCTTCTTTAGCGACTGTAATAATGGGCCGCTGCGTGTCGCGCGTCACTTCGGGCTGGCGCAGCAGCGTGTCGATCCTGGTGAAATTGTCAAAGCTGGTGTCGGCGCGGAAATGGATCTGCGGCATGGATCGCAGCTGACGCAGGGCCGGGCCGAGCGCGCCCCGGATGTAGCGGGCATGGCGGTTGAGCGCGGCGACGACCGGCTCCGGGTCTGAAACGCCGAGCGGCGAGATATAGGCCGTGGCGCGGGTCAGGTCCGGCGTCATGCGCACTTCCGAGACGGATATGACGGTTGTTTCAATCAAGGGGTCAATGATTTCGCCGCGCTGCAAGACCCCGACCAGCGCATGGCGCGCCATTTCGCCGACGCGCAGCATGCGCTGGGTGGGGCCTTTGGCGGAGGATTTTGCGGGCATCTGATCTCGCTTGATTTACAGGGGAAGCGGGCTCGGAATGGAGCCGCGCCTTTCTTCAAAGCGGGCGTTTACAGGTAAGCGGGCCAACATGCCATAGAAATAGTGCCTGGAAGGCGGGCAACTGCGGAGTTGAAATGCGGCGCGGCTGATGCTATCTTACATTTTTTGATCGATCAGGAAATGTAAGATAATGTACGCCGTAACCCTTTCGAGCAAGTTCCAGATTTCCATTCCCAAAAAGGTCCGCGAGCAGCAGGATTGGAAGGCAGGACAGAAACTGGCCTTTGTGCCGCAGGGAAATCATTATATTCTGGTTCCGGTGCCGGTCGGCGATGAGCTTTTTGGCATCGCCAAAGGCGCAAACGCGGATGGATACCGCGACCGGAACGACCGGTATTGATGCGTGTCATTGACACCAGCATCTGGATAGAAGTGTTTCGCGGCACTGAAATGGGGCGCGGGCATCTGCCGCTTCTATCCGCGCCTGAAGCCATTATTGTGCCGACAATCGTTCAATACGAGATTTTCAAGTGGCTTTCGAGAGAGCGGTCTGTTGACGAGGCCACCCTTGCCATCACGTTCACCGGCGAATGCGTGGTGCAGGAATTTACCACTGAACTGGCGATGGCGGCCGCTGAGCTGTCGGCCGCGCATAAACTGCACGCCACCGACGCCATCATTCTGGCCACAGCGCAGCTGCATGATGCGCCGCTCGTCACCTGCGACGCGCATTTCATGGAATTGCCGGGCGTGGAGTATTTTGAAAAGTAGGGCGCGGTCCTGCTTCGCTCCTGCGGAGCTTCGCAGGATGGGGTGCTTTATACTGCACCTCTTTCAAACGAAGCGGAATTAGGCACCCAATCCTGCGAAGCTCGAAGAGCGAAGCAGGACCAGGCCGCCCTCATCCAAGGTTCTACAGCGACCGCTTGATGCTCTCGACGCGGAAGCATTCGATGACATCGCCTTGGCGCAGGTCCTCGTAGCCTTCGAAGGCCATGCCGCACTCCTGCCCGGTCTGGACTTCGAGCACCTCGTCCTTGAAGCGCTTGAGAGTTTTGAGTTTGCCTTCGTGGATGACGACATTGTCGCGCAGCAGGCGCACGCCCATGCCGCGCTCGACCTTGCCTTCGGTGACCCGGCAGCCGGCGATCTTGCCGACCTTGGTGATGTTGAAGACTTCGAGGATTTCGGCGTTGCCCAGATAAGTCTCGCGGCGCTCCGGCGTCAGCAGCCCGGACATGGCGGCTTTCACATCGTCTGTGAGATCATAGATGATGTTGTAATAGCGTATCTCGATGCCTTCCTTGGCGGCGGCGTCGCGGGCCTGCGCATTGGCGCGGACATTGAAGCCGATAATCGCGGCGTTGGACGCCGAGGCCAGCGAAATGTCGGACTCGGTGATGGCGCCGGCGCCGGAATGGATGATGCGGGCGCGCACTTCGTCGGTCGAAATCTTGTCGAGCGCGCCAGCGATGGCCTCGATCGAACCCTGCACATCGCCCTTGATGAGCAGCGGGAACTCCTTGGTGCCGGCTGTCGACAATTGCGTCATCATCTGTTCGAGCGAGCCGCGTGATCCCGCCTGTTTGGCGACAATTTTCTCGCGGTTCTTGTGCTGGCGGTAATCGGAGATTTCGCGGGCACGGGCTTCCGAATCCACCACGGCGAGCCGGTCGCCGGCCTGCGGCGGGCCCTGCAGGCCGAGCACTTCAATCGGCATCGACGGCAGCGCCTCTTTCACATGGTCGCCCTTGTCGGTGACCAAAGCGCGGACGCGGCCCCATTCGGAACCTGCGACGATGATGTCGCCGATCCTGAGCGTGCCGGCCTGAATGAGCACCGTGGCGACAGAGCCGCGGCCCTTGTCGAGCTTGGCTTCGATGACGACGCCTTCGGCCGGCCGGTCGGGATTGGCTTTCAGCTCCAGCACTTCAGACTGGAGAATGATGGCTTCCAAGAGCTTGTCGAGGCCAAGGCCGGTTTTGGCCGAGACTTCCACATCGAGCGTTTCGCCGCCGAGCGACTCGACAAACACTTCGTGCTGGAGAAGCCCGGTGCGGACCTTTTGCGGATCGGCATCGTGCTTGTCGACCTTGTTGATGGCGACGATGATCGGAACGCCCGCGGCCTTGGCGTGGTTGATCGATTCAATCGTCTGCGGCATGACGGAATCGTCGGCGGCGACCACCAGAATGGCGATGTCAGTCGCCTGCGCGCCGCGGGCGCGCATGGCGGTAAAAGCGGCGTGGCCGGGCGTGTCGATGAAGGTGATCTTGTGGCCGTTGCGTTCGATCTGGTAGGCGCCGATATGCTGGGTTATGCCGCCGGCCTCGCCGGAGACGACATTGGTTTTGCGGATGGCGTCCAAGAGCGAGGTCTTGCCGTGATCGACATGGCCCATGATGGTGACGACGGGGGCGCGGCTCTTTTTGTCGCCGTGATCGTCGATGACATTGAAAAAGCCTTCTTCGACATCCGAATCCGCGACGCGCTTGACCGTGTGGCCAAACTCGCCGGCCAGAAGCTCTGCGAGATCGGCGTCGATAATGTCGCCGGGGGTCATCATCTGACCCTGCTTCATCAGATATTTGACCAGATCTACGGCGCGCTCGGCCATGCGCGAGGCGAGTTCCTGAATTGAGATGGTCTCGGGCAGCACGACTTCGCGGGAAATCTTTTCGCGCACTTCCTGCATCTGCGAGCGGCGGAACTTTTCCTGACGGCGGCGCGTCGCGGCCATGGAGCGGGCGCGTGAATCTGAATCATCGCTGGTCAGCGCCGTGACGACGGTCAGCTTGTGGCGGTGATCCGGTTCGGCGACCTTGGTCTTTGGCACGCGCACATCGGCCTTTGGCGCGGCGCGCGATGAGGCAAAGGCCCCCGGTCCGCGCGGGTTGGACGGGCCGCGGCTAGGGCGGGCGTCGTCCATGTCGGACATGGGACGGCGAACACCGGGACGACCGGCAATGACCGGAGTTTCGGCGGCGCCCGTCTCAGCGCCAGGCGTGCGGCGGCGGGCTTCGTCTTCGGCGCGGCGCTTCAGGTCGGCTTCCAATTTAATGCGCGTGTCTTCCTCGGCCTGGCGCTTGGCGGAATCGTCCGCCTCGCGCTTGCGCACGGCTTCATCCAGATTGCGGCGGCGGGCTTCATCCACCACGCGGCGGCGTTCGTCGTCGTCGCGGAAATTTGCGCCGGCCAAAGCCTTGCGGCGGGCGGCCATCTCGTCGTTGGATAGAACGTTGAGCACCATGCCGAGATTGGACGGACGGGTGGCGGCGGGCTTTGGCGCCAGAGCCGCCGGGGCTGGCGCGGTTTGAGGCGCGGGACGGGCGGCGACGGGTGCAGCGGCCACAGGCGCGGGCTGCGGGCGCGCAACGGCAGGGGCCTGCGCGGTCTGCTGCGGCCGCGGCGGCAGGGGCGTAACCACATGGCCCAGATTGACCGGCATGGCCGGGCGCGCGATGTTTGACGCAGCCTCTTGCCGTTCAAGCGGGCGCGAAAACTTGCTCTTCTTCGTTTCAACAACGACGGTCTTGTTACGGCCATGGCTGAAGTTCTGGTGAACTTTCGACAGTTCAACAGCAGGGCGCTTCAGGGTCAGCATGGGCTTTGACGTCACGCTGAGCGTCTTGTCATCACCGGTTTTCGTATCACTCATTCCGTATCCTTCAGGGCGTCCATCGTATTTTGCGCCGGTTCCATGGCCGAATCGCCCCGAAATTGGGTCAATGCGGCAATGTGTTTCTTAAGGTTTTCACCCGCAGAACCGGCAAGAGCGGCTGCATGTATCACATTTACGCCCCCCAATGCCAAATCCATTTGAGCAGTGGTAAACAGCGTGTGCGACGGGATAACAGGTCCGCCGCCAGAAGCAACAGCTTTTCGCGCCTGGGTAAGCTTGCGGATGCCATCGGCCGCAGCGTCTGTTGAGTGCAGAACCAGAGTCGCCTCGCCGGATCTGATCGCTGCATCGACCTTGGCCGAGCCGGTTGTCAATTGCCCCGCCTTGCGGGCAAGGCTTAAGGAGCCAAGCGCGCGCTTCACCAAAAGCTGATCCACCAGCGCGCCAAGCTCAGGGCTGGCGGTGACATCATCTTTCAGAGCGCGCTTAAAAATCTGCTTTTTGACAGCCTCGTCAACGCGGGCGCGGTTGGCGGTGACCCAGCAGCCGCGGCCGGGAAGGCTGCGCTTCAAGTCAGGAACAACCGAGCCGTCAGGCGCGGCGACAAAGCGGATCAGCCTTTCAGCCGGTCCGCTCTCCCGTGTGACAATGCATGTCCGATCGTTCATGTCGCGCATCCCGGCTCACAGCGCCGAACATGGCGCTTATGCTCCCGCTGCTTCGAGGACGAGCTCCGCTTCGGCAGCGAGCTCCTCCTCGGTGACCCAGCCGGCTTTCAGCCGGGCCGCCATAATCATCTGCTCAGCCTCGGCGCGGGAAACATCCATGCCCGAGAGCACGCCTTCGTTGACTTTGGTCTCGCCGTCCTTGCGCTCCTTCCAGCCGACCAGGTCATCGGCGGCATAGCCGGCGAAGTCTTCGACGCTCTTGACGCCGTCTTCGCCGACCTTGACCATTATGGCCGAAGTCATGCCCTCAATCTGGCGCAGCTCGTCCAGAACACCGAGCGCTTTGCATTTTGCCGCAAGCTCGGCCTCGACCTGTTCCAGATATTCGCGGGCGCGGCGTTGCAATTCGGTCGCAGTGTCATCGTCGAAGCCGTCAATGCCGGAAATGTCGCCGGCGTCCACATAGGCCAGCTCTTCGACCGAGGCGAAGCCTTCGGAGGCGAGGACCTGGCCGACCATTTCATCGACATTGAGCGAGTTCATGAACAGGGCTGAGCGCTCGGTGAATTCCTTCTGGCGGCGCTCGGATTCCTCGGCTTCCGTCAGAATGTCGATGTCCCAGCCGGTGAGCTGCGAGGCAAGGCGGACATTCTGGCCGCGGCGGCCGATGGCCAGCGACAGCTGATCGTCCGGGACGACCACTTCAATGCGCTCGGCGTCCTCATCAAGCACCACTTTGGTGACTTCGGCGGGCTGCAAGGCGTTGACAAGGAAGCTTGCGGCATCGGGCGACCAGGGGATGATGTCGATCTTCTCGCCCTGCAATTCGCCGACAACGGCCTGAACGCGCGAGCCGCGCATACCGACGCAGGCGCCGACTGGATCAATCGACGAGTCGCGCGAGATGACGGCGATTTTGGCGCGCGAACCCGGATCGCGGGCCACCGACTTGATCTCGATGACGCCGTCATAGATTTCCGGCACTTCCATGGTGAAGAGCTTGGCCATGAACATGGGATGGGTGCGCGACAGGAAAATCTGCGGGCCGCGCTGCTCGCGGCGCACATCGTAGACATAGGCGCGGATGCGGTCGCCATAGCGGAAATTTTCGCGCGGGATCAGCTCGTCGCGGCGGATCATGCCCTCGCCGCGGCCAAGATCGACGATCACATTGCCATATTCGACGCGCTTGACCGTGCCGTTGGCGATTTCGCCGATGCGGTCCTTATATTCGTCATACTGATGGTCGCGCTCGGCCTCGCGGACTTTCTGCACGATGACCGGTTTGGCCGACTGGGCGGCGATGCGGCCGAAATCCATCGGCGGCAGCAGTTCGGCGATGAAATCGCCGACCTCGGCGTCCGGGTTGCGGTCGCGGGCGCGCACCAGCTCGATCTGGTTGCCCGGATCCTCTACCACGTCGATGACTTCCAACAGGCGCTGCAATTTGATCTCGCCGGTCTTGGCGTTGATGTCGGCGCGGATATTGGTCTCCTGGCCGTAGCGGGCGCGGGCGGCTTTCTGGATGGCGTCCGCCATCGCGCCGAGCACGATTTCCTTGTCAATGTTCTTTTCGCGGGCCACCGCGTCCGCGATCTGCAGAAGCTCAAGCCGGTTTGCACTGACTGCCATAATTATCTCCCTTTGGCGGCGATGGCCGCGTCTTCGTCGTCAATTTCGTCTTCAACGCCATTCGCCTCGCGCAGCGCCTTGTCCTTGCGCAGCGCCTCGCGGATCAATTCGTCGGTCAAAACGAGCCGCGCTTCGCTGATCGCCTCATAGGGGATTTCGACCAGCCGCTCCTCGCCATAGGCGACCGTATCATTCTCAAACAGAAACCCGCCCTCGCGCGCCTCAAGAGTCTTGCCCTTGAACTTCCTGCGCCCCGCCACCGGAACCGACGTGTCCACCTTCATCACATGCCCGGCCCACAGCGCAAAGTCCGACTTGCGCACCAAGGGCCGGTCAATGCCGGGGGACGAGACCTCCAGATGATAGGCGCGGCTCACCGGGTCCTCGGCCTCCAGCACCGGCGACAAAGCCTTGCTGATCGCCTCGCAGCCCTCGACATCAATCATGCCGTCCGGCCGCTCGGCCATAATCTGCATGGTCAGACCGTTGAGCCCGGAAATATTGACGCGCACCAGACGGAAGCCGAGCCCGGCGATGACCGGGGCCACTATAGCGGCGACGCGCGCATCCAATCCGGTCTCCCGGATCAGGCGGTCGTCTTCAAAACGGGCGGCGGCTTCGCTCAATGTCTGCCTTCAGGTAACAAAAAAGAGCGGGTCCTTCCGGGCCCACCCTTGCTCAAGAGATCAAGAATTTGGGAGTTAGTTAGGCGATTTTGGGGGGATTGGCAAGGGCTTCCGCGCGCTTGAACCCGGCGAGCGGCAGTTTCTTGAATTCGATTGCAGCCACCCCAATAAAAATCTTCTAGTGGCAGTAAAGTATGCCGCGAATTTGGCAGTCGCCTCCGTTTGAGTCGCGCTCATTGCATCCAATTTCGATGGTGCGCCGACCTGTTGCTCCAACGATCTTTGCCATGCCGCTGCGGACGGAGGTTCCGGCCATCCAGCACCGCCCGTCAGACACATTGTCGGATTGGCGTATCACCTTGATCGTGTTGCCTGGAACCGCCTGAAGCTGTGACTGGGAAACCAGGCCGCCCTCAAGGTCGCAGGCGGCTCGAGAAGCCACTATCAACCGGTCTCCCAGGCATGCCGGCTGTTTACGGCAGCCGTCATTATTTCCGGTGACGCTGCAATCGAAAGCCAGCCTTTGCAGGCGGCAGTTCGTCACTTGTTCGGAAGAAAGCTGGCCGTCATTGCAAATCTGCCGATTCCGGGCGCAGTGGGGAATCCCGCTGGAATCAAGAACAAGGTCCGAACTCTCTCTGTGCTTCAGGAAGTCCGTCAGGCCATTTGCGAAGGCGCACCAGGCGGGCCGCTCTTTGGCGTCTGTGACGGTTTCATTGTAGGCGATCAAGTTTGGCCGGTTCGACGAATCGCCTTGCTTAATCATCAATTCGACTGGACGTTTGTAAATCCGGTTTTGAATGACGACGTTATGTTTGGAATTGTCATTGTTACTGGCGCTGGAGCCCCAAGGAAATTTCCCCTGAGGCCTATTCGGATCAAAATAAGCCCTGCCTTTGATATTCTCATCGGCAGAGCAGTATGTAAAATATCGCCACCATTCGCCGCGCGAACCAATATCAACTGAGGCATTAAGTCAGTTATACTTATCATAAAAAAATGTATTATTTACTATTTGATTGTAGCTAGACGAACTATGTCTAATAGTTACTTTAAATCCACAATTTCTAAACATATAAATTCCTCCACCCTCGAGGGCGGAGAACCTGTTGTTTATAATTTTGTTATAGCTGGAAGTGTCAATTGAAATTTGAGGGCCGAGACGGTTGACTGTATTTAGCCATTCGTCGAATATTTTCACATGAATGTAATTTTCGCGGATTGTGTTATAAGCTGATTCCGCATCCAGATATATAGCCGTTCTAGTGCCGTCGCCCAAAAGTTCAGAGCCGATCAGCGTGACGTATGTGACGCCGGGCGCGAGATAAAGCGGGGTCCGCCCTGTCGCATTTATGGTCAAGTTCTCCAGAGTAATGCGAGTTGGGGCCGCGGCCCGGGCTCTCGCGATGTGATTTCCGTCTAACCGTGAAGACACACGCACTAAATCGGCTTCACCGTTGTTGCCCATTCCCTTAATTCGAACCGAGCCAATGACGTTGCAATCGCGTATGGTAATGTCGCTTGGCCGTTTCCAAATTTCTCCCACGGGATCCCCCCGGATAAGCCGAGCCTCCGCCGCCTCCGCCGACACCAGACGTTCGGACCTGACCTCTATCATGTCTTTGCCTTCGTTGGGCGTGCCTGACCCGCCGTTGAGCGTCGCGCCGTCGCAGTCAATGGTAATGCCAGTCACACCTTCGACGACCAGTCTCTTGAGCATCATCTGGGCGGACTCTAGCCGATAATTGCATTTGACGAAGATTTCGCTCAAATTCTCATCCACACAATCTTTCGAAGGTGTTGGGAGAGGTTTTGTCGGACTGGGGTTTTCTGGATCGACTGCTTGGCTGCCTCTCGGATTCTCCAATGCCTGCGGCCCAGTGGCGGCAAACATTGTGGCGGCGAATGCAGTGAAAATAAGCCTTGAAATCCAAAACATACTCACCTCCAAGGTTGAATACGTCCGCTCAACGCACGGGCCTCGGCTCAACTGCCGCTGCAGCCAGCCGGTTCAACTGCAGGCCGCAGCCAGAAAGAAGTGATGAGGCAGGATTGCTCTTTATCTTGTCCTCAAGAACTTCACACGCCCTGAAAATGCGCCGCGCTGTTGCCGCCTTCTCCGTTTGAGCTCCGTTAATATAGCAAATAATTACCGCCGGTCATCAGCCAATTTAGATTAGGTTGATGTGGCGGAGGGCGGTCGCGAGCAGCACTGATGCGCCAAGATGGTTCCGTTGTTGAGAGGATCATCAGAGGAGCAGTCCACACATCGCCGTAAATCTCGGGCACCCGCCGCAATGGGTAAAATCTGGCCTATTGCGCAAGGCGGGCAGGAATTTGTATTCTAGGAGCCACGAGAGCGCTCTGCATGGGGATGCAAGGCCGGTTCATTGGATGAATTGGCTTGAAGAGAACGCCCGGGGGAAAAATCATGAGCATAGTTCTGCCAGCCACAATGCGCGCGCTTGTCTTGAAGAGCGGGCCGGACGACCGGAAACATCCGAGCAAGCGGCTGCAACTGGTGGACAAGCCGATGCCGGTTCTTGGCAAGGGCGAGGTGCTTGTAAAAATGGAGGCGGCGTCGGCCAACCCGTCGGACCTTCAATCCATTGGCGGGCGTTACTCGGTCAATGCCGTGGCGGGACAGACGCTCGGCATTGAGGGTGTCGGGCGCGTTGTCGCCTCGAAGGCGGGGCCTTTGGGCATGTTTCTCAGGGGCCGACGCGTGGCGGTGGCGCGGCCGGAGGGGGAAGGCGTCTGGTCGGAATATGCGGCGGTCGGCGCCGCCTACTGCATCCCGGTTGGCGACGGGCTGCCGATGGAATCGGCTGCGGCCTTTGTGGTCAATCCGTTCACCTCCTATGCGCTGATCCGCATGGCGCACAAAAAGCGCGCCAAGGCAATCATCCAAACCGCTGGTGCCGGCCAGGTGGGGCGCGGCGTCATTGCGCTGGCGCGCGCTGCCAAGATCGAGACGATTTCGATTGTCCGGCGCGAGGAGCAAGTTGCGCTTTTGAAGGCATTCGGGGCCAAGCACGTCATCTCGCAGGATGACAAGCAGCTTGACGCGAAATTGGAGGCGCTGTGCGGCGAGTTAAAGCCGGCGCTGTTTTTCGACGCCGTCGGCGGCCCGATCACCGCGCATGTCATGGCGCAGATGCCGGCTTTCTCGGATGCGGTGATTTACGGCTATTTGGAAGACAATTCCCCTCACCCTTATGGCGGACATTTTCCGGCGCGTGCGGTGATTTACAAGAGCCAGACAATCAAGGCCTTCTGGCTCGCGCCGTTTTTCGCCGAGCTCGGCCAGATCGGCGGCCTGAGGGCGTCGCTCGACATATTGAAACTGTTCAAATCAGGCGTGTTCAAGACAAAGGTGGCCTCGGTGTCCAGCATTGAGGATTATCCGGCGGCGCTGGACGCCTATGCGGCTTCCATGACGGCCGGCAAGGCGCTGTTGACGTTCAGCTGAAAGCCGCGAGCATTGCAAGGCCGAAGCAGGCCAGGAACAAAAGCGCCGAGACGCCTTTCCAAAACGCCACCGGGTTGCGCTCGATCAGCGGCTTTTCGCGTCCAAAGCCCAGACCGCTGTTTGGCTTGCGCAGGTCTTCGACCAAAGCGGACAGGGCCTCGGTGCGCTCGGATGGAGATTTCCTGACGGCCTGTTCCAATGCCGCATCGACCCAGTCCGGCACGTCCTTGCGGCGCGACACGGCAGGAACATAGGCGAGCTTCTTGACCTGCGCGGCGCTGGTGATGCCTTTGCCATAGGGCAGATGTCCGGTGAGCATCTCATAGGCGATGACGCCGAGCGAGTAGATGTCGGAACGGTTGGACGGCGGCGCGCCGGTGAGGTGTTCGGGCGCGGCATAGTCGGCGGTGCCGGCGGGAACCAGATGCGCCGCCCGGCCCTTTTCGTCGGCCCAGCTCGCGGCCTGCGATGAGCCGAAATCGATGATTTTCACCAAGCCATTGGCGTCGATCATCACATTGCCGGGCTTCATGTCCAGATGCAGCACGTCCTTGCGGTGCAGCGCGCGCAGGCCGAGCGCGATCTGCGCGATGATGGAACGGACCGATTCAAGGTCAGGCAAAGGATTGTCCAGCATCCATTGCTGCAGCGTCCTGCCCTCAAAATACTCGGTCACATGATAGAGCGAGCGGCGTTTCGCCTTCGACGCGTGAACCTTCAGCACATGCGGGCTGGAGACAAGCCGCCCGATCCATTCTTCCCGCGCGAAGGCGTCGATAAAGGCGGCGTCGTCTTCGAAGTTGGGCGACGGGGTTTTGATGGCGACAAGTTCGCCCGTGCCGCTGTCTTTGGCGAGATAGACCTGGCTGCGGCTGCTTTCATGCAGCGGGCGGATGATGGTCCAGCCATCGAGCGCATCGCCGGGAACAAGAAGCTTGGGAAAAGGCAGGCTGGATGCGCTGGCCTTGCGGCTTTCGGCGCCCGCCTTGCCGGGCTCCCTCACACAGATAATCTGGCAGGTGAGATTGTCCGGACTGCCTTTTTCAAAAGCCTCTTCAACAGCGCCGCGCGCCGCCGCGTCCATGTCAGCCTGTCCGCTGATGAGCCGGACGAGATCAGCGGCGCCCAGCGTGTCGTGCACGCCGTCGGTTGTGAGGACAAACACATCCCCCGCCTCCAGCACTTCCTGCCGGTAGTCGATTTCCAGATTCTGATTGATGCCGAAGGCGCGCGAAAGATGTTCCAGTCCGCGCCCGACGCGGATGCGGTGGTCTGTGGTCAGCTGTTCCACCCGCCTGCCGCGCAGCCGGTATATCCGCGAATCCCCCGCGTGAAAAATGTGCGCGAGGCTGGCTTTCAGCACCATGCCGGAAAAGGTCGAGACCATGCCGCGCTCGTCGAAATAATGGCGCTGGCCCTGCGCGTAGAGCCAGCCGTTGACGGCTTTCAGGACGGTGGCGACGGAGCGTTTGACGGTCCAGCTTTCATGCGTGGCGTAGTAATCTTCGAGGAATGAGCGCACGCAGCATTCGCTGGCTTCTTTGGCCGCCTCGCTGGACGACATGCCGTCGGCGATGGCGATGGCGACGCCTTTGGACTGGAGCATCGCGCCTTCGGGAATGACAATGCCGTAGGAATCGTCATTGCGGGACTTTCGCCCCGCAATGGAATATTGGCCGATAGAGAGCTGTATCTCTCCAGAACTCATGTCACATCGATCATCGCAATCGTGCCGTCGGGCATTTCCTCGGCAATCTGTCCTTTCGGGTCTTCGATGAAAATGAACACCAGCGCAAGCGCAAGCGCCGCGCCGATGGCGGCGGCGAGGAACAGCGTCTGCGCGTCAAAGCCGGCATAGATGGTCAGGAACAGCACGCCGCCGACATTGCCGAACGCGCCGACCATGCCGGCGATCTGGCCTGTCAGCCGCCGCTTGATCATCGGCAGCATCGCATAGACCGCGCCATTGCCGGCGTTGACGAACAGCGAGCAGATGAAGGTGGCGATAACCGCGAATGCGACGCCCGTCGAAAGCCCCATATTGCTCATGGCGAAGTAGCCTCCCGCGGTGCCCGCAAGACACCAGGTCAGGACGCGGCGGCGGCCGAAAAGATCACTCAGCCAGCCGCCGATGGGGCGGGCGAAAAACGTCGTGAGGCCAAAGCTTGCGCCGAGGAAACCGGCGACAGGCAGGGAAAGTCCGAACATGTCCTTAAACAGCAGCGGCAGCACCGATACGACGGCCAGCTCGGAGCCGAAGGTGATGAAATAGACAAAGTCGAGCACGGCGACCTGGCGGAACTTGTAGCGGTGCAGTTCCGAGACGGGTGTTGTGAAGACGCCTTTGTTGATGCGCCATGTGTCATAAAGCTGCGCGGCATAGAGCGCGGCGAGTCCGGCATAGATCAGGTTGACGACAGGCCCGGACAAAAGGTTCAGCGCATTGGGTCCCAGCTTGTAGGCGAGCAGTCCCAGCGTGAGGGCGATGGGGGCCTGCATGATGCAATAGAGGATGAAATCGCCCTTCGAGGTCACTTCCATCGCGCCGAGTTTTTTCGGGGAGAAATAGGTCGAGCCTTTCGGCGTGTCAGTGACAAAGGCGTAGTAGATGCCGGAATAGACGATGGCCATCACGCCAGTCGCCGCCGCCGCCCAGCGCCAGCCGTCCTCGCCGCCGATCATGGCCGCCAGCGTCGGCAGCGCGACGGCTGCGGCGGCGGAGCCGAAATTGCCGAGGCCCGCGTAAAGCCCCTGCGCCAATCCGGTTTCACGCGCGGGGAACCATTCGCCGATCATGCGGATGCCGACGACAAAGCCCGCGCCGACAAAGCCCAGGAGAAAGCGTGCAGCGGCGAGCGCCGCGTAGCTTTGAGCGAAGGCGAAGAACAGGCAGATGATGCCGGAAATCAGCAGGAGCAGCGAGAACATCAGGCGCGGTCCGACTTTATCTACAAAGATGCCGACTGCGATGCGCGCCGGAATGGTCAGCGCCACGTTCAGCGTCAAGAGCGCCGCGACCTCCTGTTTGGTCAAGCCGAACGTGTCGCGGATTGAGGCCATCAGCGGGGCGTGATTGAACCAGACGACGAAGGTGATGAAGAAGGCGAGCCAGGAGAAATGCAGAACGCGTATTCTAGGTTCGAGGCTGAAGAAGGGGAATTTAGGCCGTGCGGTGTGCTGCATGGGGCAATCCTTTCGTGGGAAGTTGCCTGAAGCGTCGCAAGCGCCGTGCCAGTTGGAGGGACTTGGCCTCTTCTACGCTAACGCGTTGATGACAAAACAAAAAGTGATTTGCTCACCAATTAGGCATTTGAATTTCTGATTAAAATATAAGCATGATCGTTGGGCGAATGCACAGGCTTTGTGCGCTGCAACATAAAAGTTGCTAATGCTGAATTTCGGTTTCACGCCCAAAACTAAAGCAAAAACAGAGCTTTGAAAAAATTCAACCGCATGTCACGCGTAATGGCACGCCGCTTGCTTGATATTGTTTGAAAAGTTTTGTTGCAGCGCACAAAATCGTGCTCTCCACGGAGTAACCTGCCCTATGAAACAAAAACTGGTCATTATCGGCAATGGCATGGCGCCGGGGCGGATGCTGGAAAATCTGCTTGAGGCGTCGCCGGACGCCTATGAAGTGACGATTTTCAACGCCGAACCGCGCGTCAACTATGACCGCATCATGCTCTCGCCGGTTCTGTCGGGCGAAAAGTCGTTCGAGGAAATCGTCATCCATGGCGACGGCTGGTATATCCAGCACGGCATCACGCTCTACAAGGGCTGCAAAATCAAGAGCATCAACCGCGACGCCAAGACTGTCACCTCCGACACGGGCATTGTCGCCGGATACGACAAGCTGGTCATCGCCACCGGCTCGGTGCCGTTCATTATTCCCGTGCCCGGCCACGACATGGCGGGCGTGCTGACCTACCGCGACCTCGACGATGTCAACGCCATGATGATCGCCGCCAAGTCGCGCGGCAACGCGGTGGTCATCGGCGGCGGGCTGCTTGGATTGGAAGCCGCCGCCGGCCTTGCCGAGCAGGGCATGAAGGTGACGATCATCCATATCATGCCGACTTTGATGGAGCGGCAGCTTGACCCGGCGGCGGGACATCTTTTGAAGAAAGCCGTCGAGGAGCGCGGTATCACGGTCTTGAACGGCGCGAACACCAAAGCCATTCTCGGAGCAAGGCGCGTTGAAGGCGTCGAGCTGGCGGACGGAACCATCGTCCCGGCCGACATTGTCATCATGGCCGTCGGCATCCGGCCCAACGCGGCGCTTGGCAAGGAGGCGGGACTCCAGACCAACCGCGGCATAGTCATCGACGATCAGATGCGCACATCCGACCCGGACATTTTCGCGCTCGGCGAGTGCGGTGAGCATCGGGGCATGGTCTATGGCCTCGTCGCGCCGCTGTATGAGATGGCGGGGATTTTGGCCAAGACCTTGACCGGCGAGGCGGCGGCCTATGCGGGTTCCGTCACGGCGACCAAGCTGAAAGTCACCGGCATCAACCTGTTCTCGGCGGGCGACTTCGCCGAAGGCGAGGACCGCGAGGAGATCGTGCTGCGCGACGCCTCCTCCGGCGTTTACAAGCGGCTTGTGCTCAAGGGCAACAAGATTGTCGGCGCGGTGCTGTATGGCGAAACCTCGGACGGGGCCTGGTTCTTCGACATGCTGAAGAAGGGCGCGGATATTTCCGACATGCGCGACACTCTAATTTTCGGCCAGTCCTATCAGGGAGGGTCCCCGCTGGACCCTATGGCGGCCGTTGCAGCCTTGCCGGATGATGCGGAAATCTGTGGCTGCAACGGCATTTGTAAAGGAAAGATCACTGGAGCCATCACCTCCAAGGGCCTGACGTCACTCGACGATGTGCGCGCCCATACCAAGGCCTCAGCCTCGTGCGGCTCCTGCACGGGCCTGGTGGAGCAATTGCTCGGCATCACGCTGGGCGACGCGTACAATCCCGCCGCTGTTCAGCCCATGTGCGGCTGCACGCATTTCGGCCATGACGATGTGCGCCGGCTTATCGTGGCGCAGGAGATCAAGACGATCCCGGATGTCATGCAGCAGCTGGAATGGAAGACATCCTGCGGCTGCGCCAAATGCCGCCCGGCGCTGAACTATTATCTCGTGTCCAACTGGCCGGGCGAATATGTCGACGACGGCCAGTCGCGGTTTATCAATGAGCGGGTGCACGCCAATATCCAGAAGGACGGCACCTATTCAGTCGTTCCGCGCATGTGGGGCGGGATGACTTCGTCCAGCGAGCTGCGCGCCATCGCCGATTTGGTGGACAAGTTCGCCATCCCCGCCGTCAAATGCACCGGCGGCCAGCGCATCGATCTGCTCGGGGTGAAGAAGGAGGATTTGCCCGCCGTCTGGGCTGATTTGAACAATGCCGGCATGGTCTCCGGCGCGGCCTATGCCAAGGGTCTGCGCACGGTGAAAACCTGCGTCGGCACCGACTGGTGCCGCTTCGGCACGCAGGACTCGACCGGGCTTGGCATCCGCATCGAAAAATTCATGTGGGGCTCGTGGACACCCGCGAAAGTGAAGATGGCCGTCTCCGGCTGCCCGCGCAACTGCTCGGAAGCCACCTGCAAGGATGTCGGAATCATCTGCGTGGACTCGGGCTTTGACATTCATTTCGGCGGCGCGGCCGGCCTCGACATCAAGGGCACGGAAGTGCTCTGCCATGTGGACACCGAAGATGAAGCCTTGGAGGTCATTGTGGCGCTCACCCAGCTCTACCGCGAACAGGGCCGCTATCTTGAGCGCATCTACAAATGGATGAAGCGTGTCGGCATTCCGTCGATCCAGGCCAATGTGGTCGCTGACAGAGAGAAGCGCGCCAAGCTGTTCGAGCGCTTTGTCTTCAGCCAGAAATTCGCGCAGGTCGATCCCTGGGCCGAACGCGTTTCGGGTGTGGACAAGCATGAGTTCAAACCGATGGCCGAGCTGTCGTTTGCGGAGGCAGCGGAATGAACGCGCATATGAGCTGGACAGTCATTGGCAGCATCACTGACATTCCAAGGCGCGGCGCGCGATGCGTCAACACACCGATGGGCAAGATCGCGGTCTTCCGCACGGCGGACGATCAGGTGTTCGCGATGGACGACCAATGCCCGCACAAGAAGGGGCCGCTGAGCCAAGGCATCGTTCACGGCACATCCGTGACATGCCCGCTGCACAATTGGGTGATTTCGCTGGAGACCGGCGAGGCGCAGGGGCAGGATGTGGGCAAGACGCGGACGATACCGCTGAAGCTGGACGGCGAGGTGATTTTGCTGGGGCTGTCGGCGCTGGTTGAGGATGCGGCTTAGTGGTGGGTGGCTTTGACTCTCCCTCACCTGTTTCGCTTCGCGAAACTGTCCTCTCCCCGGGGGGGAGAGGCGAAAGCGGCGGCTCCCCTTCGCCTCTCCCCCCCGGGGAGAGGACAGTCTTGCGCAGCAAGACAGGTGAGGGAGAGTCAGCCACCGAAACGCGCACCACCTGCCCCTATTGCGGCGTCGGATGCGGCGTTATTGCCACCCGTGAACCCGATGGCGAAATCTCCGTACGCGGCGATCCGGAGCATCCGGCGAATTTTGGCCGCCTCTGCTCGAAGGGATCGGCGCTGGCCGATACCATCGATCTTGAGGGGCGGCTTCTGCATCCGCAGATCAATGGAGAGCGGGCAAGCTGGGACGAAGCGCTCGATCTTGTCGCTGAACGGTTCATCGACACGATCGCTGAACACGGACCGGACTCCGTCGCCTTCTACGTCTCCGGCCAGTTGCTGACCGAAGACTATTACGCCGCCAATAAATTGATGAAGGGCTTCATCGGCTCGGCGAACATCGACACCAATTCGCGCCTCTGCATGGCCTCATCCGTCGCCGGACACCGCCGGGCGTTCGGCTCGGACACGGTGCCGGGAAACTACGAGGATTTGGAAGAAGCCGATCTCATCGTTCTTGTCGGCTCCAATCTCGCCTGGTGCCACCCGGTCCTGTTCCAGCGCATCATGGCGGCGAAAGACGCGTGCCCTGAGATGAGGATTGTCACCGTGGACCCGCGCCGGACTGTGACAACCGATGGCGCGGACATGCACTTGAACATCAGCCCCGATGGCGATGTGGCACTTTTTTCAGGGCTTCTTGCTTGGCTGAAGAAGTATGGAAAAATAGATGAGGCTTATGTCGCGGAACACACCAGCGGCTTCGACGCCGCGCTGGCCGCCAGCCTTGCATCATTAAGTGAAGTGGCCTCCGCCACCGGCCTTTCGGAAACCGAACTTGAAACCTTCTACACCCTCTTCGCCGACACTGAAAAAACCGTCACCGTCTACAGCCAGGGCGTCAACCAGTCCGCCTGCGGCACCGACAAGGTCAACGCCATCATCAACTGCCATCTGGCCACGGGGCGCATCGGGCGACGGGGCATGGGGCCGTTTTCGGTGACCGGCCAGCCCAATGCCATGGGCGGGCGTGAGGTCGGCGGCATGGCCAATATGCTCGCCGCTCATATGGAAATCGAAAACCGCGCGCACCGCGCGCTGGTGCAGTTCTTCTGGGATTCGCCCCGCATCGCGCAGGTGCCGGGTCTCAAAGCCGTGGACATGTTCAAGGCCGTCGCCAGCGGGCGAATCAAGGCGCTGTGGATCATGGGGACAAATCCTGTTGTCTCCATGCCCAATGCCAATGCGGTCGAGCAGGCGCTGTTCACCTGTCCGTTCGTCGTCATCTCCGACGTGCTGGAAGAGACCGACACCACGTGCCTCGCCCATGTCAAACTTCCCGCCCGCGCATGGGGCGAGAAGGATGGGACGGTGACCAATTCCGAGCGCCGCATATCGCGCCAGCGGCCATTTTTGGACATGCCGGGCGAGGCGCTGCCGGATTGGAAAATCATTGCGGAAGTCGGCAGGCGCATGGGATTTGAACGTTCGTTTGATTGGAAGACGCCCAAAGATGTCTTTGCCGAGTTCGCCGCTTTATCCGGTGTGGAAAACAAGGGAAGCCGCGATTTCGATATTTCGGCTTTTGACGATGTGACGCCAAATGGCTACGAAAAGCTGGCTCCGTTTCAATGGCCTCTTGCTAAAGGCGCAGCGGCAGGCCGCACCCGTTTTTTCACTGAAGGACGTTTTTACACTCCTGACAAAAAGGCCCGCTTCATCGCGGTGACACCTCCCTCCGCAAAGCCGGCGACTGCAGCATTCATGGTCAACACCGGCCGCGTCCGCGACCATTGGCACACGATGACTCGCACCGGCAAAAGCCCGCGGCTGTCGCAGCATATTGCCGAACCGTTTTGCGAAATCCACCCCGAAGACGCAATGCGGCTGGGCATTAGAACCGCCGATCTGGTCAGGGTCGAGAATGAGCGGGGCAGCGTCATCGTCCGCGCATCCGTCACGGCGCGGCAGCAGCTGGGACACGTTTTCGTGCCGATGCACTGGAACGATTCCTACGCCGCCGATGCGCGGATCGGCAAACTTGTGTCCGATGCGGTTGATCCGGTTTCAGGACAGCCCGCGCTGAAAATGGCGCTGGCGCATGTCCGGCGTTTCAAGGCGGCTTGGCATGGCTTTGCGGTAACTCGAGAGCGGCCAAAACTTGATTTTGACTATTGGGCGGCGGCGAGGGTGAATGGCGGCTGGCGCGCCGAGTTTGCTTCTGCGGACCCGCCTGCAAAGTGGGAGAGTTCGGCCCGCGCGGTTCTTGGAATTGGCGCCGAAGAAGAGCTGATTTCCTATCAGGACAGGCGGCGCGGCGACTGGCGGTTTGCTTCGGTGCGCGACGGCATTCTGCTTGGCGTTTTTTACGCTTCCCGCGAACCTGTCGCGGTTGCCCGCAGTTGGGCCTCAACGCTTCTCGGCAACGACGCCCTCTCAGCTGCGGCATTGCTAGCAGGCCGTCCGGGCGGTGCTGTCGAGGACAAGGGCGCGATTATCTGCAGCTGTTTTTCCGTCGGCGTCAGACAGATTGAGGCCGCAGTCGCCAATGGCGCGTGCCTGAGCGTCGACGCCGTCGGCGCGCTGTTGAAAGCCGGGACTAATTGCGGCTCCTGCCGCGGCGAAATCCGGCGGATCGTTGAGAAATTCGGAACGTCTGACGACAGTGGCGCAAATGTCGCACAGCTCTGATGCGCACGGATATTCCGGTCATGAAAACATTGACTGGATTTGAGCGGAGGCGCAGAACCGGCGGCATGCAAGACACAAGACCAAAGCAGTCCTGTCAAGGCGACCTGACAGCCGTTGGCGCCTGCTTCAATGCCGATGCGGTCAAATTCGATTGAGCGCATTCCGGCAAAATGCCCGCGCCTATGGCTTCCTCGCGCCGGCGCTGCTCATCATGACGCTGTCCGGCCTCATCCCAATGGCAATTGTCGCATTTTACTCAGTCAACGACACGTTTGCGGGCAACAGCTTTTTCTTCGTTGGCCTCGCATGGTACAAGCAGGTGCTGACGTCGCCGGAGTTTTTCGCGGCGCTCGGGCGCAGCATCGGGTTTTCTTTTCTGGTCCTGCTGATCCAAATTCCGCTCGGCATTTTCATCGCGCTGCGCATGCCGGCCAAGGGTTTCCTGTCCTCGCTGTACATTGTGCTGATGGCCATTCCGCTCTTAACGCCGTCAATTGTCGTCGGCTATCTCTGGAAGGTTCTGAGCCTGCCGAAGATCGGCCTTGTCACCGCTGCCGCAGGTCAGCTTGGCCTCGGCTGGGACATGAACAACAGCGCGCTTGTCTGGGCGACGCTGCTGTTGATGGATGCATGGCATTGGACGAGCCTCGTCGTGCTGCTCTGCTTTGCGGGCCTGCGCGCAATACCGGATGATTACTACCGCGCGGCGCGCATCGACAGCGCCTCCGGCTGGGCCATTTTCCGTTATATCCAATTGCCCAAGCTGCGCCTCGTGCTGCTCATCGCCATCCTCCTGCGCTTCATGGACAGCTTCATGATCTACACCGAGGCCTACGCCGTGACGCGCGGCGGGCCTGGCGTTTCGACCACTTTCCTCAGCCACGAGCTGGTGCAGACCGCGACCATCCAGTTTGACCTAGGCGAAGGCGGGGCCATGTCGGTGATTTATTTCCTCATCGTGCTTGCCGTCTCGTGGGCGCTGTTCTCGCTGATCGTGCCAAAACAACGGAGCGTGGATTGAAACAGAAACTCTCGCTGGCGCCCGCCATTTATGTGACGCTTCTGATGATCCCGGTCTATTGGCTCATCATCATGAGCTACAAGGAGAACGGCGAAATATTCGGGGGCGTGACATTCTATCCTCATGCGCCGACGCTGGACAATTATCATCTCATCCTCAGCGACCCGGACTGGTATCTCGGCTATGTCAACGCGACGGTCTATGCGCTTTTGAACGTCATCATTTCCGTGACCGTCGCCATTCCCGCCGCACATGCATTCTCACGGCAAGAATTTTTCGGCAGCCGCGCGCTTTTGTTCGGCTTCCTCGCCTTCCGCATGATGGCGCCGGCGATCCTCCTGATTCCGTTTGTCGAAATATTTTCGCGGCTCAACATGATCGACACTTATGCCGCAGTTGCCTTGGCGCATTGCTTTTTCAACGTGCCGCTGGCGATCTGGATTTTGGAGGGCTTCATATCCTCTGTGCCGAGAGAGATGGACGACATCGCCCGCGCCGACGGCTACGGATTCCCGCGCTATTTCCTGCGCATCCTGTTGCCACAGATTGCGCCGGGCATCGCCGTCACGGCGTTCTTCTGCTTCATGTTCTCGTGGATCGAGTTTCTTCTGTCCAATGCGCTGACCGTCATTGACATCAAGCCCATCGGCGCGATCATGACGCGGGCGGGAGGTGTTCTGTCCGCTGACATCGCGCTGCTCTCCACCGCCAGCGTGCTTGGCATGATCCCCGGAATTGTGCTGATCTTCTTCATGAAAAACCACCTCGCCCGCGGCTTCTCCATGGGCCGCATTGTCTGACAGGAAAAAAGCATGCCCGGGAAAGCCGAGAATCCATGAGCCTTTTGAAAGCCACATCATTCCTGCGCGCTGGAGGATGGACTGGCGCGGCCTTTGATGTCGCCGTGCTTGACCATCAGGAGCGGCATGTCAGGCGCAGAGTGCTGCGGCTCGCGCATGAGGATGAGGTGCTGGTGGATTTCCCCCAGGCGGTGTCGCTGGAGCATGGCGACGCACTGGTGATGGAAGATGAACGGCTGGCGGAAATCATTTCGGCGGAAGAGAGTCTCCTTGAGGTCACAGCGCATTCAGCGGCGGAACTGTCGGAGCTCTGCTGGCATATCGGCAACCGGCATCTGGCGGCGCAGATCGAGGAGAGCCGTATCCTGATCCTGCGGGACCATGTCATCAAGGCGATGCTGGAAGGGCTTGGCGCGCATGTGCGGGAGGTGAGCGAGCCGTTCCATCCGATGCGCGGGGCCTATTCAGGGCACAGTCATTCACACGGACATGGGCATGACCATTAAAGGCGGCCAAAGATGAGCCAAGTGTCGCTGCTGCGCCTGATGACATTGCTGTCGCCTGCTTTCCCGGTCGGAGGCTTCGCCTATTCGTTGGGGCTTGAGCAGGCGGTGATGGAGGGCTTGATCAAGAGTGCGGACGATCTCGATGGGTGGCTGCGCGCGGTCGTGTCATCCGGTCCGGCGTGGAATGACGCAGTTCTCCTGCGCGACGCGCACCGGCAGGCGGCAAACGCAGAGGCGCTCGCTGAAACTGCAGCTCTGGCCGAGGCGCTCGCCGGATCGAAAGAGCGCCTCATGGAAACACTCAATCTCGGCGGGGCTTTCATCCAGGCGGTGAAGTCGGGCGGGCTGGCAATTCCTGATGCGCTTGGAACCGGCGCGGCATATCCAGTCTCCGTCGGCGCGGCCGCCGCCGCACAGGGACTGACCGCGCTGGACGCGATCAGCGCCTACCTCCATGCTTTTGCCTCAAACCAGATTCAGTGCGCAATCCGGCTCGGCGTGACAGGTCAGAACGGCGGAGTGGCAGTGCTGGCCGGATTGGAAGAGCTGATTGCCGAAACAGCCCGGCGCGCGGCCATATCAACACTTGACGACATCGGAACAAACACGATCATGGCGGATATAATGTCGATGCGGCACGAGACGCTCTACTCAAGGATATTCCGCTCATGAGCAAAAACGGTCCCCTGCGCGTCGGCATTGGCGGGCCCGTGGGTTCGGGCAAAACGACGCTGACTGAAAAGCTCTGCAAGGCGATGCGGGACCGCTATTCGCTCGCGGTCATTACCAATGACATTTACACCAAGGAGGACGCGCTGATCCTAAGCCGGCTCCAAGCCTTGCCGGAAGAGCGGATCATGGGCGTCGAAACCGGCGGCTGCCCGCACACGGCGATCCGTGAGGACGCTTCGATCAATCTGCAGGCCATTTCCGAAATGAACAGGCGCATTCCCGGTCTTGATGTCATCTTCATCGAGTCCGGCGGCGATAATCTGGCGGCGACTTTTTCACCGGAGCTTGCCGACCTTTCAATCTACGTGATCTCCGTCTGCCAGGGTGAAAAGATCCCGCGCAAAGGCGGACCCGCCATCACGCGCTCCGACCTGCTCGTCATCAACAAAGCGGATCTCGCGTCGCATGTGATGGCGGACCTTTCTGTTATGGAGAGCGACACGCAAAAAGCCCGCGCCGGCCGCCCGTATGTCTTCACCGACCTCCTGCGCCAGCGCGGTCTTGCGGAGATTGTGGCGTTTATTGAACATGGCGGCGGGCTGGACGCACAGGCCGGGCCCGCATGAAGTTCGACAATTATGACGTGGCCGTCATCGGCGCGGGCGCCGCCGGCATGATGGCGGCTGCTGAGGCCGGCAAGCGCGGACGCCGCGTGTTCCTGATCGACCATGCGCAGACCGCTGGAGAAAAGATCCGCATCTCCGGCGGCGGGCGCTGTAACTTCACCAATGTGCATGCCAGCCCGAAACAGTTTCTGTCGGACAATCCACATTTCTGCATTTCCGCGATGAGGCGGTTCACGGCGCGTGACTTCATCAAGCGGGTCGAGGCGCGCGGCATCGCCTATCATGAAAAGACGCTCGGGCAATTGTTCTGCGACGGGTCCTCGCAGCAGATCATCGACATGCTGCTCGACGATTTGGCGGAGGCGAATGTGCGGTTGCGGCTTGAAACCAGCGTTGATGAAATCAACAAAACCGAGAGCGGCTTTCACCTGCGGCTTTCCACCGGCCCCGTCGAATGCGCCTCGCTTGTGATCGCCACAGGTGGCAAGTCGATCCCGAAAATGGGCGCGACTTCATTTGGCTATCGTGTTGCCGAACAGTTTGGATTGAAAGTCACCGAGACGCGGCCCGCGCTTGTGCCGCTGACCTTTGAGCCGATGATGCTGGAGAGGCTGAAGGGCCTGTCGGGCGTAAGCGCGGAAGCGGCTATCAGCCATGGCAAAACAAAATTCCGCGAGGCGCTCCTCTTCACCCACCGCGGCCTTTCCGGGCCCGCAATCCTGCAAATCTCCAGTTTCTGGCGAGAGGGCGATGAGATCGAAATCAATCTCGCGCCGAACGTGAACGCCTTCGACAGACTGCGCGCGGCGCGGCAGGTGAGCGGCAGACAGGAGCAGCAGACAGTCATGGCGCAGTTCCTGCCCAAGGCTTTGGCGCAGTTCATCGCGGCAGGGTCCGGTTCTGCTGGCCAGCTTGCAGACTGCTCGGACAAAAAACTCGCCGCCATCGGCGAAGCGGTGAATGCCTGGCGGATCAAGCCCTCCGGCTCGGAAGGCTACCGCACGGCGGAAGTGACGCTTGGCGGCGTCTCGACGGACGGGCTTGACCAAAAGACCATGCAGGCCAAAAACGTGCCGGGCCTGTATTTCATCGGCGAATGTGTCGATGTCACCGGCTGGCTCGGCGGGTATAATTTCCAGTGGGCCTGGTCGAGCGGCTGGGCGGCGGGTCAGGCGGTTTAGCGGTATTTGCCAAATTGAGGAAGTTTATGCAGTTATAGCAAGAAATCGATATAACCGCGTAAGGTTGCTGTAATTGGATGCGAACAGCGATCAATTCGCGCCGGGGCGGGCTGCCGCCATTTCAGGAGTGAGCAATGAGAATTCTCAAAATCACATCCGCGTCACTGCTGCTCCTTGTTTTGTCTATCGGCCTCTATCTCTACCAGCTGCTTATAACCCCGGTCACGGCTGAAAACGTGTAGTTCCGCCTGACAAACTATTGCTATCTCGGCGCCAAAGTCCTTCAGATCAACGAGAATTCAAAGCCGGCGCTCGAAAAAGCTGGAGCGCGGCAGCTGTGGGTGCCTTGCGGAAAAGCTGGTGGGCGAGACGGGTCCGGCTGCGTCTGCGGCGCTTACGGAAGGCGCGCGGCGGCTGGGCATGTTTGGGCTGAGGCGCAAACTGGCGTCGGAGAACATCGGCGGCGGGCTTCTGTCAAAAACCGGACTTTCCGACAGGCTGGTTACCGAATTTGCCGAACGTTATGTGAAGGCGGCCAACGCCTGCGGGGCGGCACGTGTCTAATTGTTAATTTTCTCAAACGCTTTTGCGATTGGAACCCCGCCCTGCCCTCCCTACTTACAAATTGTCTTTCCCAACGCGTGAGATTTCATGGCTTCCGACAAACGAAAACGATTTCTGCTTCTCTCCAACCCGCACAGCAGGCGCGGCGCGAGCGCAGTTGCGCCCGCAACAGAGGCGCTGAACGCTGCCGGCATTGATGTCATCCCGCTCGCCGCCAAGAAGGTCGGCGACATATCTGCGCTGGTGGCCGAGAACGCCGCCAAGGCGGACGGCGTGATTGTGGCAGGCGGAGACGGCACCATGAACGCCGTCGCTGGGGCGCTGGTGGATACCGGACTGACGCTTGGCGTCCTGCCCTCGGGCACGGCCAATGACCTCGCCCGCACCCTCGCCATTCCGGAAGATCCGCGCAAAGCCGCCGATATCATCGCATCCGGCCATACGCGGCGCATCGATCTTGGCTCGGTCAACGGACATTACTTCTTCAACGTCGCAAGCATCGGCCTTGCGGCGGACCTTGCCGGCAAGCTCACCAAACAAAGCAAGAAACGCTTCGGCAGGCTGAGTTACGCCGTCGCAGCTTTGAAAGTGCTGATGGAAGCGCGGCCGTTCACTGCGGAGATCATCAACAAGGGCGAGGTGACGCGGGTCAAGACCCTGCAGATCGGTATTGGCAACGGCCGCTTTTACGGCGGCGGCATGGCGGTCGAGAGTTCGGCCCTTATCAATGACGGGCATCTTGATCTCTACTCGCTGGAAATTGACGAAGTCTGGAAGCTGGCGCTGCTCTTGCGCTCATTTCGCCTTGGCAGACACGGACTTTGGGAAGAGGTTCGCACGGCGCGCTGCACCGAGTTTGAGGTCAAAACCCGCCGTCCACAGCCGATCAACCTCGACGGCGAACTGAAAACCCACACGCCTGCGCGGTTTGAGATACATCCAAAAGCCGTGACCGTATTTGCGCCAGTGGCGCAGGACGGAGTCGCACCCGCTCCCGGCCTCACGCCTGCAAAGGTCAGCCCATCAGCGGCGGGCGTTTAAGCCCGCCGCTGCATGTAATCATATCGTGCCGCTCGCCATCTGTGCGGCGATGAAATCCGCCTGCCGGATCGCCAGCGTCACGATGGTCAGCGTCGGGTTTTCCGCCGCGCCTGTGGTGAACTGGCTGCCGTCTGAGATGAACAGGTTCGCAATGTCATGCGTCTGGCCGTTCTTGTTGCAGACGCCGTCCTTGGCCTCGGCGCTCATCCGGTTGGTGCCCAGATTATGCGTTGACGGATAGGGCGGCGTTGGCATTGTGCGGGTGGCGCCCACGGCGTCATACATGGCAATACCCTGCTTGTAGGCATAGTTGCGCATGGCGATGTCGTTTGGATGATCGTCGAAGTTCACATTCGGGATCGCCATGCCATAAGCGTCTTTCAGCTCCTTGTGCAGCGTCACGCCGTTCTTCTCCTGCGGCATGTCCTCGCCGACAATCCACATGCCGGCCATGCTGTCATAGGCGTCAAGCGCCGCCGTGAACGAACGGCCCCATTGGCCCGGATCAAGAAAGGCCGCCATGAACGGCAGGCCGAGGCCCAGCGTCTCCAGCTCAAAGCCGCCGACAAAGCCGCGCGACGGATCATGGCGGGCCTCGTCCTGCATGATGCCGGCCATGGTCGTGCCGCGGTAGAGATGCACCTTCTTTTCAAACGTCGCATAGACCGAGCCGGTCGTGTGGCGCATGTAATTCCTGCCGACCATGCCGGAAGAGTTTGCCATGCCGTGCGGGTATTTCGCCGAAGCGGAGTTCAGAAGCAGGCGCGGGCTTTCGATGGAATTGCCGGCGACGCAGACGATGCGCGCCTTCTGTGTGTTGAGCTTGCCGTCCTTGTCGGCATAGGTGACGCCGGTGACTTTGCCTGAATCATCATGCTCGATCTTGACGACATGCGCCTGCGGCCGAACTTCCAGCTTGCCGGTCGCCTCGCCCTTGGGGATTTCCGTGTAGAGCGTCGACCATTTGGCGCCCCACTTGCAGCCCTGGAAGCAAAAGCCGGTCTGCTGGCAGGCCATGCGGTCGTCGCGCTCCTCGGAGTTGATCGCCATGCGGCCGGTATGCACTTCCTTGTAGCCGATCGCCTTGGCGCCCGCCTCAAAAACCTTGTAATTATTGTTGCCGGGAAGGCCGGGAATATTGTTGGTCCGGGTGACGCCCATTTTGTCTTCGGCTTTGGCATAATAGGGCTCCAAGTCCGCCAGCGTGATCGGCCAGTCCAAGAGGTTTGCGCCCTCGACTTTGCCGTAATTGGTCAGCGCCTTGAACTCATGCTCCTGAATGCGCAGCGAGGCGCCGGCCCAATGGGTTGTGGTGCCGCCGACCGCCTTGACGATCCAGGACGGCAGGCCGGAGAAGTTTTTCGCCACGCGCCAGTCGCCCGACGTGGTGCGGCTGTCGAGCCAGGCCAATTGGCCGAAACTGTCCCATTCGTCGTTGATGAAGTCCTCATACTCAATGCGCTTGCCCGCTTCCAGAATGACGACATCGACGCCCTTTTGCGCGAGCTCATTGCCGAGCGTGCCGCCGCCGGCTCCGGAACCGATAATGACGACAACTGTGCCGTCGTTTAGATCATATGGCGCAGCCATGGTTTCCTCCCAAAATTGATTTCACTTGCAATTCGTCAAGCCGCTCACAGCCACTCAATGTCGGCAAAGCCGCGGTCCTTGTAGCCGCCCTTGGAATAGGACTCGCCCTCATAGCCAAACAGCGGCCAGACATCTTTTTGGTTGTAGAGACCGGTCACAAGACCGCCGCGCACAGTTTGAAAGAACGGCGTCGTTTCGATCTGTTTCAACACCGCGACGCGCTGCTCCTCCCAGCCGAGGCTGCGGTAGCCGCCAGCGCCTGCTTTTGCGTCAAGATCGGCGATGCCATCTTCGACCATTTTCTTGGCGGCTTCGTCTGTGCCCGCGTTGTCGTCATAGCCTTTCATAGCCACCGCATAGAACTTGTCCGGCACATGATCGTGCGGATAGACATCGCGCGCCATCTGGATCAGCGTCGCCATGGTTTCGGGCTTGAGCGCCTTGACTTCCATGCCCCAGGCATTTGGCGGGCTGAGCACTGCAGAACCGGAGATGGTGAGAACCGCCACCGCGCCAAGAACACCGCCCCGCTTCAACAAATCGCGCCGCGACAGTCCTTCTTCCTTTTTGTAGACCGTGACCATTTTGTCTCCTCCCTATTGTTCCATGTGTTCAGCGGTACCGGCCGTAGCGCTGCAGAACCTCGATCTGGTAGCCGTCTGGGTCGGCAACGAAAAAGAACCGGGCCAGAAGCTTTCCATTGTTGTTGAAATCCACGAGTTTGCGGGGCGCGTAGCCGAGGCTCTCCATCCGCGCGTGCTCAGGCTCAAGATTGTCAACACAGAAGGCGAGATGGCCGTAGCCATTGCCTAAGTCGTAAGCCTCTTCGCGGCCGTTGTTGATGGTCAGCTCCAGCTCGAAATCGTTTTCGGCATTGCTCATGTAGACGAGGGTGAATGTCTCAAAATCAATGCGCTCTGCCACCGTGAGGGCAAAGGCGCTTTGGTAGAAGGCGACGGAGCGCGCTTCATCAACCACACGGATCATGGAATGGATGGCTTTGGCCATGATTGCTCCCTTTTGTGCCGCTCAGGCGGGATTTCAGGTGAAAGTTTGCAACGATACGCCGTCAAGCAGGTGGCAATCGGCTACCACGCCCGAATTTTTCTTCGGTGCGAAGACCCAGAACCAAAGTCGCCCTTGCGCTCGTCACAAAGTCCGGCAAGTATGCCGCCGCCGGGTCAAGCGGGGGCTAGGCATGCGGGCTGCGTTGGGAGCGCGGCCTCACAGGGAGCAGCAAATGTGTAAAGTCTATGCGGGGCAGAACCCCGGAGGCTATAAGAGCATTAACCGGTCCATCCGCATCGGCGGCCATTCCACCAGCATCCAGCTTGAAGCCGTGTTCTGGGAACTTCTGGACGAGATCGCGCAGTCACAGCATCTGTCCACGCCGAAATTCATCTCAACGCTCTATTCGGAGGCGATTGAGATCAACGGCGAGATCCACAATTTCGCGTCAATGCTGCGCTCGACCTGCGCCCTTTATTTGACGGGACACAGGCCGGCGGCGGAAGAAATTTATTTTGTTGGCGCAAACGGATCAGGCGCAGTCAGCCCATCCGCACACCTTCCTTGATGAAGGTGCCGGCGCGCAGCTCGTTGACGGCGGTGACGAGCTCTTCGCGCGTGTTCATCACGATCGGCCCATGCCAGGCGACCGGCTCTTTCAAGGGCGCGCCTGAAACGAGCAGGAAACGCACGCCCTTTTCGCCGGCCTGAACGACAACTTCGTCGCCAGAGTCGAACACGACCAGCGTGCGGTTGCCCGACATGTCACGCAGATGCACTTCCTCGCCGTTGACTTCCTTTTCCACCAGAACGCCGAATGGCTTTGACGCGTCGCGGAAAGTCGCAGAGCCTTCGAATATGTAGGCGAAGGCTGACCTATAGGTGTCCACCGGAAACACTTTGCGTTTGCCCGGCGGCACCCAGATGTCGAGATATTGCGGATCGGCGGCGATGCCGTCCACCGGCCCCTTGTGATCGCGGAACGAACCGACCACAACGCGCACCCGGGTGCCGTCATCCTCGTGGATTTCCGGAATCTCTTTCGAGGTCACATCCTGATAGCGCGGCGTGGTCATTTTCAGGTTTGACGGCAGATTGGCCCAGAGCTGAAACCCGTGCATACGGCCGGCGAAATCGCCCTTGGGCATTTCCTGATGCATGATGCCGGACCCCGCCGTCATCCACTGCACATCGCCCGCGCCGAGCGTGCCGCTGTTGCCGAGCGAGTCGCCATGCTCGACCGAGCCGGCCAGCACATAGGTGATAGTCTCGATGCCGCGGTGCGGATGCCAGGGGAAACCCTTGAGATAGTCGCGCGGGTCATCATTGCGGAAGTCGTCCATCATCAGGAACGGATCGGTGAGCGAGGGATCGCCGAAGCCGAAGACGCGCTGGAGATTGACGCCTGCGCCCTCGACATGGGGGGATGTGCCGGAGATTTGTTTGACGGGGCGGATAGACACGGGAGGGGTCCTTTGGGTTGGTTTTATTGAGGCATATTTAGGCGCTGTGCAGAGTGATGCAAAGGGGTGAACGATGGCGACGGATTGTTCGATGAATTGCGAAGTGCCTTTCACAAAGGTACTCTTTAGTCCAAAATTACAGTTGCCTTGCCCTCAATCTGGGCTAAACTCAAACGTGTATTTTCGGTAATATTCCGTGAACCCTATGAGCAATAAATGAGCCTCGCTGCTGCATTCGGGCACTTTAACGCAATTGGAGCCAATCCAAGGCAGAGCTGGTCTGCGCGAAGTGAAGACGGGAGAACCGTTGTCATGACCCTTTGGCAGGACATTTTGAATTATTCCGCCAAGCCGATTGTCTACAACACATTTGGAAAAGAGGCCGACTTTGTGAAAGCTTCATTCGGAATGCGTGAGCGGATAGAAAATCTCAAGTGGGCGCGGGATCACTGCGATGGTCAATTCCGTGTTGTAATTACTGTTGCCGAGGATTTGAAGGCGAAAAGGCGGAAGATCGCCGACAGTTTTCCGCAGGACAGAATGATAATGCGCCTTATCAAATTGGACGAACAGACCGGCGAGTTCTTCGCTGAAATGATATAGGCGGGTGGCAATGACCGCCGAGAGAAAAAGCACACGCGATCCGAACCGGTGTCCATCGCATCCCGGTGCTGTGTTTAGGGACATTGTCTTGGGTGAATCCAAGATCAAGAAGTCTGAATTCGCTTTGGCGCTGGACATTTCTCGATACAGGTTGCGGACTATTTTGAACGAAAGGCGGCCAGTGACCGCTGAACTCGCGGTTAGGTTTGGCTACGTGCTCGGAAATGGCCCAGACCTCTGGCTCAACATGCAGCTGGCACATGACCTCTGGCACGCCGAGCGCAAAATCGATCTGTCCAAGCTCAAGCCCCTTCCCAAGCATGACCTCGCCGCCTGAGCGTCACTTCGCCCTCCCCTCCACCTTCCCGTCCCTGATCTCCTCCAGCATCTCGATCTGCAGCTCCTGCAGCTTTGCCAACCGCTGCCATTGGCTGTTGAGGAGATGATCGACCTTTTCATGCAGGTGGCGGATTTCGAGCTCGGCCTTCAGATTGATCTGGTAGTCGTTGCGCGCCCTCAGCCGGTCCTTGGTTTCCTGCCGGTGCTGGCTCATCATGATGACCGGTGCCTGCACGGCGGCGAGGCAGGAAAGGATGAGGTTGAGCAGGATGAACGGGAACGGGTCGAACGCGCCGCCCGCCCCGCGCGCGGCGTTCCAGGTGATCCATAGCGCCAGCATGACGGCAAACGCGATGAGGAACTTCCACGAGCCGCCGAAATAGGCGAGATTATCCGAGAGCTTTTCGCCGAATGTGCGCTTGCCCTCAAACTCATCGTCCGTATTGGCGGCGATCAGCTCGGAGCGGGCGAGGCTCGCGGCGACGGCCTTGTCGAGCTTGGTCAGCTCGCCGCGCTCGGCGGCCAATAGCTCCGAGACGTAGCGCTCGCGGTATTCGCCCAATTGTTTGAGAGAAATGTTGGAATCATGATCGAGGTGCGGATTGTCGGCCCGGATGCGCTTGGCGAGCGCCGGACGGATGGCCGCGAGCGAAGTGACGTCCTCATTTGGCAACGCGGGCGGCTTGGCGGTTTTCGACATGTTTTTGACCCCGGATTTGACTTGTCCCACCTTAGGCCGGGAATGAAGCAAAAACTAATCGGGATTATTGCGCGGCAAGTTTCGCCGCGACCAACTCCGCAAGCGCCGACGCCACTTCGTCCTTGCCCATTTCAGGCCAGTCCTCCACGCCCGCCGCTGAGACGATCCGCACGCGGTTCCGGTCGCCGCCCATCACGCCGCTTTCCGCTGACACGTCATTGGCGACAATCATGTCCGCGCCCTTGCGCGCCAGCTTGGCCTTGGCGTTGCCAATGAGGTTCTGCGTCTCGGCGGCAAAGCCGATGACGAGTTTTGGCCGCTGGGCGTGATGGCCGACGGTTCTGAGAATATCCGGATTCTCGGTCATCGAAAGCATCGGCGCGCCTTTGCCCGGCTGCTTCTTGATTTTCTCCCCCGCCTCATTTTCCGTGCGCCAGTCGGCGACGGCAGCGACCATGACAGCAGCGTCGGCGGGCAGGAGCGCTTCGACAGCGGCCAGCATCTGCCGCGCCGTCTCCACATGCGTGACATGTGCGCCAGCGGGATCGGCAATTGTCACCGGGCCGGAGACCAGCCGCACTTCCGCGCCGAGCGCGGCGAGCGCGGCGGCGATGGCGTGGCCCTGTTTGCCGGAGGAGCGGTTGGCGATGTAGCGCACCGGGTCGATCGGCTCATGCGTCGGGCCGGAGGTGACGATGATCTTTTTGCCCGCCAGCGGCTTTGGCTGAGCGTCGAGCAACGCTTCAACAGCCGCCACAATCTCCAGCGGTTCGGCCATCCGCCCTTCGCCCGCCTCGCCGGTTTCCGCCATCTCGCCTCTGTTCGGGCCGATGAAATGAATGCCATCCTTTGCAAGCGCGGCGCGG
>JANMMM010000003.1:0-13272 GCA_031373225.1 Phyllobacteriaceae bacterium | reverse complement strand
ACATGGCACCGTCGCCGATGACCGAAATCACATTGTTCTTTTTTCCCGAAAGCTCGCGCGCCACCGCCATGCCGAGGCCGGCGGAAATCGACGTGGAAGAATGCGCCGCGCCAAACGGGTCATATTCGCTCTCGGCCCGCTTGGTGAAGCCCGACAGCCCGCCCTCCTGGCGCAGCGTGGTGATCCGGCCGCGGCGGCCGGTGAGGATTTTGTGCGGGTAGGCCTGGTGGCCGACATCCCATATCAGCCGGTCGTCCGGCGTGTTGAAGACATAATGCAGCGCCACGGTCAGCTCGACGACGCCCAAACCCGCGCCCAGATGCCCGCCGGTCTTGGACACCGCGTCGATCATCTCGCCGCGCAGCTCCGCAGCCAGCTGCGGCAGATCGCTCTCCGGCAATTGGCGAAGGTCAGCCGGGAAGACAACTTTATCGAGGAGCGGTGTGTCGCGGATGGCGGTCAATTGGCAGGTGCCTTTGTTTGCGCTTCTCTTGCCTAGAGGAATGACCGAAATGCGGCAAGGCTGCGGATTGCCGCATTCACCGCCCGCTCTCCCGAATGCCGGTGATCATCCGGTCCCATGAGAGCAGCGGGGAGAAGTATGATGGAAGATGTGTGATCGGGGATGGAAAATGTTTAAGAAAATGACAAAATGTTGATATTGAACGGTATTATTTTTTCAGAGCAAAAATTCTATCGACTTGTTCCGGCATTTCCCTTGCGGGTACAAGTCCGAAGGATGCGCAGAGGCCGGGCGGGATGGCTTGTCCTGCTTCGCTCCCAAGAGGGAGCTTCGCAGGATGGGGTGCCTAATTCTGCACCGCCGCTCAACGTCTCAGGCTCGTTGTCCTATGTTGCAGCATAAAGCACCCCACCCTGCGAAGCTCCCCCTTGGGAGCGAAGCAGGACAGGCTGCCATTTCTATAATCTCGCCGCACTGAGATGCTCAAGACGTGTCCGCCTTATACCAAGCCTCATGCGCGAAATGATGGCAGTCGCCCAGAATGGCGTCGATCTCGCGTTGGTGGGTTCTGTGGTAGCCCGGCGCAAAGCCGGGCCGGAACGGCGAGCGGCGGCCGATCTTCTTTAGCGCCTGCCGCGCCTTCCAGCGCGCCAGCCGTTTCGCCTGACGGGGCAGATCATCGAGCGCGTGGCGCAGCGCCAGCAGGCGGCGGCGGATGGCGTTGGGGGAGATTATGTCGCCATCGTCGGCGATGGGTTGGGCAGCGGGGAAGACCGGGTCGCTGAAGCCGGGAACGCAAATGCGCGGCAGGGTCTGAACTTTGGCTTGTCCCCACTCAAACCCTTCCGGCGCAAACCGCTTCAACGGGTCAATCAGGCAGAAAGCCGCCACCCGCTCCGCATCCCGTTTCAACGCGGTGCCTTTGGGAAAAGCCTGCGCGGGGCGGAGTTTCACCACAAGCCCATGCGCGGCCATGACGATCAGCCGCCGCGCGGCGGATTCGGCCGGACGCAAGAGGATCAGCAAAGCGCGGCAGACAGGACGCGGCAAGAGCGCCGTGCCGCCCCGGCCGAAACCGGCCATGACGAACAGCTCTGTGAGAACGGCGACAAGCCGCTCGCAGTTGCGTTCGATAATCATGGGCCAGTCCATCTGTGTCCTTTCCGGTTCAAAGATAGCGGACAGTTTACTTGGCTTGCTCCATCGTTGCGAAATGGGCAGCGGACGGAACAGGCCAAGTAAACTGTCCCCTATCTCGCGGCATTATGAGGCAGGTTTGGAAGGTGGGGGATAAGATTTGTTGAAGAAAAGTGATAAGGGATTGAAAAGGATGGGGATTAATTTTCAGAGCCGGTGGATTTATCCCCCGGATTGCCGGCTCCACTCGGCGGACGGTCCTTTCGGAGCGAGCCGCCCCTCTCTGTCCTGTCGGACATCTCCCCCGCGCCCTTCGACAAGCTCAGGAGGGGAGATCGGCTGTGTCGCCGCTTTCGCGTTTTCTTGCACCGGTTCAAAAAGTGGGGAAAGCGGCGCGGCGAGCGATCTCCCCCCTCGCGGGGGAGATGCCGACAGGCAGAGAGGGGCGGCTCGCGCTGAACTCTCAAGACAGCCTCCCCCATCATCACGCCCCGTTGCCGGTCTGATCATTAAAGGGAAGTCCAGGGCGCATGGTCCTGCCGATGGAACTAACCTATACTGGGTGTGGGCTCGCCACACGCCCTGTCACGGCTTTTTGCCCGGGCTGGCGCATGGGGCGCTTTTTCAAGCGCGCGAAGGCCAGGAGGGACATGGCTGAGGGACTCCGCCCGCCGGAGATACCACCCTCCAGCTGCCATAGGCCGCCCGCTCTCCCGAATGCCGGTGATCATCCGGTCCCCATGAGAGCAGCGGGGGCAAGTATGCGGGAAGATGTGGGAAGGGGGATGGAATTTGTTCTACAATTCGTTCAAGCTGTTGATATTTAGCGATATTATTTTTCAAGAGCCGTGTTTTTATCCCCCGTTTTCTGACTCTCCCTCACCTGTCTTGCTTCGCAAGACTGTCCTCTCCCCGGGGGGAGAGGGGAAAGAGCGGCGCTGCCCCTTCGCCTCTCCCCCACGGGGAGAGGACAGCTTCGCGCAGCGAAGCAGGTGAGGGAGAGTCAAGAGACCCTGCGCCTACCATCAGCCCGGGCCAAAGCCCGCTTAGCCTGCGGCGTGAGAAGCGCTGTCACAGTGTATGTCTGCGCAGAACCCCTTCGGCGATTTGATTAACCGCCTTGTCGGAAAACAGCCCGTCCCGCATCTGATCGAACCCGATCTTCACCTTCCGCCTGAGAATTTCCAGCCTTTCCTGCGTTTCCGCCCGCCCGTCGCGCAGGGCGCGCAGACCGGCGCGGACAACTTCGCTCGCCGTAGCAAAGTCGCCGCTGGCGACTTCCGTCTCGACATATTCATGCAGCTCTTTCGTCAGACTGACATTCATCGTGCCCATGGCGTCACCTCGCGTTTGGGGAAGAGGATGAGGCGATTGGCAATTTTTGTCAATTGGCGTTGACATTAGTCTTGCCCATTGCGCTTCCCGTCCAACGCGATAATCTCAAGTTGCAGTGTGACGGGAGGGCGCGTTGGGACAGGTTCTCAGCACATCCAGTGACGACCTGACAGACCGGATTTACGAGGCGTCGGTGCTGCCGGAATGCTGGCCGGATGTGCTGAGCCGCGTGACCGGGATTGTGGACGGCGTCGGCACGGTGCTGATCGCCGCGCGGGACGCCAATGTGCGGATCACCGGGTCGTCGCCGGAGATGATCAAGACCGTCAACGAATATCTCTATCAGTTCCGCGGCAAGAATGAGCGCACGCGGCGGCTGCTGGAGATAAGCCGGGCGGGTTTTGTCGCCGATTCTGACGCGTTTTCGCCGGAGGAGTTGGCAAGCGAACCGATCTTCCGTGACTTTCTCACGCCGCGCGGTCTTGGCAGCGGCATCGGCACTGCCATTCATCTGCCTGAGCGCGAGGTTCTGATTTTCCACACCGAGGGGCTTTATTCGCCGCAGCCGGTCGACCGGGCGTCGGTGCAGGCGCTGGACGAACTGCGGCCGCATCTGGCGCGGGCGGCGCTCCTCTCGGCGCGGCTCGCCTTTGAGCGGGCGCGCACGGCGGTTGACACACTGTCCTCGCTCGGGCTTGGCGCCTGCGCCGTCACCGACACGGGCGTGGTCATTGTCGGCAACGCGAAGTTTGACGAGGAGCGGGGCCTTTGGACGACGCGCGGCGGCGGGCGGGTGGCGCTGTTTGACCGGCGGGCCAACCGGATGCTGTACGAGGCGCTCGGCCTCGCGGCGGGCCGCGCTGTGCGCTCAATCGCCTTGCGAGATCAACAGACGGGCGCGCCCGCCGTGCTGCACGCCGTGCCGGTGCGCCGCTCGGCGCATGACCTGTTCAACCGCTGTGCGGCCATTCTGGTTTTGACGCAGCCGGTTGAGGGACCCTCGAACGCGACACCGCTGCTTCAGGCGCTGTTCGACCTCACCGCCACCGAAGCGGACCTAGCCGCCCGCATCGCCGCAGGCCAGACGGCGGACGAGGTTGCTGCGCGCGAAGGCAAATCCGTCAGCACCGTGCGCAACCAGCTGAAAAGCGCGCTGGAAAAGACCGGCTGCCGCAGGCAGGCGGATTTGGCCGGGCTGCTGGCGCGGCTGATCCCGGCGGGGATGTAGGGGCGGCGTTTCTAAACATTCTCCAGCACGGTAGCCCATTTGGGCCATGTGGAAGCTTGGGCTTTCAGTCAAGTATTCGCCTGACCAGACATTCTTGTGCCTCTCGCAGCCTTGGGAACTGCTCTCGGGCAGGCAATTTGGGTGTTTGACTTTCTGAGGATTTCTAATCGCGGTCCATGAACTTCACCGTCAACACAGCAAACAAATGGAGAATAGATCATGGCAACGCATATCGTCACCGCCCTTCAGCTAAACCTTCGCTCGGCCCCCGATCCGACGGGAAAAAACCGTATCGCGGTTCTGGCTCAAGGCACGGAAGTCAACAAGATTGCGGTCAGCGCCGCCGCCGGCTGGTGGCAGGTGAGTGTTACCCTCGCCGGTTCGGTGCTCATTGGATTTGTGAATTCAAGCCATCTCGGGCCGCTTGGCACCGTCTTTCCCAAAGCCTCGGCGACAGCTGGAAAGCTGCCTCCTGCGGACCTCGGTTCGAAACCGTCCGAGAAGCGCTCAGTGACGGGTGCAAGAGCCTATTCAATCGGTGAGTCCGGGAAGCCCGGCGTACCGTCCACACATGCGGGCGGGAAGGCCGCCGGGATTCGGGCGATCATCGACTGGCTTGACGTTGGCAATTCGGCGCATTTGCGCTGGAAGGGCGGCGGCGGCAAGACATTCTGCAATGTCTATGTTTACGATGTCTGCGACACTGCCGGATGCTACATACCCCGCGTCTGGTGGAAGTCCAGCGCCATCACCAAACTGCTCGCAGGAGCCGCCGTCGATGCCAAATACGCCGTGACAGTTGAGGAAATGCGCGCAAACCAGATATTCGACTGGCTTGATGAATACGGGCCCGAATTTGGCTGGAAGCGGGTATTCACGCCGCACGACGCCCAGATGGAGGCGAATTCGGGCAAAGCAGCCATCATCTGCGCTCAGCGCAAGACCTTGAGCTCGCCGGGACACATTCAAGTTATCGCTCCCGAAGGCGGAGGGGACAAGGCCAAGCGCTCAGGCGGCAAGGTCACGCAGCCACTTCAAAGCAACGCCGGCGCTAAAAACTTCACCTTTGGTTTTCTGGGAAACAACTGGTGGCAAGGCGCGGCATTCCGCGACTTCGGCTTTTGGGTCTGTGATGTGGCGTAGTGTGATTTAGCGAAATGTGAGGTGCGGGCGGTTTTGCCCGCGCCTTACGGCAGCGCCGTGAACCCCTCGCCAAACCCTGACAAATCCACCGGTATCCCAATCCCTTCCTCGGGCGTCTGGAACACGATGAACGTCGCCGCCTTGCCCGCGCTCAGCGCCTTGACCATCGTCTCCTCCAGGATCACCTCGGCATAGCATCCGTCCTGGAAGCAGCGGACGAAATAGGCGCGGCCCATGTCTTTGCCGTCTATGTTGAGGCCGAGGCCATTGGGCAGGAGCACGCCGAGCGGGGCGAGGACGCGCAGGATTTTGGCTTTGTTGTCGGCGGTCTTGATGACGACGACGGAAAGGCCGACTTCCGGCCGGTCTTCGGCGACGACATTTTGCATTAAGGCGCACTGCTCGGTTTTGGCGCCGGCGGGCGTGTCGCACAGGATCGACCAGGCGCCATGGGTGGATTTCACCGTGCCGGAGGCGGCGGATTGGGCGAAGGCGGCGCCTGATATGCCAAATATGCATGCTGCGGTCAGTGCCGCTGAAACCAGAATTGACCGAAGCATGAACTTTCCCAATCGAATCACTGACCTAAAATGCCGCAGGCGGGGGGAAAAGGAAAGCCATGGCCAGCCGCTTGCCCCCGATCCATTGAAGCGCGACTTTGGCGTCTTTGCGGCGCATTTGCCGGGCCTGTATCCAATGCGTGAACAATTGCCGCATGCCTTTGACGCTCGTCTTTCTTGCTAGCCGCGTTATTCTATGATTTGAGAAATGCAAAGAGGCGCGTTCCGGCGGGCCTTGGTCGATTCGAGCGGCTTTCGCGGGAGAACTGAATTGAAAAAACTGTTTTGGCTTTTGATGGTCTCCGCAGGCAGTCTGTTTGCAACGCTGGCATTTGCCGATCAGCCGAAGCCATGGGGCTACCGTTTTCAGGAGCCCGCAGGTGACATGATGCGCCAGATCGCCTGGTTTGAGCGCTACACGCTGTGGTTCGTTATTCCCATCACCCTGTTTGTGCTTGGCTTGCTGATCTATGTTTCATGGCGTTTCAGCGAAAAGCGCAATCCAATTCCTTCCAAGACCAGCCATAATTCATTGATTGAGGTGATCTGGACAATCGGGCCGGTTCTGATCCTGATCGCCATCGCCATTCCTTCGTTCCAGCTGCTGACGGCTCAGTTCAGCCCGCCGACCCCGCCGAAATTCACTGTCAAGGCCACCGGCTATCAATGGTATTGGGGCTTTGAGTATCAGACGGAAAAGCCTGTGACGCTTGAATCGCGCCTTCTGGCTGACGCCGACCGCGCCGCTGCGGGCAAGGATGACAGGGCCGTCTATCCCCGCCAGCTCGCCGTTGACAATGAAATGGTCGTGCCGGTTGGCGAGACAATCCGGCTCATCACAACGGGCAATGATGTGATCCACGCCTTCGCCATGCCCGCGCTTGGCATCAAGCTGGACGCGGTGCCGGGCCGTTTGAACGAGACCTGGTTTAACGCGGACAAGGAAGGCCTGTTCTATGGCCAGTGTTCGGAAATCTGCGGCAAGGACCATGCCTTCATGCCGCTGGCCATCCGCGTTGTGCCGCAGGCCAAGTTTGAGGCCTGGCTCGCCGCCGTGGAAACTGACCTGCCGGGCGCCTACAAAACTTTGCTGGCCGATATTCCAGCGGTGAAGACCGTTGACGTCGCCAAGAACTGACAGATTAAGATTTAAGAAAAGGATAGGGTGAGACCAATGGCAGAGGCGCATGCTCACGAGGCGGATCACGATCACAAGCCCTACCAGGGCTGGGTGCGCTGGGTCTATTCGACCAATCACAAAGACATTGGCACGCTCTATCTGATCTTCGCGATCATCGCGGGGATTATCGGCGGGCTGATGTCGGTGGCCATGCGCATTGAGCTGGCCCATCCGGGCATCCAGTTTTTCGACGGCCTGGCCCAGATGGTCTATGGCTTCGAAGGCGACGCAGCCTTGGATGGCGGCAAGCACATGTATAATGTCTTCACCACCGGCCATGCGCTGATTATGATCTTTTTCATGGTCATGCCGGCCCTCATCGGCGGCTTTGCCAACTGGATGGTGCCGATCATGATCGGCGCGCCCGATATGGCGTTTCCTCGGATGAACAATATTTCGTTCTGGCTGCTGCCCCCGGCTTTCATTCTCTTGCTCCTGTCAATGTTCGTCGAAGGCCCCGCGGGCGGCTATGGCGTCGGCGGCGGCTGGACGCTCTATCCGCCGCTCTCAACCTCCGGGCAGCCGGGACCGGCGATGGATCTGGCGATCCTGTCCATCCATCTGGCGGGCGCCTCGTCGATCCTCGGCGCGATCAACTTCATCACCACGATTTTCAACATGCGCGCGCCCGGCATGACCATGCACAAACTGCCGCTGTTCGCCTGGTCGGTTCTGGTCACCGCGTTCCTGCTGCTGCTGTCGCTGCCGGTATTGGCGGGCGGCATCACGATGCTTCTGACCGACCGCAATTTCGGCACGGCCTTCTTCGCGCCAGAGGGCGGCGGCGACCCGATCCTGTTCCAGCATCTGTTCTGGTTCTTCGGCCATCCGGAAGTCTACATCCTGATCCTGCCGGGTTTCGGCATTGTCAGCCATGTGATTTCAACGTTTTCGCGCAAGCCGATTTTCGGCTATCTCGGCATGGCCTATGCGATGGTCGCCATCGGCGTTGTCGGTTTCGTCGTCTGGGCGCATCACATGTACACGGTCGGCCTGTCGCTCGACACGCAGCGCTATTTCGTCTTTGCGACGATGGTGATCGCGGTGCCGACCGGCATCAAGATTTTCTCGTGGATCGCCACGATGTGGGGCGGCTCGATTTCGTTCCGCACGCCGATGCTCTGGGCCATCGCCTTCATCTTCCTGTTCACGCTGGGCGGCGTCACCGGCGTGCAGCTGGCGAACGCGGGCCTCGACCGGCCGATGCACGACACATATTTCGTCGTCGCGCATTTCCACTACGTTCTGTCGATGGGCGCGGTGTTCGCCATTTTCGCCGGCTGGTACTACTGGTTCCCGAAAATGACTGGCTACATGTACAATGAGAAGATCGGCAATCTGCATTTCTGGATGACTTTTGTCGGCGTCAATCTGGTGTTCTTCCCCCAGCATTTCCTCGGCCTGCAGGGCATGCCCCGCCGCTATATCGACTATCCGGACGCCTATGAGGGCTGGAACACTGTGTCCTCCTACGGCTCCTACCTCTCCGCGCTGGCGGTCGTTGTGTTCCTCTACGGGGTGTATGACACGTTCGCGCGCAAGCGGCAGATTTCGGCCAATCCATGGGGCGAGGGCGCGACGACGCTCGAATGGCAGCTGCCGTCCCCGCCGCCGTTCCACCAATGGGAACAGCTTCCCCGGGTCAAGTGAGTTGAAGCGGGCCGCATGAAAGCGGCCCGTCAAGTTTATCGAGTGAGTGGAAACAAGACCTGATGTCGCTTGCAGTGGAAAATGAAGTCTTGCCCGTCCGCCTTTCGGAGGCGGTGGCGGGCGATTTCTTCGCGCTTCTGAAGCCGCGCGTCATGTCGCTGGTCGTCTTTACCGCGCTTGTCGGCATGATGCTGGCGCCGGGCCATATTTCGCCGGTTCTGGGCGCGGTTTCCATCCTTGCCATCGCCGTCGGGGCCGGGGCCTCAGGCGCGCTGAACCAATGGTATGACGCGGACATTGACGCCGTGATGAAACGAACGATGAAGCGTCCGATCCCGGCAGGCATCGTCACCGGCGGTGAGGCGCTTGGATTTGGCCTTGTCCTGTCGGCGCTCTCGGTGATGACGCTCGGCCTGATGGCCAACTGGTTTGCCGGCGCATTGCTCGCCTTCACAATTTTCTTCTACGCCGTTGTCTACACAATGTGGCTGAAGCGCGCGACGCCGCAGAACATTGTCATCGGCGGCGCGGCCGGCGCATTTCCACCGATGATCGGCTGGGCGGCGGTGACCGGCGGCGTCAGCGTTGAGAGCTTTGCCCTGTTCCTGATCATCTTCCTGTGGACCCCGCCGCATTTCTGGGCGCTGGCTCTGTTCAAATCCGATGATTACGGCGCGGCGGGCGTGCCGATGATGCCCAATGTCGCGGGCGAGGCGTCGACGCGCAGGCAGATATTGGCCTATGCGCTGCTGGTCGCGCCGGTTGGCGTATTGCCCTACTTTCTCGGCACGGGCGGCATGGCCTATGCAATTGTTTCAACGCTTCTTGGTCTTGGTTTCGTCTATTACGCATGGGGCGTCTATATGATGCCCGACAGCGACCGGAGCATGAAGCCGGCCAAGGCGCTGTTCAAATTTTCGCTGCTCTATCTGTCCGGCCTGTTTGCGACGCTTCTTGTCGAAAATCTCGTCCAGCGCGCAATGGCTTGGTGAGGCAATCCATGGAACCGGAACGCATCACTTTGACGGACAAGCAGAAAAAGGCGCAGCGCAACCGCTCGGCCGCGTTGGGGTTTGCCCTGGTGGCGTTTGTGGTGATCGTCTATGTGGCGACTTGGGCCAAGCTTGGGGCCAATATCATGCAAAGGCCGATGTGACGCTATGGCGGATGCGGTGAACCGGAATCAGAAAGCCAACTGGATCGTCGCAGCCTGCTGCCTCGCCTTCTTCGGCGGCATGATCGGCGTCACATTCGCTTCGGCTGAACTCTACACTTTGTTCTGCAAGGCGACCGGTTATGGCGGCACGACGCAGCGCGTCGAGCAGGCGTCGGACAAGATACTGGACCGCAAAATCACCGTCCGCTTCGACGCCAATGTCGCGCCCGGCCTGCCGTGGGATTTCAAGCCGTTACAGCGCTCCATTGAGATGAAAATCGGCGAAACCGTCAAAATCGCCTATAGGGCCGAGAACATTTTCAGCACGCCAGTGCGCGGCAAGGCGATATTCAATGTGCAGCCGGAGCTGGCCGGCTCCTATTTCAACAAGCTCGAATGTTTCTGCTTCACCAACACCGAGCTGAAGCCCGGACAGGTTCTCGAAATGCCGGTGGTCTTTTTCATCGACCCGGAAATTGTCAACGAGCCGGATTTGAAGAAGCTCGATACGATCACCCTGTCCTACACATTTTTTCCATCCAGCGACGACAAGCCGGTGGCTCTCGCGCCGCCTGCCAAAACCATTGAAAAACCGGAAGGGCAATTGTAATTGTCCGCGCCAGAAGCTAGTGCATGACGAGAGACTGATTGGGGAACTTCATGGCCGATTCACACGCCAAACCGCAGCACGACTACCATCTCGTCAATCCGAGCCCATGGCCTTTCACCGGCGCTGTCGGCGCGCTTGTCATGGCGATTGGCGGCGTCGCCTGGATGCAGATGATGAAAGGCGGCGCGCTGCATCTTTTCGGGCTGAGCATGGCCAACCCCTGGCTGTTCTTCATGGGTCTCGCCATCGTGCTTTACACGATGTTCGCCTGGTGGTCGGACACGATCAAGGAAGCGCATCAGGGCGATCACACGCAGGTCGTGTCGATCCATCTGCGCTATGGCATGATCATGTTCATCGCCTCGGAGGTGATGTTCTTCGTCGCCTGGTTCTGGGCCTTCTTTGACGCGAGCCTGTTTTCCGGCGAGGCGATCCAAGCCAGCCGCGTGGCCTATACTGGCGGCGTCTGGCCGCCCAAGGGCATCGAAGTGCTCGACCCGCTGCACCTGCCGCTTTACAACACTGTGATCCTGCTTCTGTCCGGCACGACGGTCACCTGGGCGCATCACGCGCTGATCCATGGCGACCGCAAGGGGCTGGTCAACGGCCTGATCCTCACCGTCGGCCTCGGCGTGATCTTCACCTCTGTGCAGGCCTATGAATATGCCCATGCGCCGTTCACCTTCAAAGACTCGCTCTACGGCGCGACGTTTTTCATGGCCACCGGCTTCCACGGCTTCCATGTGCTGATCGGCACGATTTTCCTAACCGTCTGCCTGCTGCGCGCCATGAAAGGCCATTTCACTCCGAAACAGCATTTCGGCTTCGAAGCCGCCGCCTGGTACTGGCATTTCGTGGACGTGGTCTGGCTGTTCCTGTTCGCCTGCGTCTATGTCTGGGCCTCATGGGGCGCGCCGATCGCCCATGGCGGATGACATTGATTTGCCCCTTTCGGATTTGACAAAGGCGGGAGCGATCCCGCCTTTTTTCATTTGGGGCCCATGTTCATCAAACCTGTTGCCGTTCTTGCGCTTCTGTTTCCCTTCGTGCCGCCGCATGCTTGGACACCAGAAACTGGCGTCGAACAGCCAATTGGAAAAGCGGACATGATTCGCGTGGACAAGTCTGACCGCCGTCTGGAACTCCTTCGCCAAGGCAGCGTCATTGCCCGCTACTGGATTGCGCTCGGCCGCAACCCGGTTGGCGGCAAGGAAAAGCAGGGCGACATGCGCACGCCGGAAGGCCGCTACACAATTGACTGGCGCAATCCGAAGAGCCTCTATCACCTCTCGCTGCACATTTCCTATCCGGACAAGGCGGACAAAGCGCGGGCGGCAACGCTCGGCATCGATCCCGGCGGCGACATCATGATCCACGGCCAGCCGAACGGCTATTCCCAGCCTGCGTCACTGTTGCTCCAGACAGTTGACTGGACCTTTGGCTGCATCGCTGTCACTAACGCCGATATGGTTGCGATTTGGAAAGCGGTTCCGGACGGAACGCTGATTGAGATTTTGCCGTGAAGAATGACGACAAGGCGCTGTACCCGCCGGTTGACCCGGTGTCGGCCGGCTTCAAGGGCAAATGCCCGCGCTGCGGCACGGGGCGGCTGTTTAACGGCTACATCGCCACCGCCAAAGGCTGCGGTAATTGCGGTCTCGACTACGCCTTCATTGACGTGGGCGACGGCCCGGTGCCCTTCGTCATCATGATTGTCGGCTTTATCGTTGTCGGCCTGGCGCTTTGGATGGACATCACATTCAGCCCGCCGCTCTGGCTGCACTTCATCCTCTGGATGCCGCTTGCCATTTTCCTGTCGCTGTTTGCGCTGCGCTGGGTCAAGGGCATCCTCATCGCGCTGCAATTCCGCAACAAGGCGGCGCTGGGGACGATTGACCGGGGCGGGAAATGAGCGGGACGCGCTGGGGGCTGCATGTTGCCACGCTGATTGGTCTTGCGATTTTGATTTCGCTCGGCACATGGCAGGTCAAAAGACTGGCTTGGAAGGAAGGGCTGATCGCTTCCATCCAAACAAGAATGGCAAGCGCGCCTGAGCCTCTGCCCGCAGTTGAAGCCAGGTTCAAGACCGAAGGCGATGTGGACTATTATCCGGTGGCGTTTTCCGGCCTCGTCCTGAAAGATCACGAGCAATATTTTCTTTCCACATTTGATGGTCAGAGCGGCTGGAATATCTATGCACCTTTGCAGCTTGCAGACGGGCGCGTTCTGATGTTGAATCGGGGCTTTGTTCCTTACGAGCTCCGCGACCCCTCAAAGCGGCCCGGCTCGCAGCCGGAGGGCGTCCAGACCATCAGCGGGCTGGCGCGCAATCCGCTCAATGGCAAGCCATCAAGCATTGTGCCGGACAACGACCCCAAATCCAACACCTGGTATTGGAAGGATTTGAGCGGGATGGCGGCGAGCGCCGGGATTGCGCCGGACAGGCTGCTGCCGTTCTTTGTCGATGACTGGAGCGATGCGAAAGCCGGGGCATTGCCGGTCACCCGCACGACAATCGTCAGCCGTCCCAACAATCACCTTCAATATGCTTTCACGTGGTACGGCCTCGCGGCGGCGTTGGCCGGAGTTTGGGGGGTGATGACGTTTCGCAAGACGCCTGCCGTCTAACCACGCGTTGCACTTCACGGGGCAAGCTTTGGCGCAGCTGTGTTTTGCGCGCGGCTAAAGGCGCAGCTCTCGCCCCCCTCTGCCTCCTGAGCTAGTCGAAGGGCGGCATCTCCCCCGCGCCCTTCGACAAGCTCAGGAGGGGAGATCGCTGTGTCACGGCTTTCGCGTTTACTTGCAACTCT
>JANMMM010000387.1:0-4945 GCA_031373225.1 Phyllobacteriaceae bacterium | reverse complement strand
CGCCATTTCGTACTGACGCGTGAGGAGCTCGAACAGCACCTCGTGGTAACGCACCTCGCGAAGGAGGCTGACGTTCTTTACGCCGTCTGACGTGGGCGATTGCGTGGACGGCGTTGCCCCCCCCCCGCTCCGTCACGCGCTCCGCGAGCGCCACCTCTCCCCCGCGCTTCGGCGGGGGTGAGGACAGAGGGCGCCTCTGTCCTCGTCCCCAACACTTTGTTGGGGGAAAGGTGGCGCGGCGAAGCCGTGACGGAGCGGGGGACAATGGTGCAGGATATGGCGAGAAGGCGGACAAAACCTCAGCCGCCAAAACTAATTCTCCGTTCTTCTCAACACCTTATCATTTTATCGAAAAATTCTATCCCCCTCCTCCAAACCCGCCCCATAATCCCTCCAGTGTGTTTGAACCGGAAAGGAGGCGAATGGACTGGCCGACGATCATCGAGCGCAACGCCGAGCGGCTCATCGCCGTTCTGACGGAGCTGTTCGTCATGGCCGGGTTCGGCCGGGGCGGCACGGCTTTACTGCCGCGCAATGTCTGCCGGGCCTTGCTGATCCTGCTGCGCCCCGCCGAATCTGCCGCGCGGCGGCTGATTGTCATGGCCGCGCGCGGGCTGGTCGTGACGCTGCGCCCGGCGCGGGCTTTTCCTTCAGGGACCGCCTTGTACCGGGATGCCGAGCGGGTTGCCGCCTTCTGCCTGATTGATCCGCTGAAGCGCTTTGCGCCGCAGGGATTTGAGTGGGGAAGAAAAGAGGTTCAGGTCCTGCCGCGCATTTCCGTTCCCGGCCTCTTCGACCCGGTCTTCCCAGCTCCCAAGCCCCTTGCAAGCGATGACGACCCGATCTCTCCGGACGCGATCCGCCGCCGCCTGCTGGCGCTGCGGCACGCGCTCGATACCCTGCCGCGCCAGGCCAAGCGGCTGGCCCGCTGGCGGGCGCGGCTGGGTTTGAAGAAGATTGCGCGGCTGTCGCCCTTCCGCCCGGGCTTTGCGCCGGGCTTGCACCGGACCCGCCCGCGCGAGATCGACGCCATATTAGGTGACTGCCATTATTTTGCGCGGGAGGCTTGGTATAGGCCGGATACGTCTTGATGGGTCATGCGCGGCTCAAGGCAGAGAGAGCATATGTGTGTGCGACCGGTCCTGCTTCGCTCTTCGAGCTTCGCAGGATGGGGTGCTCTATTCTGCACCGTTTATTTTTCCTTGCAGGATAAAGCGCCCAATCCTGCGAAGCTCGCCCTTGCCAGCGAAGCAGGACCAGCGCCATCCCATCCCGCCTCTGCACTTCTTTCGGACCTGTTATCGCAGGACAAAAAGCTCGAAGGGCCAAGCGGGTTGGTGTCAGATATTCTTCCCGGCCCACGCCACGAGATCGGCCGCAACGCCGGAAAACGCCTGATCCAGCGCCTCGACGTACGCATTCGCCCCGGCGCCGGCGCGAACCGACGCCGCGAATGTTTTCGACGCGCGGACAACGCCATTCCGGTCATTGAGCAGCTTGGCGCCGATCTCGACCATTGCCACACCGTCCTCTATGCCGAACGCCCTAATGTCGGTGATGATCTGATAGTCAATCGCCAGCCCCTCGCCGGGGCGGCCAACGCCGCCAAACCGCCCCGATTTCTCAAACGCCTGAATGAGCCTAGACTGGACTATCTTCGGCAGCCGGTCGCTCCATTGCGCGCCGGCCAGATATTCAATCTGCGACGCGCCGTTGCGCACGACGATATTCTCACTGTCCAGCGTCTTCAGCGCCTGCGGCTCAGTGACCAGAACCTGCACTTTGCCCTTCCGCGGCCCGGCGCTGACTGCGTCGGGCGCAGCAAGGTCAAATGTGTCCAGCGGCTTGACCCCGCCAATGGAAGAACAGCCGGAAAGCAGCAGCGCACATAGGAATCCGGCTTTCAAAAATTCAACCTTTCGGGAGTTTTGCGGCAATGCCATATCCTGAGACTCTGCGGACGCGCGCTTCATTGATTGGGGATTGCCCGGCTCAATGTCAACGCCGGTTGCGCCCGTCGGTGCGCGGAACATTGTCTGTTCCACCGAAAATCAGCCGGTTCGGGTTGCGCTCGAGGCTGGAAATGGCCGATTCGATGCGCGCTATCGAGCGGCGGCTGTCCTGCACCGCCGACTCGAAATCTTTCAGGCCGCGCCCGGAAAAACGCGCCAGCCCGTCGGTGATTTCGCCAAGCCGCGAGTTCAGCGTGTCCGCCACTTTGCGGAAGGATTTCAGCGTGGCGCGCGCCTCTTCGGCGAGGCCCGTGCCAGTCGAGCCGCCCTCGCCGAGAAAGCCGTCAACCTTGGCCAAAACGCCGTCCAGCCGCACGCCCGTCTGGTTAAGCCGTCCGGACAAATCTCTGACATTGCTGATAATCTGGTCGATGTCCTCACCGCGCCCCCCGATTTTGCCGGAAACCTTTGCAATGTCGTCAAGTGCTGTCTTGGCCGTCTTGCTGGCGGTTTCGATATTGTCGAGGGTTGAGCGGACTTTTTCGGGACTGGCGGCGGAAACCAGCCTGTCAACATTCTCGAGGGTCTTGCCTGCCGAGCCGGTGAAACCGCTGATGTTTTTCATGCTGTCCTGGAGGCTGGCGACGAGCTTTTCAATTTCGCCGGAAGATTTTGCCAGGTCGTCAGAAATTTTGGCCGCATTGCCGATGATCCTGTCAACATCCTCGCCGCGGCCGCCAACTTTTGCGGATATTTTTGAGATCTCGTCCAGAGCCGTGCGCGCCGTCTTGCTGGCCGCCTCAATATTGTCGATGGCGGAGGCCACTTTTGCCGCATCGGCGGAAGCGATCAGTTTCTCGACGCCCGACATGGTTTTCGAGGCAGATTCGGTGAAAGTTCCGAAATTCTTGACGCCGCCCTCGACGCTTGTGACAAGCGCTTCGATCCGCCCGGAGGATTTGGCGAGATCATCCGAGACTTTTTCAGCATTGGCCAAGACGTTGTCGACCTTGGCCTTGTCCACACTCTTGAGAAGGTCCTCAGCAGCTGTCAGCGTTGAATCGAGTTTGCCGGAAACGGCTCCCAGTGTCCTGGACAGCTCGCCGACCGTCACAAAAAACTTGTCAATGTTGTCTGAGTTTTTGGCGAGTGAATCCGAGAATTTTTGGGCGTTCGACACGGTCTGGGTCAGCGGCGCCTGGTTCAGCGATATAAATTCATCAAGCTTGGTCAGAATGTTGTCGGCTCTCACTGAAATCTGCTGCGCCTTGTCGATCAGATTGTTGACTGCCCCCGGCCCGGCGTCGATCTTGGCGGTCCCGCCCGCCGCCAGCGCGGCCATGAGAATATTCTCACCCTTCGGATCGCCGCCTTGCAGCTCAATATAGCCTTGCCCGGTCAGGCCCTGAAATCCCAGTGTCGCCTTGGTCTGCGCCGTGATCGGCGTGCGCTGATCCACCTCTGCGCTCACGATGACGGCCGACGGATTTGTGGGATCAATCTCCAGCCGCCGCACGTCGCCGACCTTGATGCCGTTGAACAGCACCAGACTGCCCACAGAAAGCCCGGTCACCGAGCCTGGAATGCGGATCTCGAGCAATGCCGATTCGGCCGAAGTGCTGCCGCGGGCGATCCAATAGACGAAGCCGAACGAGGCGAGCAGCACCGCCATGGTGAATATGCCGACCAGAACGTAGTTTGCCTTTGTTTCCAACTAAACTGTCTCTTTCACCGCAATCATGCGCGCCCGCTTGCCCCGGAAATAGGACCTGGTCCATTCGTCTTCCGATTCAAGCATGTCCTTCAAGGTTCCCTGCAGGACAATTCTCTTGTCGCCGAGCACGGCGATTCGGTCGCACACCGAGAACAAACTATCGAGATCATGCGTCACCATATAGACTGTGAGGCCCAAAGTGTTGCGCAAATTCGCAATGAGCTCGTCAAAATTGGCCGCTCCGATCGGGTCGAGGCCGGATGTCGGCTCGTCGAGAAACACAATATCCGGATCAAGCGCCAAGGCCCGCGCCAGGCCGGCGCGCTTGATCATGCCGCCGGAAAGCTGCGAGGGGAAAAGTTCCGCGCTTTCCTGCTGGAGGCCAACCAGCGAAAGTTTGAAGCGCGCGAGCTCGCTCATCAGGCGCGGAGAAAGATCAAGATATTCGCGCATTGGCACCATGACATTTTCGAGCACGGTCAAAGCCGAGAACAGCGCTCCATGCTGAAACAGCACACCCATGCGCATATCGACCTCGATCTTGTCCGACGCGCTCACATCCGACAGATCCTTTCCCAACACGCTGATCGTGCCGGCTTGTTTCGGCGTCAGGCCAAGAATGGTGCGCAGCAGAACCGATTTTCCCGAACCCGACGCGCCGACAAAGCCCAGAATTTCTCCCCTGCGCACGTCGAGAGTCAGCCCGTCGAGAACCAGCCTGTCGCCGAATCCGACCTTCACGCCGCGCACTTCAATCAGCGTCCTGCCGCCGCCTTGCTCGGCAAGCGCCGCCTTTGGCCGGGATCGGTCTGATCTAGTGGGCGCAGCGGTCATGTCAAAAGTCAATCGCGGCGTAAAACATGGCGAACAGGCCGTCGACAACAATGACAACAAAGATCGCCTTCACCACCGAAGACGTGACACGGCGGCCGAGCGATTCAGCGCTGCCGCCGACTTTCAAGCCTTCCGCCGAGGCGACGACGCCGATGATGAGCGCCATGAAAGGGGCCTTGATAAGGCCGGCGAAGTAGGTTGTCAGGTCAACCACTTCCTCAAGCCGTGACACAAAAGCAGAAATTGAAATGCCGGAATAGGATTGAGCCACAAAAGCCGCGCCGACAAGTCCGGCAACATCCGAGACAATGGTCAGGAGCGGCAAAGCGATGACCAGCGCCACCAGCCTGGGAAACACCAGAACGCCGATGGGATTGAGGCCAATGACTGTGAGCGCATCAATTTCCTCGCGCATCTTCATTGAACCGATTTCGGCGGTGATGGC
>JANMMM010000363.1:0-1966 GCA_031373225.1 Phyllobacteriaceae bacterium | reverse complement strand
GGGCCGTGCGCGGGCGGGGCGGTCTATTCGCCGGCGATCACCGATTTCATCTTCATGGTGCGCGACACCTCTTATATGTTCGTCACCGGGCCGGACGTGGTGAAGACCGTCACCAACGAGATCGTCACCGCCGAGGAATTGGGCGGGGCGAAGACGCATACGGCGAAAAGCTCGGTGGCGGACGGGGCGTTTGACAATGATGTCGAGGCGCTCGCCGCGCTGCGGCGGCTCATCGACTTCCTGCCCTTGAACAACCGCGAAAAGCCGCCCACGCGGCCGTTTTTCGATGATCCGGCGCGGCTTGACATGGCGCTCGACACGCTGATCCCGGACAATCCGAACAAGCCCTATGACATGCATGAGCTGATCGGCAAGATCGCCGACGAGGGCGATCACTTTGAAATCCAGCGTGACTTCGCCAAGAACATCATCACGACCTTCATCCGCATTGAAGGCTCCACCGTCGGCGTCGTCGCCAACCAGCCCACGGTCTTGGCCGGGTGTCTCGATATCAACGCCTCGCGCAAAGCCGCCCGTTTCGTGCGCTTCTGCGACGCGTTCAACATCCCGATCCTCACCCTTGTCGATGTGCCGGGCTTCCTGCCGGGCACAGCCCAAGAGTTCGGCGGCATCATCAAGCATGGGGCCAAGCTCCTGTTCGCCTATGGCGAGGCGACGGTGCCGAAGGTGACGCTGATCACCCGCAAAGCCTATGGCGGCGCCTATGACGTGATGGCGTCCAAACACCTGCGCGGTGACATCAACTACGCCTGGCCGAGCGCCGAAATCGCCGTGATGGGCGCGAAGGGCGCGGCGGAAATCATCTACCGCTCGGAGCTCGCCGACAAGGACAGGATCGCCGCCCGCACCGCCGACTACGAGAAACGCTTCGCCAACCCGTTCGTGGCGGCAGAGCGCGGCTTCATCGACGATGTGATCATGCCGCATTCGACAAGGAAGCGCGTGGCGCGGGCATTTGCGAGTCTGCGGAACAAGGTGTTGGAGAATCCTTGGAAGAAGCATGATAATATTCCGCTGTGAGATTGACTCTCCCTCACCTGTCTTGCTTCGCAAGACTGTCCTCTCCCCGTGGGGGAGAGGGGAAAGCTGCGGCGCTCTTTTCGCCTCTCCCCCACGGGGAGAGGACTGTTTGCGAAGCAAACCAGGTGAGGGAAAGTGACTGAAATGCCCCCCTTCACCATCCGCCGTCTCACCCAAGCAGACGCCGCCGACTACCGCGCCATCCGCCTCGCCGCGCTGCAGGACTCGCCCGATTCCTTCGGCTCCACATACGATTCCGAAGCCGCGCGCCCGATGTCAGGCTGGGAGGAGCGGCTCGCAACGCCCGGCGCGTTCGGCGCATATCTCGACGGGAAAATTGCCGGCATGGCGCGGTTCGTGCAGGATGCGGGAAGCGCCAAGGAGCGGCACAAGGGGGCGGTGTACGGCATGTATGTCGCGCCGGAGGCGCGGGGGCGGGGGATTGGCTCGGCGCTCATGGACGCGCTCATCCATCATGCGTCAGGCGTTGTCGAACAGCTGCGGCTCGGCGTGGTCGACACCAACGTCGAGGCTATCCGGCTTTATCACAGGCACGGGTTCGTGATCTACGGCAGTGAGGAGCGGGCGCTGAAGACGGATACTGGTTACGCCAATGAAGTCCTGATGGCGCTGCGGCTGGCGGTGAAAGGCTAAATCGGGGACAGTTTACTTGGCATGTTCCATCGTTCGAAAATTGCCAGCTGACGGTGCAGGCCAAGTAAACTGTCCCCGATTTTTCGCGGTTGCGGCTGGCGCGATGCGGCGAAACTGCGCATAAGTGCGCGGACAAATACGCACAAACAGAGTCCCATGCAAAAACACCGAGGCCTCCCCGAATTCATGTACGGCACCAATATCCGCATCGCCATCCGCCGCGATGCGAAGGAGGTGACGCCTTTGCGGCGGCGGGACCGGGATTGGAAAC
>JANMMM010000358.1:0-2797 GCA_031373225.1 Phyllobacteriaceae bacterium | reverse complement strand
TCCCGGAAGCAGATTTTCAATCCGCGCAAACTGGTCGTCCCGAAGTCCGTAGCGTTTCATCAGAAAGCCTCCTGTTCGAAGGCTCCCTATGAATCACGCTTTATTGGGTTTGAGAATCCGCTAAATGACGACACGACCTAGTGTTCGCCTGCCGCGCCCGCCGCGTCCTTCAGCTGCTCCGCCGCCCGCGCATCCGACGTCGCGCCGTTGAAGAACAAGTTGAGCGCCACCGCCGCGATGGAGGCGAGCAGGATGCCGGACTCGATCAACGGATGAATGCCGTGCGGCAGCCATTGTTTGAAGTTCGGCGCGATCAGCGGGATCATGCCGAAGCCGAGCGACACCGCCACGACGAACAGATTGTTGCGGCTCGATTTGAAATCCACCGCCGACAATATCCGTATCCCCGTCGCCGCCACCATTCCGAACATCACCAGCCCCGCGCCGCCAAGCACAGCCGTTGGCAAGGACTCAATGAGAGCTGACATTTTCGGCAAGAGGCCAAGCACGATCAGGATGACGCCGCCCGCCACGCAGACAAACCTGCTCTTGATCCCCGTCACGCCGACAAGCCCGACATTCTGCGAAAAGCTCGTATAGGGAAACGTGTTGAATATGCCGCCGAGCAATGTGCCAAGCCCGTCGGTGCGCAGACCCGCCGCCAGCGCCGGCTGGGTGATTTTCCTGCCTGTCATGTCGCCGAGCGCCAGAAACATGCCAGTTGATTCAATCATCACCACGATCATCACAAGTGACATGGTGAAAATCAGGAACGGATCGAATATCGGCGCGCCGAAATGGAACGGCGCAATGACATCGAACCATGACGCCGCGCCGACCTTGTCGAAGCTCATCTTGCCCATCAGCGCCGCCAGAACCCCGCCGACGGCAATGCCGGTCAGAACGGCGATGTTCTGGATGAAGCCCCTGCCAAACTTGGCGACCCCCAGGATGATAGCCAGCACCGCCGCCGAGAGCGCGATGTTGGAGCCCGAGGCATAGAGCGGATTGGGCACGCTCGGCGCAAGCGCCAGCTTCTCCGGCAGCGGCGGAATTGTGGACCCTGCCGCGACCGCCGCCGTCTTCAGCGCCTCAAGCCAGGCTGCATGTTCGGGATTGATAATCGATGGCGCGGTCGGCCCGACCGGATTGCCGAAAATCCAGTTGATGCCGATGCGCATCAAGGTGACGCCGATCACCAGAATGATCGTCCCGGTGACCACCGGCGGAAAAAACCGCAGCATCCGGCTGACAATCGGCGCAATGAGTATGCCCACGACTCCCGCCCCGATGATGGAGCCAAAAATCATCCGCGCCCCGTCCGGCCCGGAATTGGCCCCGGCCATGGCGAGCATCGGCCCGACGGAGGCAAAAGTGACGCCCATCATCACCGGCAGCCTGATGCCGAACCATTGCGTCGCGCCGAGCGACTGGATCAGCGTGACAAGCCCGCAGCAGAACAGGTCCGCCGAAATCAGAAACGCCACATCTTCGGGCGGCAGCTTCAGCGCCCGCCCGACAATCAGCGGCACCGCGATCGCGCCGGCATACATGACCAGCACATGCTGGATGCCAAGCGCGAACAGACGCGGCGTTGGCAGGATTTCATCAATAGGATGCGTTGTGGACATGGTACCCCTCCATTCTGTCCATTGAAGCCTCCGCCTCCCTGCGGGGACTCATGCGCCGGCATTTTTCCGGCGCGCCATCATGTCCCTGCTTTTGAGGAAAGAAAGCCATTTCGGAGCATCTGGGGCTCCAGTCCGGCGGTAACCACAGAATTTTTGCGCCAGCCTACCTGTTTTCCGTCACCGGCGCATTCGACGCCCGCGCCCTGCGGTCCGATTTGAAGCTGAAATGCCACCATTCGCGGCGGTAGTTTGAAAAGCCGGCCCTCTCGAAAACCGCACGCAGTTTGCGCCTGGTCGCCTGCGCAGCGGCGGAGACTTCCGCGCTTTCGGTCGCCGAGCGCACATCGAGAAAATCATAGTCCGTGCCAAAGTCCAGCGCGCCGCCGTCCTTCTCCAGCGCGCCCGCATCGACCGTCGTCCCGGTTGAATGCTGCGAGCGCTCGGCGAGATAGCCGCGCTTGAACAGGTCCTGCTTGTTCTCGCGCGGATAAAACTCGGCCTTGCTGGCCGGATCATCCGGCAGCTTGGCCCAATCCAGAAAAGCCGCCACGGCCCGCGTCGGCCGGTAGCAGTCATAGACAACAAGCCGCCAGCCCATCGTGTCGAGCTCCTGTCCCGCCTTCGCCAGCGCCGCCGCCGCGTCCTTGCGCAGCCAGCAGACCGGGGCCTGGTAGCCGTCGACCGCAGCGCCGGTGAAATTGTGCGGCCCCGCGTAGCGCATGTCCTCTGCGGCAAGCGGCGCAACATCGCGCAGCCGGACAAAATCCGCCGGCATTTTTGGTTCGGCCTTGACGCTCTCAGTCAAGGCCATGGCCCCAAGCAGCCCAGCTGCAAAAAGCAGGCGCATCTTCATTGCCTTTCACGTCAAAGCCGCTCTGTCCCAATTGCGCCGCTTCTGATTCTGCCATAGGTGACGATCATGTCCCTCCCGCACATTTTGTCCACTCCGCGCACTGCGATGATGTTGGTTTTCGCCGCCTTCGGCGCGGTCGTCGGCGCTTTCTCCGGCTCCATCCCGGCGCTGGTCAGGCAGACGGGCATTACCAGCGAAATCTTCGGGCTGGCCCTTACCGGGCTGACGCTGACGAACATCGTGGTCATGGCGCTTGGCGGTGCCATGTCGCGGCGCTTTGCCGGCAGGCATGTGCTGCTCGCTGCCCTGCCGC
>JANMMM010000303.1:0-1759 GCA_031373225.1 Phyllobacteriaceae bacterium | reverse complement strand
ATCGTCCGCCCCTCCGGCGTCTCCGACCAGCGGTGTTCGGCATAGGTGCGAATGGTAATGAGCGCGAGACCGAAATAGGCGGGCACCAACACATAAAGCCAGAACGGCATGTGAAACACGCGGGTGACCACGAGATAGACCGGCACTATGCCGATCAAATGAAAAAGCCAAGCCAGTCGAACACGGCTTTCACCCCTGCGCATCCGTTGAATTTCTGACCATGCAAATCCGCCCGACATCAGCGCCGGACCCAGAAAGAAGCGCCCAAGCATCGTGTTATTGACTTCCAGCACCCGCTTGAGCCAGCCGGGAATCCGCTCCCAGTCCATCGTCGAACGGTAATAGCTTTCCGGATCATCATACGGATCGGTCAATTGCTCGTCATTATGATGCGTCAGGTGCAGAACCTTGAACCGCCGAAACGGATAAAACAGGCCAAGCGGGAAGAAAACAAGCGCTTCATTGAGCATTCCGTTACGCGTGGGGTGCCCATGCAATGCTTCATGTTGCAGCGAGGAATGCAGCGCGACGGCGAACGGCATCAGGATAAGAGCCAAGATTGGCATAATTTGATAGAGGTAAAAGCCGAGGCCGAACCAAGCCAGATGACAGGCGATAACCAGCGCAATCGTTGGCCATTCGACCTCGCGCACTCGCCCTATATTATTTCTCATCTCAAAGCCCAGCCGCAAAACCCCTTTAATTCTAAGAAGTTAAGCCGGTTTATGAATATTTTCTATCGTAAAAACGTCATGAGATGTCAGTTGACCTGATATAAAGATTTGTTTATGTCTTTATCTCATTTCCCAACAGGTGCCTTGATGACTCATCCGCTCGAGCAATTACTCAACGAAAAAGGCATCCTGCTCGCCGACGGCGCGACGGGGACTAACCTGTTTGCCGAAGGGCTGGAGGCGGGCGAAGCGCCGGAAGTGTGGAATTTTGAGCAGCCGGAAAAGATTTCCAATCATCACCGGCAGTTTGTCGAGGCGGGCGCCGATATTATCCTGACCAACTCGTTCGGCGGCACGCGCCAGCGGCTGAAGCTGCACAATTATCAGGACCGCGTGTTTGAAACCAACAGACGCGCCGCCGAGATCGCCCGCGCTGTCGCCGACAAGGCTGGCCGCAAGGTGATCGTCGCCGGCTCCGTCGGTCCGACCGGCGAATTATTCGAGCCGCTCGGCGCGCTGACGCATAACGAGGCCGTCGATTCGTTTGCCGAGCAGATACGCGGGCTGAAGGCCGGCGGCATTGACGTGGTCTGGATCGAGACCATGTCCGCGCCCGAAGAAATGCAGACCGCCTCCGAAGCCGCCATCCGCGAAAACATGCCTTTCGTCTTCACCGCCTCGTTCGACACGGCCGGCAAAACCATGATGGGCACGCATCCGCGCGACATCCACAAGGTGGCCGAACCCCTGCCCGTCAAGCCCTTCGCCGTCGGCGCAAACTGCGGCGTCGGCGCGTCGGACATTCTTTCCAGCCTGCTGGACATAACTGACAGCGATCCCTTGGCCAATGTCATCGTCAAAGGCAATTGCGGCATTCCGGAATTTCGCGGTGCGGAAATCTATTATTCCGGCACGCCCGAACTGATGAGCGAATATGCTCGTCTTGCCATGGACGCAGGCGCGCGCATCATCGGCGGCTGCTGCGGCACTTCATACAACCACCTCGCCGCCATGCGCGTCGCCATTGACAGCCACAAGAAACGCGCCCGGCCGACGGTGGAGGAAGTGGTGGAGAAGATTGGGCC
>JANMMM010000198.1:0-16741 GCA_031373225.1 Phyllobacteriaceae bacterium | reverse complement strand
GCGCGGGACCCGTGACACCGGGTCGCAGCGCCAACACCCCGCGCCGCCGCCGCGCTTCAATCAATTCATTCTGGCTTGGCAGACAGGGGCGGGGACCGACAAAGCTCATGTCGCCGGTGATGACATTCCAGATTTGCGGAAGTTCATCAAGTTTGTAGTGGCGGAGCGCCGCGCCGAACGGCGTGATGGCGGATTTGGAGGTCTCATGGCTCGGTGTGTTTTGAGTGCCAAAATACATGGTGCGCAACTTAAGACAGGTGAACGGCCTGCCATTGCGGCCGACCCGCGTCTGGCGGAAAACACCGGGGCCGGGCGATTGACGCCGCACCCTAACTGCGCAGATCAGGACCAGAAATCCAGCAGGCAGAGCGAGCGCCAACGCTATCACGAGGTCAAACAGCCGCTTCACTTGCATACTTCCACGAACTGAGAGGGGCTACACTGCTTTCGCGGCATGTGGTTTCCGGCTGTTTGCCAAGGCGAATGTCGAAGGAACAGCCCAGCCTTGGTTTGGAAAATCTGGCTGGGGCGCCAGGGATCGAACCTGGGAATGGCGGAATCAAAATCCGCTGCCTTACCGCTTGGCTACGCCCCAACAGGGCTTGGTGTATAAGTGCGGCGGGACACGATTGCAACGGGGCTTGCCGCGTCAGTCTGCTGCCAGACGAGCACCTTCTACAGACAATTGTCTGGAGCGCAAGACGAGCGCGGCGGCCTGCAATTCTTGAATCCATGCGCCTTTTTCCTCTGAATAGGCATGTGAGCTTAGTGGGTGCAGGTCCCGAGCCCGGCGCTTTTCAGCCTCGCAGGCTCTCGCCACCTCTGGATTGGCGCGCAGATAGTCCCGGAAGGCGAGATGGCGCTCGACGTGCGGCGAATCCGGCTCAAAGAAGTGCAGCTGCGCCGTCCGCGTGCCAGCTTCATTGGTCAGGACGCAGTAGCGCCGCCCCTCTAAGCCGAGCTCGCCATGACAGGAGTATCCGAGCGCCTCGATACGCGGCTGGATCTGATCCAGCGCGCTTAGGCTGGTCACAATCGGCATTAGGTCTATGATGGGCTTGGCCGCGAGCCCCGGCACCGATGTCGAGCCAATGTGATGAACGGTAAGCAAGACCGGGCCCAGCGTCTTAAGCGTTTCGGCGTGGCGGGCTGCAAGGTTTGGCCATTCCGGGTCATAATCCGCAAGAACCACGGGAATTGGCGGCGGCATGCTCAATTCAGCCGCCCCGCGTCAGCGCTAAAATCCCTGGCCATATTCGATCCAGAACATCTGCCGCGCCGTCAGCGTCATGTGGCAGCGGGAAATGTCGATCTGGTTCTCCCTGCCGCCCTGGCTTTCGATATAATTCTGTTCACACACCGCGTCGCGCCAGACGGCGAAGGCGCGCTGGGTCTTGCGCAGATTGTCATTGGCGCTGATCTCGCATCTGATCGGCTGGCAGTCCGACAGGGGCTCGGCGGCGCGAGGCTTGGCGGCCTCCTCCTCCGGCGTCTCTTCGCTGGACGGGTCGGCGGGCGGCAGCCCCAGCCGCTTCCGGTAAGCTTCACTCAGCAGCGCGTCCCAGACCTCCGCCTCCGCGCCGATGCAGGCATGTTCTCCCATCAGGCTGTAACCCTCCGCCTCGGCGCAGGGATATGCCACCACGCCGATGCAGTTTTCCCTCGCGTATCCCGCCTCATGCGCGGCGGAAGTGGCGGCGGCGGCGAAGTATGCCTCAGTCGACGCGCCAATCTTCTCTTCCTCAGTGGAGGTTTCTTCAACGGCCCGCGCCGCCTCTTCTTTGGCGTCCGCGATGGCGAGGCAGGCCTTCACCGCCGACATGTTCTGCGGGCCGTCAATGCCTTCTTCTTCCGCCCCGATGGCGGCGCAAACCGCCATGCTGATGGCGCAGGCCGCGCTGGCGAATGCAAGTCCGATGCGGGTCATGAATTGCCTCCTCAAGGCCTTCCGCCCCTGGTCAGTCTCACTGAATATTCAAGATTGGGCAAGCATTTGCCTCGAAACTTAAGTCTGGTTGAATGGACCTTTCCGGTTAGACACAGCAGGATTTCTTCAGAGCACAGGAACAGTCTATGCAAACTCTGGCAGAAGTCATCGCAAAAGCGCGGGAACTGGCTGCGGGCGCGCCAAAAAAGGACCCCGTAGCGTTTACGCGGCAACCGCAAGCCGCAATGATCGCCGACACGCTCGCATCCAGCGGCTTTCCTGTGACCGAAGACGCAGAAGCCAAGCTCTCACTGGTTCCGCTCGTCTTTTAGGAAGCCAATTATGACGACATCGCCTGGATGCGGCAGGGTGAGAATCTGCGCCAATTGAGCGGCTTTCTTGATCTGGACTATCTCGTCCAAAGCGCAGGGCAAAGCCGCGCCGAGGCCAGCCCGGCTGAGTTTGCAGCCTATGTCGAAGCGGCGTTCAGGGCGATCCGCACGCGGCGGCAGGAAGGCGGCCGCTGACAGTTCCCCAGCCGCCGCCGCATTGAGCGGCAACACAAGCGTCCGCCGGAACCTAACATCCGCGCGCGCGTTACCTTTCGCAGGACGCTCATGTCCGTCAAACACGCGAAATGGAGAATGGCACATGGCCAAAGTAATCAAGTTGGACGAACTTTTTCATCACACGCTTCAGGACATTTACTATGCCGAAAAGCAGATCCTCAAAGCCATTCCCAAAATGATGAAGGGCGCGCAGTCGGACCAGCTCAAGAAGGCGTTTGAGCATCACAAGGGCCAGACCGAAACGCATGTCGAGCGGCTGGAAGAAGTGTTCACGTTGATCGGTAAGCCCGCCAAAGGCGTCAAATGCGATGCCATTGAGGGGATACTGAAGGAAGGCGCATCCGTGCTCGAAGACTTCGCCGGCACGCCTTCCGGCGATGCGGCGATCATCGCCGCCGCGCAGGCCGTCGAGCATTATGAAATCACCCGCTACGGCACGCTGCGCCGCTGGGCGAAGGTGCTGGGCATGAGCGAGGCGCAGGCATTGCTTGAGCAAACGCTGGATGAAGAATCCAAGACCGATGAGGACCTGACGGGCCTTGCGGACTCCTACGCGAACAGGCAGGCGGCTTAGCCTAGATCGGGGCTAAAGCCCCGCTCCAACGAAAAAGCGGCAGTCATGGACTGCCGCTTTTTTATCTATGAGACAGCCAAATCAGGCTTTGTCGATCACCTTTTTCACGGCGTCCTTGGCCTTGCCAACGGCCTGCTGCGCCTCGCCTTTGCGCTCCTGCATCATGCCTTTGGCGCGCAGCCTGTCGTTGCCCACGGCTTTGCCGGCGGCCTGTTTGACATTGCCCATGGCTTCATTGGCCGCGCCCTTGATCTTGTCTGTGGTGCTGGTCATCGCGTGTCTCCTGATATGCGTTTGCTTGAATGGCGGGAGCGCGCGGTCGCGCAAGCCGCTCGCAAAACAACGCGTCCGCCGGGAGAAGGTTCCGTAAATTTTCGTCTTTGGGGGGCCGGATCATAAGAGCGTCCGGCGCGTTTTGCCTCCGACACGTGCTTTGTGCGGTCATTACACAATCCAAAAAAGGAATGACGATGAAACAGAAACTTCTTGCCGCAGCCGCCTGCCTCTTCATCAGCGGGCCGGCCTTTGCGATGACAGAAACTGAATGCGCCGACATGTGGCTACAGGCCGACGCCAATGCGGATGGCACGCTCGCCGTCACAGAATCCGAACGCTATCCCGCCTGGATGAGAATGGCGGAAAAGCCGATGGCGGCGGACGGCACAATGAATGAGGCCATGTTCAAGGAAAACTGCATGGCCGATGTTTTTGCAACAGCCAAAGTGGACGAAGGCGCGCCGCTGGAAGGCGCCAACTCATTCACCGAAGACCAGGCCAAAGACCGGGTCATCGCGGCGGGAATGGCCGCACCGTCGACCTTGACCAAGGATGACAAAGGCATCTGGCGCGGCACCGCCACAGAAGACGGCAAGTCCATGCAGGTGGCGGTCGATTATAAAGGCAATGTCGTCGCACAGTGAATGAAACGAAACTCAACTGAGAGAAAGTCAACCAAATGCAAATGATCACCAAAGTGTTTGAACATTACGATCACGCCAAGCAGGCGGTGTCTGATCTGGAATCGGCGGGCGTCGCCTCGTCGGCGATCAGCCTTGTCGCCAACAAGAAAAACACCGGGAATGACACTGTCGCGGACGAAGGCACGGAAGCAGGCGCAGGCGCCGGCTTGGGCGCTGTCGCGGGCGGCGCTGTCGGTCTGCTCACAGGTCTCGGACTGATGGCGATTCCGGGCGTCGGTCCTGTTGTCGCGGCGGGCTGGCTGGCCAGCACCGCGCTCGGCGCGGCCGCCGGCGGCGCGACGGGCGGCATTGTCGGCTCGCTGATCAGCGCCGGCGTTCCGGACGAGCACGCGCATGTCTATTCCGAGGCGCTGCGCCGCGGCGGATCGCTGCTTACCGTCAAGGTCGAAGACAATATGGTGGAGAGGACGCACGCCATTTTGGACAAGCATCAGCCGCTCGATCCTATCGAGCTTGGCGCGGACTACCGCAAGACCGGGTGGGACAGGTTTGATCCCGAGAACGACACGCACGCCACAGCTGAGGCTGAGGCGAAACGCTTCCGGCGCGCAAGCTGACACGAAATGATCCCGGCGCGCTGGCAATGAGCTGGCGCGCCGAGGTGCCAGGTGTTGCCGCTTCAGTGCTTGTGCCGGTGGTGCATATCTGGAAAATGCCGGTGGGAGTGCGTCAGCGGCTGATGGCGGTGGCGGTGCGTGTGCGGCTCTTTCACTGGCGTTTCATGCGTATGCTTATGATGCTCGTCGTGTACATGGCTGTGCTCATGTTCGAGCGCCGCATGGCGGTGTTCATGCGCATGCCGCTCTGACAAGTGCAGCCAGAGCCCCAGCGCCATCAGCGCGCCCGCTGCCGCCAAAACGGCAGTCACCGGCTCGCCGAGAAGCACAACAGCGATAACAGCGCCAATGAACGGCGCAAGCGAAAAATAAGCCCTTGTCCGCGCCGTGCCCAAATGGCGCAGCGCCAGAATGAACATGACCAGACTGACGCCGACGCCCAAAAGCCCGAGAACTGCGGACGCCGCGACCAGAGGCGCATCCGGAACAGAAGCCCCGAGCCAAATCGCCAGAACAATATTGAAGGCGCCTGCCGTCAGACCTTTGATCATGGCGGTCATGACTGGATCGGCGGCGGAGATATTGCGGGTGAGATTGTTGTCGACGCCCCATGCCAGACAAGCTCCGGCAATCAAAAGCGCGCCGCTGTCAAGTGTTGCGCCTTGTCCGTCCCAAGCCAGAAGGGCTGCGCCAGCCAGTATCGCCAATGCGCCGGACAAAAGGCGGCGGTCAACGTTTTCACGGAAGACAAGCCAGGCGATTGCCATTGTCGCAAGGCCCTCCAGATTTAAGAGAAGCGCGCCGCTTGACGCGCTGGTGCGCGAAAGACCGAACATCAACAGCGCAGGACCCACAACGCCGCCCATGAAGACTGCGGCGGCGAGCCATGGGATGTCAGCTTTTTGCAGCGTCGCCTCACGCTTTTGTGAACCGGTCGCGCGCTTGGCGATACGGTAAGCCGCCAAGCCGATTCCCGCCCCCAGATAAAGAAAACCCGCGAGCATGAAGGGGCTGAGACTGTCCAGCAGAAGTTTCGAGAAAGGCGGCGTCGCGCCAAACAGCGTGGCCGAGCCAAGCGCCAGCGGAACACCGGGCCAAAGGTGGGAGTGTTTGTGAGAATGTTCCATCAAAATTGGCTTATCACGGTGGCAACTGGCTATCCACCCGCTCATTCTGCCTCCGTAAGGTCCGGATACGCCACTGTGCGATGTCTTTTGGACCAATGGGCGTCCAAGTTAAAACTGAACCATAGGTGTGAGGAGCCTCCGGAACACTGCAGCACGTAACGGTCGGGGCAATTTGGCTGAGCCGAGGCATGCGACCATCGACAAGCATCTGCCGGTCCTGCCTTTTCCGGCCGTTCAACAGCAGTGCGCACCTTGCCGTGCCGTTCGCAAATCGCCAACATGCGGAATGCATTTCCCCACTTCACGCGTTTGATTGCAAATAATTCCCTCCACCTGACAAATTGCAGCAGCCCCGTCCTGTCAGGTCAAAGACCCGGATGCTACACAATGCCAAAGGTGCGCGCTTCCCGCGCCGCGCCCCGTTGGAATTTTGCATGAGCGACCGGCGCCTTTCACATCTGCAGCGGCTTGAGGCCGAGGCGATCCATATTTTCCGCGAAGTGGCGGCGAATTTTGAGCGGCCTGTGATGCTTTATTCAGTCGGCAAGGATTCGTCGGTGCTGATGCATCTGGCGATGAAGGCGTTTTATCCTGCCAAGCCGCCGTTTCCATTCTTGCATGTCGACACGACATGGAAGTTCCGCGAAATGATTTCATTCCGCGATGAAATGGCCAGGAAGCTCGGCTTCGACCTTCTGGTGCATATGAACCCTGACGGCATCCGCGACGGGATCGGGCCGTTTTCGCACGGCTCCAATGTCCACACCCATGTGATGAAAACGCTCGGCCTGCGCCAGGCGCTCGACATGCACAAGTTTGACGCCGCATTCGGCGGGGCGCGGCGCGACGAGGAGAAGTCGCGCGCCAAAGAACGGATTTTTTCGTTCCGCAACGGTCAGCACGGCTGGGATCCGAAGAACCAGCGGCCGGAAATGTGGAAGATCTACAACACCAAGGTCGCGCCGGGCGAGTCGATCCGGGTGTTCCCGATTTCCAATTGGACCGAGCTCGATATCTGGCAGTACATTCTCCTCGAAGACATCCCGATTGTGCCGCTGTATTTTGCCAAGAAGCGCCCTGTCGTTGAGCGCGACGGCATGCTCATCATGGTCGATGACGATCGGATGAAACTGCGCGATGGCGAAGAGATTGAAGAGAAGCTGATCCGTTTCCGCACGCTCGGCTGCTATCCGCTGACAGGGGCGATTGAATCAGATGCCGTCTCGCTGCCCGATATTGTGCGCGAAATGCTGGTGGCAAAAACCTCTGAGCGGCAGGGCAGGGCCATCGACAAGGACGAGGCTGGCTCGATGGAGAAGAAGAAACGCGAGGGCTATTTCTAAATGAGCGCGCGCGGGCAATTGAAACTCAAATCCGATGAATTTGACGGCGCGGCCAACCCCGAAGTTGCCGCCTTTCTGCGCGAGCAGGAAAACAAGTCAATGCTGCGCTTCCTCACCTGCGGCTCGGTGGACGACGGCAAATCGACTTTGATCGGGCGACTGCTTTATGACACCAAGCTGATTTTCGAAGACCAGCTGGCGGCTCTTGAAAAAGACAGCCGCAAGCATGGCACGACCGGCGAGGATTTTGACTTCGCGCTCTTGGTGGACGGGCTGGAGGCCGAGCGCGAGCAGGGCATCACCATCGACGTCGCCTACCGCTTCTTCGCCACGTCAAAGCGCAAATTCATCGTCGCCGACACGCCGGGCCATGAGCAGTACACACGCAACATGGCGACCGGCGCATCCACCGCTGACCTTGCCATCGTTTTAGTTGATGCGCGGCAGGGGATTCTGCGCCAGACGCGGCGGCATTCATTCATCGCCTCGCTGCTCGGCATCAAGCATGTCGTAGTGGCAGTCAACAAGATTGATCTTGTTAATTATTCAGAAGAGGTCTTTGAACGGATTTCCGCCGAGTACAGCGCCTTCGCCAAAGATTTGGGTTTCGCCACAATTAAGCCAATCCCGATCTCGGCGCGTTTTGGCGACAATGTGATTGAGCCTTCCGCCAATATGCTATGGTTTCGCGGCGCGTCTTTGCTTCAGCACCTTGAAACTGTTGAAATCGACAATGCGGCGCGCGATCTGCCGTTCCGCTTTCCGGTGCAATATGTGAACCGGCCCAATCTCGACTTCCGAGGTTTTGCGGGAACCATTGCCTCAGGCCGCGTCGATGTCGGACAGGAAGTGGCCGTCGCCAATTCCGGTAAGACTTCCAAGGTCAAGCGCATCGTCACGGCGGGCGGCGATCTGAAGTTCGCCGTCGAGGGCGAGGCGGTTACGCTGGTGCTGGAAGACGAAGTGGATGTCTCGCGCGGCAATCTTATCGTGCCGGTGGACAACCGCCCGAACGTCGCCGACCAGTTTTCGGCGCACCTCGTCTGGTTCGACGAAAGCGCGCTGATGCCGGGCCGCTCTTATCTCCTGCGCAGCGAGACGGACCAGGCCACGGCGACGATCACTGATCTTCAGCACAAGATCGACGTCAACTCGTTTGCCAAAGAACCGGCCAAATCGCTGGAACTGAACGAGGTCGGCTACTGCAACATCGCCACTCAGTCGCCAATTGCGTTTGACACATACAAGGAGAACCGCGTCACCGGCGCGTTCATTCTGATCGACCGCATGACCAATGCGACCGTCGCCGCCGGCATGATCGACCAGAAACTCGGCCGCGCCTCGAATGTGCATTGGCAGGCGCTGGATGTGAACAAAGCGGCGCGCGCGGCGCAGAAGCATCAGAAGCCCGCCGTGCTCTGGTTCACCGGTCTTTCCGGGTCCGGCAAATCGACCATCGCCAACATCCTCGAAAAGCGCCTGCACCTGAAGGGCCTGCACACCTACATTCTCGACGGCGACAATGTCCGCCACGGCCTCAACCGCGATCTCGGCTTCACCGATGCCGACCGTGTGGAGAATATCCGCCGCGTCGCGGAGGTGGCGAAGCTTATGGCGGACGCCGGGCTGGTCGTGCTGGTCTCCTTCATCTCGCCGTTTGAAGCCGAGCGGCGCAGCGCCCGCGAAATGCTGCCGGACGGCGAGTTCATTGAGGTCTTTGTCGACACGCCGATTGAGGATTGCGCGGCGCGCGACCCGAAGGGTCTTTATGCAAAGGCCATGCGCGGCGAGCTGAAGAATTTCACCGGCATTGACTCGCCCTATGAAAGGCCGGAAAAGCCGGAGATACATCTGAAAACCGCCGGCCGCGAGGCGGGCGACCTTGCCAAGGAAGTCGAAGACTACGTGCTGCGGCTCAACTCATATGACGACTTCACCATCTGACATTGGGCATTTGCTCAAAGTCCTGGAAGGCTTGGCGCTGGCGGCGGGCACGGAAATACTGCGCGTGCGCGCCGCGCATTTCGACATTAAGAGCAAGGCCGACGGCTCTCCGGTGACAGAAGCGGATCAGCGTGCCGAAAACATCATTGTTTCCGGGCTTTTAGCGGCTTTCCCTGATTCACCCATAGTCGCTGAGGAAATGGTTGCCGCAGGCGATGTTCCCAGGCATTTGGGCGACAAATTCTTTCTCGTCGATGCGCTCGACGGCACCCGCGAATTTTGTGCCGGGCGCGAGGAGTTCACGGTCAATATCGCACTCGTTGAGCACGGCGTTCCTGTGGCCGGCATCGTTTATGCGCCGGCGCTGGGCGCGATGTTTGCCGGCGGGGCGGGGAACGCGCACCGTTCAAAAGCCTTTGAAGGCGGCGGCCTGTCGGATCCCAAACCGCTCAAGGCCCGCCCCGCAGCTTCGCCCGAGACGATCCTCGCCACCCGCTCGCATATGACGCCGGAAACCAAATTCTATCTCGACGGCTGCACGGGCGCGAACCTGCGCTCCATTGGTTCCAGCCTCAAATTCTGCCTGCTGGCGGCGGGCGAGGCCGACGCCTATCCGCGCTTCGGCACCACGATGGAATGGGACACCGCCGCAGGCGACGCCATCCTGCGCGCAGCGGGCGGGCGCACGGAGACGCTCGACGGCTTGGCGCTCACGTATGGCAAGCGCGGGCAGGAGGGGATGGCGGATTTTGAGAACCCGCATTTCGTGAGCAGGGGCGCGTAGGAATCACCCCGGTTTCGTCCCGACAACCATATTCACGGGCGTGCCTGTCGCAAAATTGCGCACGTCCTCAAAGCCCGCTTCCATCACCAGCGCCTCCGCCTCGCCAAACGTCCACGGATGCCCGCCGGAGCGCACGATGCGCAGGTCGGTGAGCGCCTGACCCAGCTCCGACGGCGGCGCGCCGAACAGGCCGAAGACCAGCACGCCACCCGGCTTCAAGGCTTTTGAAATGCGGGCCACGGCGTTGGGTATGATCTGCTTTGGAATGAATGGCCCGGCGAGCCATGCAAGGCAATAGGCCTCTTCCTCGGCAAGGTCGTCGATGGACTGGTTGCGGATTTCAACTCTGCCCGCCACGCCGGACGCCGCGATGTTTGCCGCCGCGAGCTTGAGCGCCGGCTCGAAAATATCCAGCCCGGTCACCCGCATCCGCGGCCAGGTCATGGCCGCCTGGATGGCGAGCCAGCCGACGCCGGCACCCACATCCAAAAACGAGCCGGACCCGCTCAGCACACGCTCCATCGCGGGATATTCGCTTTTCAGCATGTTCATCCGCTCCACGGCGAGCCGCGACCCCTGTCCAATTGTCTGCAGGATCAGGGGGTCCTCATAGGTCCAGCCGGAAGGGCGCGCCGGATTTTCAAGAAGATCGAGCGCCTGCCGGAAAAACGTGCGGATGTAGTTGAGGAGTATCGCCTCCTGCGCCTCGTCCACTCCGGCAAGGCCCTCCGGATCAATGAGCGAGGTCACCCGCCGCAGCAGCTCGCCGACCGCCGGGTCCGGCACCGCGCTCTGCCGCCGCAGGGCAAGCTGCGCGCCCAGCGCGGCCAATGCCTCCATGGATGTGGTCAAATTCTGGGAAGCGGTCATCATGGATTTGAAACTCATCATCAGCGCCTTTGCAGGAAGGGTGTGGGACGGCTTCGAACCGGGAACAGGCTATGACAGTTTGCTGTGGGCGGCAAGGAGATGGGGGAGGTCAGCTCACAGTCAGTTGGAGTTCGCCAAGCGGCCGCTCAACTGGCCGTCTCCAAGCCTGTCCACCCTCTCCGCACGCATCCTCATTTCAGATAGGCGTAGCCAATGCCCTTTGTCGGCCGAGTCTAGACGGACCCGGTTCTTCCGCTGGCCGCGTGCAGCTGCTGAACGAGTTCCTGATAGGGTGTCTGGACGACGGGTGGGTAAGGTTTCATGGTTACAGACATCTTTCGCGATAGTGTCTGTAACCAAGCCCGCCGACGGCGTGATTTCTGTAATGAGGCGTTATCCCATTTTCGCAAAATAGGGATGACCGGCCCAAGTTCGCAGGGCGTCCAGCGTTCCCCTATGGCACATGCCGGTATGCTCAGTTACAAGGCGAACGCCGCAACCGGAAGCAATCATGCTGTCAGACACCCAGAATCACATCGTCAGTTTCGTCATGTCCGGCGGCGTCGGCTCCCGCCTTTGGCCGCTGTCGCGGGAGGATAATCCCAAGCAGTTTCACGCGCTGGCGGGCGAGCGGTCGATGCTGGTCAAGACAGTCGAGCGGATGGCAGCGCGCACTGCGGGTCCCGCGAGCGTGTTTCTCGTGGCGGCGGACCGGCATGCAAAGCGCATTGGCGCTGATCTTGCCGGCATCAGTCTCAATGGCGGGCGCGGCATTTTTGAGCCGATGGGGCGCAATACGGCCGCGGCGGTCGCTGTGGCGGCGCAGGTGGCGCAGGCTGAGTTTGGCGATGGGCTGGTCATGGTCGTGCCGTCGGATCATGAGATTTCCACGGTGGAGGCGTTCTGGCGGTCGGTTGAACTGGGCGTACCTGCGGCGCTGGCCGGCAATGTCGTCGTGTTCGGCATAAGTCCGTCAGGGCCAGAAACCGGGTTTGGCTACATTGAAGCAGGCGCGCCCAATGCCGGCCGCGGCGATCTGCAAGTTAGGCGTTTCGTCGAAAAGCCTGATCTTGAGACGGCCAAATCCTATGTTGCGGCTGGAAACTTCTACTGGAACGCCGGCATCTTCCTGTTCCGCGCCAGCGTCATGCGCGATGCTTTCGCCGCTTTTGCGCCGGACATTTGGGGCGATGTGGCGCGCGCGCTGTCGGCGGCGCATTCCGATGAGCTGGGAACGCACCTCCCCCAGCGGCTCTATGAGACGATCCAGTCCGTTTCGGTGGACTACGCGATCATCGAGAAGCTCACTAACATCGCCGTCGTGCCGGCTGCGTTCCGCTGGAGCGATCTCGGCTCTTGGCAGTCGTTGCTCGAAGCCAGCCCGACGGACGACAAAGGCAATGTGATAGTTGGCGACGTCGTGGCGATCGACTGTGAGCGGTCATATCTGCGCAGCGAAGGCAGGCTGCTTTCAGCCATTGGGCTGAAGGACACGGCAGTGATCGCGACGGCGGACGCGGCTTTCGTGGCGCCGGTGTCACAGAGTCAGAATGTCAAAAAGATCGTGGAGCGGCTTGAAAAAGCGGGCCGTCTGGAAACCAAACGCACGCCGGTGCATGATCTGATGCCCGAGACCGGCGCCCATGCCAAGCGCGTCCGGCACTGGCTGTTTGAGGAGACGCTGCCGCTCTGGTCGACAGCGGGCGTCGACCTTGTCCATGGCGGGTTTCACGAGGCGCTCAGCTTTCAAGGCGAGCCGGTGGCGCGGCCAAAGCGGCTGCGCACCATCGCGCGGCAGATCTACGCCTTCTCGGTCGCCGGGCAGATGGGATGGGAAGGGGATGCTGCGGGCCTTGTGGCGCACGGTGTCGATTTTCTGAAGTCTGCGCCGCGCGCCGCAAACGGCGGCTGGCCGCGGGCGATTGATGCCCAGGGAAAAATTTCGGACGCTGTGGAAGACTTGTACGACCATGCCTGCATCCTCTTGGCGGCGGCGCATGCGCATATGCTGGGCAATCGCGCCGCTTCGGAGCTTGGCGCTGAGGCGTGGGATTTCATCGCCGCCCATCTCGCTTGCAAGGAGCATGGCGGTTTCCGGGAAACGCCCTCCGGCGCTGGGCCGCGCCGCTCAAATCCGCACATGCATCTTCTCGAATCGTGCCTCGCCTGGCTTGCAGCGACCGGGGACAGTCAGTGGCTTGCACGCGCAGCTGACATAGTCGAACTTTTCAAGAGCCGGTTCTTTGATGCCGACTCCTGGACTCTGGGCGAGTATTTCAAGGATGACTGGTCCCCGCAAAGCGGCGACAGAGGGCTCTGGACCGAGCCCGGCCACCATTTCGAATGGGCTTGGCTTCTCGTCGAATACGCCAATGCGGCCGATACGCCGGATCTGGTGAAATTTGCCCGAAAACTCTATGCCAGCGCGGTGGCAAACGGCCTCAACCGCGCGACCGGCCTCGCCTATGATGCAGTGTCCCGCGACGGGCTGCCGCTCCTCCGCACCTCGCGCTCATGGCCGCAGACGGAGGCCATCAAGGCGGCTATCGCGCTGGACGGGACGGGCGGGCCGGACATGAAGCCGGAAATCGAAAGCCGCGTTGGGCGGCTTTTCCGCTGGCATATCGACCCCGCGCCGCAGGGCATGTGGATCGACCTCATCGACGAGCGCGGGCGGAGCAAGGCGCAAGATGTGCCAGCGAGCATATTCTATCATTTGGTCTGCGCGCTGACGGCCTATCTGGCGGCGGAGCGGGCATAGAGGGCCTCAATACGGGCTCGCCACATCCCCGGTCTCGACATAAACCGTCTTCACCTGGCTGTAGTGCCGCAGCGCCTCGAGAGAATTCTCCCTGCCGATCCCCGACTTTTTGAATCCGCCGAAGGGAATTTCCGACGGCGCGAGATTGTAGGTATTGATCCAGCACGAGCCGGCTTTCAGCTGGCCGATGACGCGGTGGGCGCGGGAAAGGTCTTTGGTGAATACGCCCGCTGACAGGCCGAACTCGGTGTCATTGGCGCGGTTGACGGCTTCTTCCTCATCGTCGAAGGTCAGCACGGCCATGACGGGCCCGAAAATTTCCTCGCGGGCGATGCGCATATTGTCCTGCACGCCGGTGAAAATCGTCGGCTCGATCCATGCGCCGTTTTCAAAGCCCTGCAGCTTCGGAATGCCGCCGCCGTGCGCCAGATGCGCGCCTTCCTCCCGGCCAATCTTGATATAGCCAGCCACTTTGTCGCGTTGGGCGATGCTGACCATCGGCCCCATCTGCGTCTCCGGGTCCATCGGATCGCCGATCTTGATAGCTTTCGTGCGCTCGACCATGCGTTCGACAAAACGGTCATGCAGACCGCGTTGCACATAGACGCGCGTGCCGTTGGAGCAGACCTGGCCGGTCGAATAAAAGTTCCCCAGCATCGCTCCACCGATGGCGTTTTCAAGGTCGGCGTCGTTGAAGATCACCAAGGGCGACTTGCCGCCGAGCTCCATCGTCGCATGCATCATCCGGGCGCCGGCCATGGCCAGCACCTTCTTGCCGGTTGGCACGGAACCGGTGAGCGAAATCTTGTCGATGCCCGGATGATTGACCAGCATGGAGCCCACATCGCCGCGTCCTTGGACAACTGAGAACAGGCCCGCAGGAAGGCCCGCTTCCTCATAGACCTGGGCGAGAGCCAAGGCCGACAGCGGCGTGTTTTCTGACGGTTTGAAAATGAACGCATTTCCCATGGCGAGCGCGGGCGCGCTCTTCCAGGCCGCGCCTTGGATCGGATAGTTCCATGCGCCAATGCCCGCGCAGACGCCAATTGCCTCGCGCTTTGTGTAGGCGAAGGAGCCGCCAAGGTCGATATGCTCGCCATTGAACGCGGCGATGGCGCCGCCCATGAATTCCAGCGTGTCGGCGGCGGAGGCGGGATCGGCGACTGTGGTTTCCTGAATCGCCTTGCCGGTGTCGAGGCTTTCGATTTCGGAGATTTCGCGGTTGCGTGCGCGCAATATGTCCGCCGCCCTGCGCAGGATACGTCCGCGCTCGACGGGCTTCAGCGAAGCCCATGCCGGCTGCGCCGCGCGGGCGGCGTCAACGGCTCTGTCGATGAGGGCGGGGGTGGCGCAATGGAGGCGCGCTATGACCTCGCCGGTGGCGGGATAGACGCTGTTGAGCTCCGCGCCAGATGAATCCTCGGTGAATTTGCCGGCGATGTAGTGGGAGGCTTTAGGTTGGGCGCGCATATGCTTATCCTTAGTAGAATATCTCTTCGTCGTTTTCCCAGTCTCTCGCCCCGTGAACGACTCGAATAACTTCTATGCCATCGTCGATCACGTGGTAGAAAATGAGATGGCTGCCAACGGGAAAGGAACGGACACTTGGAAAGCGGGACAGACGGCACGATCCCATGCGCGGCATATCCGCAAGGAGGCGCATAGTAGCGACGAGGCGTTCGATATAAGCGTCGGCGTTTGCGGGCGAGTCGTCGGCAATCCAGTCGTATGTTTCGCCCAAGTCCTGCTCGGCCCTTGGACGCAGGAGAATCCGCGTCATGCCGCGCGCGCCCGGCGCGCCTTGAACCTCGCAATCAACTCTTCCACTGACTCAAGCGGCTCTGGTTCACCGCTTGCCAAGCCTTCCTCAACCGCAGCTTCGAGCCGTGCAACAAGCGCCTTGTGCTTGTCCTCCCTCTCCTCAAGCAGGCGCAATCCCGCCCGAACGACCTCAGACACACCTTGATAACGGCCGCTGTTGACGAGGCCTTCGACAAATTCCTGCTGATGACCGGTCAGCGAAACGCTGGGATTTCGGGACATGGTGACCTCCTCGGTTTGTAGCTAATATTGCTACAAGTGCGCCTGCCGTCAAGAGCCCCAGCTACCGGTCGCTCGTCTCCCACCTCGGATTAACCCAAGGCTCCAGATTCGACCGCGCCAAAGGCTGACGCCCAAGAATATGATCCGCCGCTTTTTCCCCTGTCATGACGGACGGCGCGTTGAGATTGCCATTGGTCACCTGCGGGAAAATCGACGAGTCGGCGACGCGCAGGCCCTCGACGCCGATGACGCGGCATTCAGGGTCAACAACCGCCATCCTGTCCTTAACCGCGCCCATCTTCGCCGATCCGCAGGGATGATAGGCGCTTTCGATGTGTTCGCGCAGGAAGGCGTCAATCTGCTCGTCACTCTGAACGCTTTTTCCCGGCTGAATCTCCTCGCCCCGGTACGGATCGAACGCCGCCTGCCCGAAAATCTCCCGCGTCAGGCGCACACAGCGGCGGAACTCGGTCCAGTCGTCGGGATGCGACATGTAATTGAACTCAATGCGCGGCGGATCGTCGGGGTTGGCGGAGCGCAGGCTGATCTGCCCGCGCGATTTGGAGCGCATCGGGCCGACATGCGCCTGAAATCCATGCCCCTTCACCGCCGCCCTGCCGTCATAGCGCACGGCGGCGGGGATGAAATGGAACTGTATGTCCGGGTAATCAATGCCTGCGGCAGAGCGCACGAACGCGCAGGATTCGAAGTGGTTGGTCGCGCCCAGGCCGGTTTTGAAGAACAGCCATTCAGCGCCGATCAGGGCCTTGGAAAAGAGGTTGAGTTTGGAATTGAGCGAGAGCGGCTGCGTGCTTGCCTGCTGGATATAGACCTCCAGATGATCCTGCAGATTCTTCCCGACGCCAGGCCGGTCGGCGATAACTGAGATGCCGAATTTCGCCAGCTCCGCCGCAGGGCCGATGCCGGAGAGCAGAAGAAGCTTTGGAGAATTGATCGACGAGGCGGCGAGGATGACTTCGCGCTTCGCCCTGATGACTTCAATGCGCCCGTGCGCCTCAATCTCGACGCCGACGGCGCGTTGAGTCTCGATGACAACTCGGCGGGCAAAGCCCTTGACGAGACTCACATTCTTCCGCTCCAGCGCCGGGCGCAGATAGGCATTGGCGACCGACCAGCGGCGGCCGTTGTGGATGGTCTGTTCCATCGCCGCGAAGCCTTCCTGCTTCGCGCCATTGTAATCGGCATTCGCCTCAAACCCCGCCTGTCGCCCGGCCTCGACAAAGGCTTTGTAGAGCGGGTTC
>JANMMM010000195.1:0-12008 GCA_031373225.1 Phyllobacteriaceae bacterium | reverse complement strand
GAGGGTTTCTTCAGTCAAATTGCCGAATTCCTGTGCCATGGCTCTGCCGTCTGCAACCGCGCTCCGTGAAAAGGGTAACATACGCGCAGGTCAGCGTCCTCCCCCATCCGGGCTATGCGCTATCAGGAAATTCATGCCGCGCTGTTCCTTAATGGAAACTTGAAGTTTTACCTGCATATTCCGGGCAGTCAGACCGAGGGGGCTGGTTTGCAGGGCGTCAGCATACTCGCATTTTTGAATCCGATTATCCTTTCCGCCTTTTGCGCGGCGTTTCTGCTTGTTTATTCAAAAAACGTCGAACGCAAGTGCGCGCTTTGGTTCGCGCTTTCCTATGGCGCCTGCGCGCTCGGGTTTCTGGCCGAGTTCCTTCGCGGCGTTGTTCCGCCGGTTGCCGTGGCGCTCGGCACAAACACGCTGTTCATGCTGACGCTCCTGACCACGGTCATGGGGCTGTCGGCGCGGTTTGGGCAACGGGTTCCCCTTGTTCCCATCGCGTTTTTTGTACTGTGCGGTTACGCTTGGCTGCTGTGGTTCTTTTTGGCCGAACCCAATATTGGTTACCGGGTCATCGGCATCAATCTGGCGTTGGGCGGCGTGGGGATGAGCGGTCTGCGGATGATCTGGCGGCTGAAGCTGACGGGCATTGACCGGATATTGCGCGGCGTGTTCGCCTTCGTGTGCCTGCAGTTTTTCCTGCGCCCGCTTCTGGTGTTCTGGCTGTCGTCCGATCCGATATCCCAGGCAGGATATCTCACATCGCCCTATGCGGTGACGCTCCAGTTCACCGTCGCTGTCACATCCATGGCCTTTGCGGCGGCCCTGCTCTTGGCGGTCATTCAGGATCATCTGCGCGATCTGAAACAGCAATCCTCGTTTGACCCGCTTTCCGGAGTTTTGAACCGGCGCGGCTTTGACGCGGCGGCGGAATTGATTTTGGCCAAGGGAGGCTTGTCGCCGTCTATCGTCATTGCCGACATTGATCATTTCAAGCGCATCAATGACACGCACGGCCATTCGTGCGGTGATGCGGTTATCGCGGCGGTCGGGACGCTTTTGCAGTCGCTTTTCGCGGACAGCGGCACGGTCGGGCGGATTGGCGGCGAGGAATTTGCCCTGATCTTTCCAAATGCGACCGAGGGAGACGCGGCGCGCCACGCCGAAAAGGCGCGGCAGACGCTTGCCTCGCTGGCGCTGCCCGGCATCCTTTCCAAAGAGCGCATCACGGCGAGTTTCGGCGTCTGCGCGGCGGAGCGCGGCATGGCGCTGTTTGAGGCGATGAGCCGCGCTGACGCGGCGCTGTATGAGGCCAAACGCGGCGGGCGCAACCGGGTGGCGGTGCATGGCGCGGCGCGGCGGGACGCGCCGGCTGGCTGGACAATTCCCTCGCTGTCCATTCAGGCGGCATAACGGGGCGTCATCAACGCAACGGCATATTAAACGGGGTGATGACTTCAATCGCCGACAGCCCGCTCCCGCTGATTTGCGGCTGGATTTTATGGTGTCCGAGAAAGACCCTGAAGATAGATCGTATGTCCGCCTTCAAATCATGATGCAGCACGAATGTGAGCTTGCCCTGCGCCAAGAGGACGCGGTTCTCTTCGTCAAGATCATGCGCGACATAGACATCGCATTGGCGGCCAAGGGTTTTGAAGGCTGCGAGCACAGCCCTGTTGCCGCCGCCGATGGAGTAGACCGCCCGCACGCCCGCATGGGCGCGCAGCGCCGCCAGCGCGAGACTTCCTGTCACATCGTCGCGGCCAAACCCCCCGCTGACCTCCATTATGCCAATGTCCGGAAAATCCCCCCGCATCGCTTGGCGGAACCCGGCCTCCCGCTCGCTTTCGCCGCGAAATCCACTTGATGACAGTGAAACCAAAACATCGCCCGGCGCATCACCCAGATATTTTCCGATGATGTAGGCGGCAACAGCGCCTGCCGCTTTGTTGTCCATCCCCGCATAGGCGGTGCGGCGCGTGCGCGGCAGGTCTGTGACTAAAGCGACGACCGGGATTTCTGCCGCCTCGAGTCTGTCAATTGCGGCGTTGATGACCGGCGCGTCCGGCGCTTTGACCACCACACCATGGCTGCCGCGAAGCCGTATGCGGTCCAGCGTCTGTGCAAGCTCAAAGTGCGGGGCGACCTCCGAGAGATGAAAGCGTGACCGGAAGGTGACCGGGAAAAACGCGCCCGCCTCGCTTTCGAACGCCGCGCGCACCTCGCTGGTGAAACGGTCGGGCGCTTCCATGACGATGTCCACAGCAAGTTTGCGCCCGCTCGCCGCAAGCCCGGTCTCCTGCCGCTCCAGCTCTTTGAGGGCCGCCCGCACGCGCGCTTCGGTCTGACGGCGCACGCCGCCGCGCGCATTGATGACCCGGTCCACCGTCGCGGTGGAAAGGCCCGCCTGAAAGGCGATGTCCTTGATCGGGAATTCGTGCGCCATGCCGGTTCCGTTGTTGATGGATTTTTGATGGTTTTGAGACTTAGCAGAATGCGGTGGCGAGGTTAAGCTCCTCCCAACCAGTTTGGAGGAGACATTATGAAAGCCGACAATATCGCCGCAATGCGCGCCAGCCGCGTTTTCCTTTCCGCCGACGACTGCGATCTGGCGGGCCTTGAGAAACTGACCCGCCAGAGCGTCAGCATCAAGGATTATCCGTTCGCCGCCTCAGCGGAGAAAAACGTGCTGATCTACGACGGAGACAGTCTCCGCGCCGCAGCCAAAGACGCCGTGCAGCGCATAGCCCTGCTGGCCGAATGGGCCGACGCGCTGGCAACAGGCCCGGGTGTTGTCGTCCTGAAGCACGCAGAGACGGATCATACGGTGATTGACCGGGCCAGCGATATTTTCCGCGCCATCATCGCCGAGCAGCACCGGACCAACTCCGGCGGCGGCGATCATTTCGCCAAGCCGGGGGCGAATGACCGGATATGGAACTCGCTGGAAAAGCACTGCCTGGCGGACCCCGAAAATTTCGCCGCCTATTATGGCAATGAGATACTGGCGCTGATTTGCGAGGCTTGGCTCGGGCCCTATTACCAGATGACGGCGCAGCTGAATGTGGTCAATCCGGGCGGCGCGGCGCAGTCGGCGCACCGTGATTATCATTTGGGGTTCCAGAGCGCCAAGGACATCGAGCGCTATCCGCGCCATGTGCAGCTGTTCTCGCCGATGCTCACCCTGCAGGGCGCCATCGCCCATGTCGATGCGCCGATGGAGACCGGGCCGACGCTGCTGCTGCCGTTCAGCCAGACCTATGACGCGGGCTATATGGCGATGGGCCGGCACGAGTTTCAGGAATTCTTTAATGCAAACCATGTTCAGCTGCCGCTTGAGAAAGGCGACATGCTGTTCTTTTCGCCGGCGCTGCTGCACGCGGCCGGAACCAACCGGTCAGGGGACGTCAAGCGGATGGTCAATCTGTTTCAAGTGTCGTCCGCCTATGGCAGAGCGATGGAAAGCGTTGACCGGCTGGCGATGTGCAAGGCGCTGTTTCCGGCGCTGGCGGCGGCGAAGGCTTCGGGCACTCTGAGCGCGGACAAAATCGCCAATGCCGTCGCCGCATCCGCAGAAGGTTACGCCTTCCCGACCAATCTCGACCGGGATCCCCCGCTTGGAGGTCTTGCGCCGAAATCGCAGGCTGCTTTGTTCCATGAGGCGCTTAATGCGGCATGGACGGCTGAGACTTTCGCAGCGGCACTGGACGCTCAATACGTGAAAAAGCAGACCGGCAGCCGCTGAACTGATGACCCTCGTACCACGCGGTCTGACCGGCGTTGTAATCAAGGGCTTCTGGCCATAATCATCCGGTATGCCGATTCGCCGATATTCACCTGTGCTTCTCCTGCTGCTCGCGGCCTGTCAGTCAACGCCGTCCGGCATTGATCCGGACAGCGTGGCACAACCGCCGCAATCGACGTTCCGCTGCAGCGGCGGAGTGGCGCTGCAGGTGGAAAGCCTTGGCTCGAGCGTCAAGGTCACCAGCCCGGGCGGCTCATCCGTTTCGCTGCCTGCGCTCGCCGGATCGCGCTCGCGTTATTCCGAAGGGCAGACGGCCATGGTTTTCAACGGCCGCGAGGCGCTTTTCATGGTTACCGGAAAACCGCCGCTGGAATGCAAGCGTTGAACCATCTAACCGATTGAATTGATTGCGGCATCCTGTCCGTCGACTAATTGCGGCCTTGGACTATCTAACGTGGTGGAGGCGGCATTTTTTCTTTGCCGCACTGCACTAAACCAGTTAGAAATCCGGCGCATTCAAAACAGCCTTTGCCGCTGTTCATGTGAGGGGACCAAGATGAGCGCTGACGCAAAGGGCACCCGCCCGCTTTCGCCGCATCTGCAAATCTACAAGCCGATCCCCACAATGGTCGCCTCAATCACGCACCGCATCACCGGCGCGGCGCTGTATTTCGGCACATTGCTTGTCGCCTGGTGGCTGATTGCGGCGGCGTCCGGACCTGCCTATTTCGACTATGTGCAGGGAATTTTTGGCTCGTGGATCGGGCGGCTCGTTCTGTTCGGCTACACATGGGCGCTGGTGCAGCACATGCTGGGCGGGCTGAAACATCTGATGTGGGATACGGGCAGGGGCATGGAAAAGGAGCAGACGACCAAGATGGCGAAGTTCATTTTCGTCCTTGCGCCAGTGCTGACGCTGTTGATCTGGTTCGCCGGCTATGCGGCGCGGGGAGTGTGAGATGACTGATTTCCGCACGCCGCTCGCCAAGGTCCGGGGCATGGGGTCCGCCAAGGAGGGCACCGGCCATTTCTGGCGGCAGCGCCTGACCGCCATCGCCAACGTGCCGCTGCTCTTGTTTTTCATCGGCTTGATCGTCTATTTGAACGGCGCCAGCCATGCCGAAACAGTGGCCGCGCTGTCACATCCGCTGGTGGCTTTGGCGATGATCGCCGTTTTGATTTCCGGCCTCTATCACATGCGGCTCGGCATGGACGACATCATCCTGGACTATGCGCATTCGGAAGGCATGAAGTTCGCGCTGGTGATCCTCAACAATTTCTTCTGCCTCGGCGTCGGCCTGATGGCGGTTTATTCACTGCTCAAATTAAGTTTCGGAGGCTGACGGCGAATGGCCGATACCAAACCAGCGGCAAGCCGCGCCTATAAGATCATTGACCATTCGTTTGACGTCGTTGTCGTCGGTGCGGGCGGATCGGGCCTTCGTGCGACGCTTGGCATGGCCGAGCAGGGGCTGAAAACCGCCTGCATCACCAAAGTTTTCCCGACCCGCTCGCATACGGTCGCGGCGCAGGGCGGCATTGCGGCTTCGCTGTCGAATATGGGGCCGGATTCCTGGCAATGGCACATGTTTGACACCGTCAAGGGTTCGGATTGGCTCGGCGACACGGACGCGATGGAATATCTGGCGCGTGAAGCTCCGGCGGCGGTATACGAGCTTGAGCATTATGGAGTGCCTTTTTCGCGCACCGAAGAGGGCAAAATCTACCAGCGCCCGTTCGGCGGCCATATGCAGAATTACGGCGACGGCCCGCCCGTGCAGCGCACCTGCGCCGCCGCCGACCGCACCGGCCATGCGATCCTGCACACGCTGTACGGCCAGAGCCTGAAGCACAATGCGCAGTTTTTCATCGAATATTTCGCGCTCGACCTCATCATGGACGAGGACGGAACCTGCATTGGCGTTGTCGCTTGGAATTTGGACGACGGCACGATCCACCGCTTCTCGGCGAAAATGGTGGTTTTGGCCACCGGCGGCTATGGCCGCGCCTATTTCTCAGCCACCTCCGCCCACACCTGCACCGGCGATGGCGGCGGCATGGCCGCGCGGGCGGGGATCGCGCTGCAAGATATGGAATTCGTGCAGTTCCATCCGACCGGCATTTACGGCGCTGGCTGTCTCATCACCGAAGGCGCGCGCGGCGAGGGCGGCTATCTGGTCAATTCCGAAGGCGAGCGCTTCATGGAGCGCTACGCGCCGACGGCCAAGGACCTCGCCTCGCGCGACGTGGTTTCGCGCTGCATGACGATGGAAATCCGAGAGGGCCGCGGCGTCGGCAAGGACAAGGACCACATTTACCTGCATCTCGATCATCTCGACCCGAAAGTGTTGGCAGAGCGCCTTCCGGGCATTTCTGAATCGGCCAAGATTTTCGCCGGCGTGGACTTAACGCGCGAGCCGATCCCGGTTCTGCCGACCGTGCATTACAATATGGGCGGCGTGCCGACCAATTATTGGGGCGAAGTGCTGCGACCCACGAAAGACAATCCCGACGCCGTGCTTCCCGGCCTGATGGCTGTGGGTGAAGCGGGTTGCGCCTCGGTGCATGGGGCGAACAGACTTGGTTCGAATTCGCTGATTGATCTCGTGGTCTTCGGCCGCGCCGCCGCGATCAAAGCCGGTCAGGTCGTGGACCGCAAAAGCGCCGTGCCGAAGCCGAACCAGACTTCCGTCGATAAAATCCTCGACCGTTTCGACCGCCTGCGCAACGCCAACGGCGCGACGCCGACCTCGAAAATCCGCCTTGCCATGCAAAAGACCATGCAGGAAGACGCCGCCGTCTTCCGCACCGCCGAAACGCTGCAATCGGGCGTGCGGCGCATGGGCGACGTGTGGAAGAGCCTGTCGGACATCAAGGTGTTCGACCGCTCGATGATCTGGAACTCGGATCTGGTCGAAACGCTGGAGCTCGAAAACCTGATGGCCAATGCCATGACCACCGTGGTCTCTGCAGAAGCCCGCCAAGAGAGCCGCGGTGCCCACGCCCGCGAGGACTTCGCCAGCCGCGACGACAAGAACTGGCGCAAGCACACGCTGAGCTGGCTGGATGAGAACGGAAAGGTGACGCTCGGCTACCGGCCCGTGCATACGGAGCCGCTGGTGAGCGAGGCGGATGGCGGGATCAGCCTGGCGAAGATTGCGCCGAAGGCGAGAGTGTATTGAGGACTCGCCGCCTGAGACTCTCCCTCACCTGGTTTGCTGCGCAAACCGTCCTCTCCCCGCAGGGGAGAGGGGAAAGTGGCGGCGCTCTTCGCCTCTCCCCCACGGGGAGAGGACAGTCTTGCGCAGCAAGACAGGTGAGGGAGTGTCTAGAAGGCAGAAATTCAGTTGGGATAAATCATGGTTGAACTCACCCTCCCTAAAAACTCCCAACTCACGCAAGGCAAATCCTGGCCGCGCCCTACGTCGAAGAATGTCCGCGAGTTCCGCGTCTACCGCTGGTCGCCCGATGACGGCAAAAATCCCTCCATCGACACGTACCATGTCGATATGGACGACTGTGGCCCGATGGTGCTGGACGCGTTGATCTGGATCAAGGACAAAGTCGACCCGACGCTCACCCTGCGCCGCTCGTGCCGCGAGGGGATTTGCGGGTCCTGCGCGATGAATATTGACGGGACCAACACGCTCGCCTGCATCAAGGGCATGGACGAGATCAAGGGGCCGGTGAAGATCTACCCGCTGCCGAATTTGAAAGTGGTCAAGGATCTGGTGCCGGACCTGACGCATTTCTACGCTCAGCACGCCTCCATCGAGCCCTGGCTGAAAACCGTCTCGCCGCAGCCGCAGGACGAATGGAAGCAGTCGAAGGCCGACCGCGAGAAGATTGACGGCCTCTACGAGTGTATCCTCTGCGCCTGCTGTTCGACCTCCTGCCCGTCCTATTGGTGGAACGGCGACCGCTATCTCGGCCCGGCCGTGCTCTTGCAGGCCTACCGCTGGATCATCGACTCGCGCGACGAAGCCACCGGCGAGCGGCTCGATAATCTCGAAGACCCGTTCCGCCTCTATCGCTGCCACACCATCATGAACTGCGCGCAGGCCTGCCCGAAGGGGCTGAATCCGGCCAAGGCGATTGCGGAGGTGAAGAAGATGCTGGTGGAGAGGCGGGTTTAGGCGCGTAGCCTCGCTACTGCGGCGAATCGACAGCTTCTTGATGGCCCCGGCAATTCAACCGAACGGCCTGTTACGAAAATTCCCTACGCCGCGTATGGCAGCGGCAATTCAACTTGCACACCTTGCCCCTCAACATGGATTGAAACAGAAAAACCCAACCTGCCTGCAAAGGACATCAGCTTCTCCAGCGAGAAGCGGCTGATCTTTTCATTCATCAGGGCCGACACATTCGGTTGGTCGAGCCCAAGAATTTCCCCTGCCGCCGCTTGCGTCAATCCACGCTTGCGGATTTCATCGCAGATCAACGTCATCAACCGGGACTTGGCAACGAGTTCATCGGGCCTGTCCAGCCCGAGTTCATGGAATGCGGATTTGGTCATCTCAGTCTCTCCAGTTTCGGGCCTGCGCATCGCGCAGGCGATTTTGAATCAGGTCCATTTCGTGTTTGGGCGTCGCAATGCCGTGCTTTGACTTCTTCTGAAAAGCGTGGAGAACAACAACAACATCGACCAGTTTTGTTGTGTAGACACAGCGAAACGTATCGCCGTCGTAATCCTCTACAATCTCGACAATGCCGCCGCCGTGAAAGCCGCTGAGCGTCTTGACATTGCGGTCACGCTCGCCCTGTTGCGCAAGGAAGAGGCTATGCCCCACATCTTGCTTCACCGGATCAGGAAAAGCTGACAAGTCATTCTTGCTGCTGCCAACGAATTTCAAGGGCTTTAACATATCAATACATATATGTTCGGCGCAAGCGCTTCGTCAAATCACGTTCATTGCCACTTTCGCAGTGTCCGCCGTAGGCGGATAAGGGACGGCAGTGCTGAACGGGTGAATTTATCTGAGACGAAGGGGCTCTGACCGAAGCTAAGAAATGCGTGAAGCGCCGCCGCCCTTCCTCATCCTGAGGGTCGCAAGGACGGGCGAGACCTGTGGCTCACCCCGGAAAGCCCTCTTGGGCGCGTCTCGAAGGACACACCTACTCCCTCGTGAACACCCAGAGCTGCGCCGGCGGAATGTTGCGCAGCACCATGCCGACACGCCTGACCTTGTAGCGGCCCAAACCGGGCGGCACGGGGGATTTCGGCCCATAGGAAAACTGGATCAGCGGACGTCCCTGCGGCAACAGGTCCAGCACCTGCTCGACAAACGAAACCCGCACAGCCACCGGAAAATTCAACAGTGGCAGGCCGGAAATGGCGCTGTCGAACAGTTTCGGCCGCCCCGCGCCAAGCGATCTTGCCAACTCGAAAGCATCGCCCTCGATGACATGCGCCTTCGGGTGCTTCGCCTTCAGCCGCGCGGCGAACTCGTGCGAATATTCAAGCGCCCAGAGCCGGTCATGCGGCAGACCCGCATCAAGAATGGCCTTGGTGATGGTCCCCGTTCCCGGCCCGACTTCCAGCACGGGAAGCCCTGACGAAAGATCAATGACGCCCGCCATGCGCCGCGCCATCGGCGCGCTGGTCGGCCAGACGGAGCCGACGGATTTCGGCTGGCGCAGCCAGGCTTTGAGGAAGCCGAAGCCTTCGCGGAAGCCGGAGCCTTTTCCGCCGGCCGGGACATGCGTCATGAAATACTCCAAAGCGAGTCGCGCCGCTCAGGCGTTAGACGCTGGCGGGGAATGAGGCAAGGCGAAGGAGACTATTCGCTCAGGCCGTCGAAAAACTCTTTCATCCGCGAGAAAAACCCGTTCGACTGCGGATTGTTCTCCTTGGAGGAGATTTTCTCGAATTCCTCCAACAGTTCACGCTGGCGCTTGTTGAGATTGGTCGGCGTCTCGATGGCGATCTGGATGTAGAGATCGCCCATGTTGGGCTGGCGCAATACGGGCATGCCCTTGCCCTTGAGGCGGAACTGCTTGCCGCTCTGCGTGCCGTCCGGCACTTTGACCCGCGTCTGCGTGCCGTCGAGCGTCGAGACTTCAAACTGGCCGCCAAGCGCGGCGGTAGCCATCGAGATCGGCACTTTGCAGTGCAGGTCCGCGCCGTCGCGCTGGAAGAATTCGTGCGGTTTGATCGACAGGAATATGTAGAGGTCACCCGCCGGGCCGCCGCGTGATCCTGCCTCGCCCTCGCCGGTGAGGCGAATGCGCGTGCCGTCCTCGATGCCTGAAGGAATGTTGACCGACAGCGCCCGCTCCTGCGTGGTGCGGCCCGCGCCGGCGCATTTGGGGCAGGGCGTCTTGATGACCTGTCCGCGGCCGTTGCAGGTCGGACAGGTGCGCTCGATGGAGAAAAAGCCCTGCGCGGCGCGCACCCGGCCCGCCCCGCCGCAGGTGCCGCAGGTGGAAGCCTGTGTGCCCTTTTTCGCGCCGGAGCCGGAACATTCGTCGCAAGTGACGGCGGAGGGAACGCGGATCTGCGCGGTCTTGCCGGCATAGGCCTCTTCGAGCGAGACCTCCATATTGTAGCGCAGGTCCGCGCCGCGCTCGCGGCCGTTGGCGCTGCCGGAGCGGCGGCGTCCGCCCATCATCTCGCCGAATATGTCCTCGAAAATGTCGGCAAACCCGCCGCCGGCGAAGCCCTGTCCGCCATTCGCCCCGCCCTGCTCAAACGCCGCATGGCCGAACCGGTCATAGGCGGCGCGCTTCTGCGGGTCTTTCAAGGTCTCATAGGCTTCGTTGATTTCCTTGAACTTGCCTTCGGCGGAAGCGTCGCCCTGATTGCGGTCGGGATGGAATTTCATCGCCTGTTTGCGGTAGGCTGATTTCAGCGCCGCCTCGTCCGCGCCTTTGGCAACGCCGAGCGTTTCGTAAAAGTCAGCTTTCATCCACCAGAATTCCCGCAAGCGTCATTGCGCGGTCAAAGCGCGTTGTTGCGGCGTATTTAGGCGCAGTCGCTTTGAATTACCATAGGAGTCGTGGAAATCTGTGCGCCTGTCTCACGCATTTGCCAGCGCTGCGTCAGGAACTTTCTCAGGCCGCCTCATCCCGGCAAATGCGAGGATGCCGTTGGTGATGCGCTTTTCCAGAAGGACGTAGGAAAGCCAGGCCGTCAGACAAGTCAAAGCCACCGGCAAGATGAGGAACGGGTAGAAGCCGATCATTCCGGACGGCTCGATGAAGCGCCGCCAGGCATAGGAAATGAAGAGCGCCTCGAAAATCGGATGCCAGAGGTAGATGCCGAAAGAAACGGCGGTGAGGGGAGCGAAAGCATCAATCCAAGCCGAGCGCTGAGGCGCGTTCTTTTCCGATGTTGCGGCAAGGAAAAGCGAGAGGGCGATGAGGAACACGCTCAGATAGGGCGCCCATCCCGCTTGCATGCCAAGGCAGGCGGTGAATATCAGCGCCCAGGCGGGCCAGGGGGATTTTAGCGGATGGCCGGAGACCATCGCCGTGCGGTAAATAATGGCGCCGATGATAAAGTCCGCGAAAGCGCGGTAGGCGCCCCAGGTGCTGGCCTTCATCCAGCTCTCAAACGGCAAGATTCCCGCCGAGGTCAGCGATTCAAGCCCGATAAACGCGGCGGCAAGCAAAAGCGCCATGCCGGCGATGCCGCCCCTTTTTTCGGCGAATGCGATGAGCGGCAGCAGGAGATAGCAGAACCATTCGGCGGATATCGACCAGGACACGTAGTTGAACGTCAACGCATCCGACACGCCCCAGGCCTGGATGAGGAACAGGTTTGACGGCAGCTGCCACCAGTCGTACCGCTCCATCCCGCCATGCGCGCCACTGGACTGGACAAACCCGGCCATGACGGCCAGCCCGACCAGCACAAAGAAGCCGGTGGTCAGAAGATGAAGCGGATAGAGTCTTGCAAGGCGGCGGATAAGATAGACCTTGTAGCCCTCCCAGCTCAGCACGCGGCCGGCATAGCGCTGATAGATCAGCACGCCCGAGACCATGAAAAACATGTCCAAGAGCGGCATCAGCCGCTCAAACCATGCGATCACCGCCTCTCGGCCTTCGGGCGCGTAGTGACAGAAATGATAGGCCATGACCAGAAAGGCGGCAAGAAGACGCCAGACTCCAAATATCCGGTACTGCATCTATTTCCCATTCTCCCCTTCGAAAAGGTAGCACTTTGAGGCCGTGCGTGACCGGCTTTTGGGATTTAACCTTAACGTGACGAGGATTCTGGCCATTTCCGGGTGTCCGCACCGGACTGTGAGTCCCACCCAGCGGGTTC
>JANMMM010000336.1:0-18390 GCA_031373225.1 Phyllobacteriaceae bacterium | reverse complement strand
GCCGCTCGCGCCGGTGCTGCTCATATTGATTGGTGTGGGCAGTCTTTGGAATGCCGTGTTCGGCGCAAAGTCCGCCTGACCAGAACGGAGAGGGTGCCATGCGCTGGCAATTGGACGTGTGCGATCATCTGGAGCTTGAGGTCAAAAACACTTCCGGCGAAGCACTGAAAGACCTGGCGAAGCTCTATTCACTGAAAGACGACGTCACCGGAACGATTGAATCCTACGACAGACCGCTGACGGGCCTCGCCGTCAACAAGAACGGAACCGCCGCCGTGCACCTCGGCGAAGGCGCGGTTCCAGGTCATTTCCGCGAGAACCCCAACTCCAACTGCCGCACGTCGCAGAACGCCAAAACCTTCACCATCCAGCTCGCCGCCTCCGGCTACGCACCGGCGCAGGTGGTGCTGAAGAAGGACAAAGGCGGGGTGAAACTGGCAGATTGAGGGAATTCCAGGAATCTTGGCATCTGTTTCAAGGTTTCTGGGTCGCACCAACTTGCTTGGACGGCGCGCCATTGGGTTTGAGCAGCTCTCTCAACGCCGGCTCAACAGCTTGGAATATCCTCTTTGCGCCGGACGGCGCGACGTGACTTGCGTCGGAGAAATAAACTGTGTTCCCGTCCCATGGCCGACACATGAACTTATCGCAGAATACGCCGCTGATTGGCGCATACACCGCTCGCGTCAGACCGCTTATTCCTGCATTGATCATTTGTCCGGCTGCGGCATCGCGGGGCGTGAAAGCTGCGCGGGGCATGGCGCATTCGTCGCGGGAGCTGCCAAAGCGATCTGCCGTCACGATGCACTCGATCACCGGCTTTGGAAACACAGGCGCCGGACCGACAAACAGCACGGCTGTGCCGCGCGCGTTGAACATGCCCGCAAGCTTGGCGACATCCGCTGGATCCTTGCTGTACTCGTCACTGAATGACGAGACAATAATTGCAGTTTTTGGCGCGTTTTCTGCCGCTAACACGGATTCAATCGGCGCGATCAGGTTGGTGCACCGCTGGGCGTCTCTGCTGCGCAGGCCGTCCGGTGTGAACCGGGCGGGGTCACACCCGCCTCGGGCAATCGCAACGAGGCCCCAACCGTATTTCCGCAGCTCACTGGCAAAGACAGCGGCGACCGCGTCGGCGTGAGAGTCGCCCAGAAGAAGCGCATAATTCCCCGTCAGGCATTCCGGATTAAGCCTGTCTTCTGTCACAGCGTGGCAGCCATTGGGGACACGTTCTTTGGATGTCAGACCATAGGTGTTTTCGAGCCAGACATTGTTTCTGAGGTAGCCGAGGCCTGTGAGGCCGCCGCAGAGAATGGCTACAGAAGCGGCGGTCAGAATGCCTGCGGCGAAAATCTTGCGGTCACCGAACTGCGCCGCCCGCCGGAATCGCCATGCTTTCACTGGGAGTTCCACAAACCTGTGTGATATCTCCGCCGCAATATATCCGAGCACACCTGCAAAGAGCACGCCGCGCCAACTTTCCGGCCCGTAGCCGGCGAGACTTGCGAGTGAAAAGAGCGGCCAATGCCATAGATACCAGGAGTAGGAGATCAGACCAATGTGCACGGGAATGGGGTGTGACAAGGCTTTGGCGGCGGAACTCTCTGGACGAGCCGTGGTTCCAGCCAAAATCAGCATGGCGCCAGAAACCGGGATCAAGGCGCGCCAGCCTGGAAACGGCTCGCTTCCATTCAGGCCAAAAAACCCGCCGGCAACGAGTCCGAGTCCCAAAAGTGACAGGCCTGAAGCGAGCGGCTGGCCTGTCCAGTCCCTCAATAGTTTGCCCACAGGCAGAGCAAAGCCGCCTGCGATAAACTCCCAAGCACGCAGATGGGTAAGATAAAACGCCGGATTTCGTTCGACGACAGTGGTGAGCTGCACACATGCGGCAAAGGACACAAGGCCCGCCACCGCGGCAATATACCCGGCGCGGCTGCCAAAGCGCTTGCCGCCCAGCCGGTAAAGTAGGATGAGCGCCAGAGGAATCACAAGGTAGAACTGCTCCTCAACCGATAGAGTCCAAGTGTGAATGAACGGCTTGTGTTCAGCCGACGCATCAAAATAGCCTTGCTCAAGGAAGAACAGAATGTTCGACACCATAAGCGGCGCCAGCACTGCGCCTTTGGCCTGCATTTCAAAGGATTTGGGAACGATAAGCAAAAATGGGGCAACCGTTGAAACGATTGCAATCATCAGAAAGTAAGTGGGCAAAATGCGCATCACACGCCGCGCATAGAAGCCTAAAACTGTGAAATTCCCCGCCTTAAGGCCCGCTGTGATCTGCCCAATGATCAGAAACCCGGAAATGACAAAAAACACATCGACCCCGGTGAAGCCCCCTGGCACCGACGAAATCCCAGCATGAAATGCGACAACACCGAGAATCGAAACGGCGCGCAGCCCGTCGACCCAGGGCATGTAGCCGGGTGACGGAGCTTCCGTGCCAAGGCCCTCAGCGCCCGTTGTCACAGCACAGGGACAATCACAACAGCTGACCCAAAAACTCCTGCGCCTCATGCCCCGGCCTGAACAGCCCCAGCCGCTTTATCTCCCATTCAAGCCTCACGCCCGACTTCTCCAGCACACGCGCCCGCACCGTCTCGCCGAGATATTCAAGATCATAGCCATGCGCTGCGCCGGTGTTGATCATGAAATTGCAGTGCATCGGCGACATCTGCGCGCCACCGACCATCAGCCCCCGGCAGCCGGCCTCGTCGATCAGTTTCCACGCGGAATGGCCTTGCGGGTTTTTGAAGGTCGAGCCGCCGGTCTTTTCCTTGATCGGCTGCACGGTCTCGCGGTGGTTCTGCACCTCGTCCATCTTGATGCGGATATCGTCCCTGTCGGCGGGGTAGCCTTCGAATGTCGCGCCGGTGAAAATCAGGTTCTTCGCCGCCGAGGAGTGTCGGTAGGCGTAGCCCATCTTTTCATTGCTCAAGACATGCAGATCGCCCCTGCGATCAATGGCACGCACCTCAACAACCCGCTCGCGCGTCTCGACACCGTTGGCCCCGGCGTTCATGCGCAGCGCCCCGCCTATGCCGCCGGGAATGCCGTGGTAGAAATGAAACCCGCCAATGCCGCCTTCCAGCGCCAGCGCCGCGACGCGCTTGTCGGGAATGGCCGCGCCCGCTTTGATCCTTGTTTCCGAAATCTGTTCGGCCTCGCCGAATCCCTTGGCGGAAAGCCGGACGACGACGCCCGGAATTCCGCCGTCGCGCACCAGAAGATTGGAGCCGATGCCGACCGGCATGACTGGAATCTCATTGGGCAGTGCCCGCATGAAATCCGCCAAGTCTTCTTCATCAGCGGGCTGGAACAAAAGCTCCGCCAGGCCCCCCGCTCGGAACCAGGTGATCTTGTCCATCTCCGCGTTCGGCATAATTCTTCCGCGCATCTTCGCCAGCTTGTCTCCAAGCTTCAAAAGCAGCTTGTCACCGTCCACCATCGACCCGCCCATCAGGCCCTCGCATCAAGAGCGGCAAGCTCTTTTGGAAGGGCATAGGCCCATTGGGTGATGTTTCCCGCGCCAAGCAGCACGACAAAATCATCAGGCTTGGCCAGTTGTTTTATGAGCGGCGCAAGGTCCGGCGCGCCGTTAATGTGACGCGCATCTCTATGTCCGCCGGAGCGTATCCGCGCCACCAGCGCCTCGGACGTCACCCCCTCAATCGGCTCCTCGCCCGCCGCATAGACCGGCGCGAGGATCACCGTGTCCGCATCGTTGAAGCAGGCGGAGAAATCGTCGAACAGGCTGGCGAGGCGCGTGTATCTATGCGGCTGCACGATGGCGATGACCCTGCCCTTCGCCGCGTCGCGCGCCGCTTTCAACACGGCCTTGATCTCGACCGGATGATGCCCGTAATCATCGAATATCTCCGCCCCGTTCCACGAACCGGTATGCGTGAAGCGCCGCTTGACGCCGCCAAATCCGGCCAGCCCGCGCTTGATGGCGTCGGCGTCAATGCCGAGTTCATGCGCAAGGGCAATTGCCGCCGTCGCGTTCGAGACATTGTGACGGCCGGGCATCGGCAGGCGCAGGTCAGCGATCTCCAGCACCTTGCCGGACTTGCGGTCGCGGATCGTCACGTCAAAATTCGTCGCCGCGCCGTCAATGCGGCAATTATGAAAGCGCACATCGGACTGCGGGTTTTCGCCATAGGTGACAACCCGCCGGTCCTCGATGCGCGACACCAGCGCCTGCACTTCCGGATGATCGAGGCACATGATTCCAAAGCCGTAGAACGGCACATTCTCGATGAACTGCATGAACGCCTCACGCACCTTGTCGAACGTGCCGTAATGGTCGAGATGCTCCGGATCGATATTGGTGACCACGGCGATGTCGGCGGGAAGTTTCAGGAAAGTGCCGTCGCTCTCGTCCGCCTCCACCACCATCCAGTCGCCGCCGCCCATGCGCGCGTTGGTGCCATAGGCGTTGATGATGCCGCCGTTGATCACCGTCGGGTCCATGCCGCCCGCGTCGAGCAGCGCCGCAACCATCGAGGTCGTCGTCGTCTTGCCATGCGTCCCGCCGATGGCCACCGCCTGCCGGAAGCGCATCAGCTCCGCCAGCATCTCCGCCCGCCGCACAATCGGCAAAAGCTGCTCGCGCGCCGCCGCCAATTCGGGATTGCTCTTCTTGATCGCCGTCGACACCACCACAACATCAGCGTCGCCGAGATTGGCCGCCGTGTGCCCGACAAAGCATTCAATGCCAATTTCGCGCAGCCGCTGGCAGTTGGCGCTGTCGGCCTGGTCAGAGCCCTGGACCTTGTAGCCGAGATTGTGCAGCACCTCGGCGATGCCGCTCATGCCGATGCCGCCGATGCCGATGAAATGCACAAGGCCGATATTGGGCGGCATTTTCATATGGGGAGTTCCTTTGAATATTCTGCGACTGATTTGCCGCCCGCAATAGCCTCTGTCAGGTCCGCAAGCAAGGAAGCCGCGTGTGGTTTTCCGGCTGCCTTCGCCGCATTTGCCATGCCTGCGGACCTGGCCGGATCGCCCGCAATATCAGTGATGATCCCCGCCAATATTTCAGGGCTAAGGTCCTTTTGCTGCCGCACAATCGTTCCTCCGCCCGCCTCCAGCGCCGCCGCGTTGGCGGCTTGGTCATGATCCAGCGCAAACGGGTATGGAACCAGAAGGCTGGGCCGGCCGATGGCGGCGATCTCGGAAACCGTGGAGGCCCCAGCGCGGGAAATCACAAAATGGCTCGCCGCAATCCGACTCGCCATATTGTCAAAGAACGGCGAGACCTCCGCCGCAATCCCCATCTTTTCATAAGCCTCTTTGACCGCGCCTTCATCCTCCCGGCGCGCCTGTTGAGTGACAACAAGCCGCTTGCGCAGCCCTTCCTCCAGCAGGGCGATGGAAGCCGGAACGGCTTCGGAAAAATACTGCGCACCCTGGCTTCCGCCGAAGACCAGGAGATTGAACTGCCCAGCCTTTCCCGGCGCGGAAAACTCTGTCTTCGCCGCCTCCAGCACAGCAGGCCGCACGGGATTTCCCGTCAGCAAAGTCTTGTCAGGAAACGCCGCCCCCTTGCTCGGCAGAAACCCGCCCGCAATCGCCGTCACCCGCTTCGCCAGCGCCGCGTTCGCCCGCCCCATCACCGCGTTCTGCTCATGAATAAGCGTCGGCACGCCCATCCGATGTGCTGCAAACAGCGCGGGCAGCGTTGTGTAGCCGCCAAATCCCGCCACGATGGAGGGCTTCACAGACGCGATCATCTGCCGCGACATGCGGTAGCCGCGCCAGAGCGTCATCATGGTCTTGGCTATTACGATTGGATTTTTCCCGGCTATCGTCGCCGACGGAATCACATGCGTTTTGACCGACGGAAAATTCGCAGCAAACTTCTCCGCGCGGCTGTCGGTCGCCAGATGCACCGCCCAGCCCCGCGCCTTCAGCTCATGCGCCAGCGCCTCCGCCGGGAACAGGTGTCCGCCCGTTCCACCGGCAACCAGCAGCGCGGTGTTCGAGGCCAATGCGCCCTACTCCGCCGGCGCCAGCATGGCGCCGCGCAGCGGCGTCATCGGGATGCGGCTCTGCGCCTTGCGCCGCGTCAGCGCCAGCACGAAGCCGGTGCCGATGGCGGTGGCCACCAGCGAGGAGCCGCCATAGGAAATGAAAGGCAGCGTCATGCCTTTGGCGGGCATCAGATGCAGGTTCACCGCAATGTTGATGACCGACTGGAAGCCGAACTGGCAAACCAGGCCCGCGACCGCCAGCCGGGTGAAATCGTCCCGCTCGCGCAGCGCAAAGCGCAATCCCCGCATGACAACCAGCGCGAACAGCAGCGCAATGGCCATGCACATGATGATGCCGAATTCCTCCGCCGCCACCGAGAAGATGAAGTCCGTGTGGCTGTCCGGCAGAATGCGCTTGACCGTGCCTTCGCCCGGCCCCTGTCCCAGCCAGCCGCCGCTGATGATCGCCTCCCGGCCCGTGTCCACCTGAAACGTGTCGCCCTCGCCGGTGAGAAACTTGTCGATGCGCAGCGCCACGTGCGGGAACAGCGCGTAGGCCGCATAGCCGCCGCCGACAGCGATGCCGCCGAGCGCCAGAATCCAAAGCCACGACATGCCGGCGATGAAGAACATCGCCCCCCATGTCGCGGACGTCAGGATCGTCTGCCCTAGATCCGGCTGCGCAACCAGAAGCGCGGCGACCAGTCCAAACAAAATAATGGCGAACAGATTGCCCGGAATGTCCGGCCGCCGCGCCTGTTCCGAAAACAGCCAGGCGCTGACAATGACAAAGGCCGGTTTCATGAATTCCGACGGCTGGATGGTGAGGCCAGCAATCGATATCCACCGCCGCGAACCCTTGACCTCGACGCCTGCGAACAGGACAAACACCATCATCAAAATGGCCCCGATCAGCATCAGAACGGCGAACCGCCGCACCTGACTCTGGTCCATGAACGACACCGCGATCATGCACACCAGAGCCGGAACCATGAACAATATCTGCCGCTCGATAAAGTGATAATAATCCAGCCCGATGCGCTCGGCCACCGCCGGACTGGCGGCGAACGACAGGATCACGCCCAACCCCATCAACGTCAGAAACGCGCCGAGAAAATAAAGGTCAATCGTCCACCACCAACGCGCCACAGGCCCCCGGTCCACACGTGTCACCATGTCAGGTCTCCCCCATACTGCGGATGCCCGGCAGGGCCATCACCGCCTGCCGGAACGCATCGCCGCGTTTCTCAAAATTCTGGAACTGGTCAAAACTAGCACAGGCGGGCGAGAGCAGCACAACAGGCTCGCCCGCCTTGTCATTGGCCGCGTCGCGCGCCGCATGTTCAACAGCGGCGGCCAGCGTGCCGGAAATCTCATAAGGCGCGGCCTCGCCCAAAACGGCCGCAAACTGCGACGCGGCCTCGCCGATGAAATACGCCTTGGCGAGCCTTGGAAAAAATTCCTTCAAGGCGTCAATGCCGCCTTCTTTGGCAAGCCCGCCCGCGATCCAGTAAATGCGCGGAAAGCTCGACAGCGCCGGTGCGGCGGCTTCAGCGTTGGTCGCCTTGGAATCGTTGACAAACAGGACATTGCCCTGTTTACCGACCTGCTCCATCCGGTGCGCCAGCCCCGCAAAGCTCCTGAACCCGGCCTTGATCTCCTCATAGCCAAGCCCGACCGCCCGCGCCGCCGCAAACGCCGCCAGCGCGTTCTGCGCATTGTGCCTGCCGCGCAGCGAGCCGATGCCCGCAAGATCGGCGACCACGCGCTGTTTCCCGGCCTTGGCTTCGATCAGCCTGGAGCCGTCGGCGAAATAGCCATTGTCCAAAGCCCTGTCTTTGGAAATGCGGATGACTTTCTTGCCTTGGCTTTCCAACGCGTCGGCAATCCCTGCGCAATGCGCATCGTCCACCCCGATGATTGCCGCATCACTCCCCGCAACAAGGCGTGTCTTGACCTCGACATAGTGCGTCATGTCGCCGTGCCGGTCGAGATGATCGGGCGTCAGGTTGAGCAGTATGCCTGCCGCCGGGTTGATGCCTGGCGCAAGGTCGATCTGGTAGGACGAGCACTCGACCACGTAGAACCTGTCCGCCGCCGGTTCATCCAGCGTCATCACCGCCGTGCCGATATTGCCGCCAAGCTGCGTGTCGCGGCCCGCCGATTTCAAGACATGCGCGATCAGCGCCGTCGTCGTTGATTTGCCGTTGGTCCCGGTGATGGCGATGAACGGCGCGTGCGGCGCTGTGCTGCGGCGCTCGCGGACAAACAGCTCGATATCGCCTATGATTTCAACCTTGGCCGCATGGGCAAGATCCACCGTCCAATGCGGCTTCGGATGCGTCAGCGGCACGCCGGGAGAAAGGAGAAAAGAATCAAAAGTCTGCCAGTCCGTCCCGCGCAGATTCTGCGTCTCAATGCCCTGCGCGGCTGCCTTTGCGACGCTCTCCGGATTGTCATCCCAAGCCGTGACTTTCGCCCCGCCCGCCTGCAGCGCCAAAGCCGTTGCAATGCCCGACCCGCCAAGGCCGAACAGCGCCACGGATTTGCCAGCAAAAGTCTTGGCGGCGATCATCTGATGCTCACCTCAGCTTCAGAGTTGAAAGTCCGGCCAGCGCCAGCATCACCGCGATGATCCAGAAGCGGATCACCACCTGGCTCTCGGTCCAGCCCTTCTTCTCAAAATGGTGATGGATCGGCGCCATCAGAAACACCCGCCGCCCGGTCATTTTAAAGAAGCCAACCTGGATGATGACCGACATGGCCTCAATGACAAACAGGCCGCCGATGATGCCCATGACGATCTCATGCTTTGTCGCGACGGCGACAGTGCCGATCAGCCCGCCCAGCGCCAGCGAGCCGGTGTCGCCCATGAAGATCGCGGCGGGCGGCGCATTGAACCAGAGGAAGCCCAGCCCCGCGCCCACCACTGTTCCAGCAACTACCGCAAGCTCATTGGTGCCGGGCACGAAATGGATATTCAGATACTCGGCGAAAATCGCGTTGCCCGAAAGATAGGCGATGACGCCGAACGAGGCCGCCGCGATCATCACTGGAACAATGGCCAGCCCGTCCAACCCGTCGGTCAGGTTAACCGCATTGCCCGCCCCGACAATAACAAAGGCGGCGAAGGGAATGAAGAACCAGCCAAGGTCCAACAGCAGCCCCTTGAAAAACGGAAATGTCAGCGTCGAGGAAAATGTGTCGATGCCGCTCTTCATCATCACATAAGCCGCAACCGAAGCGATCAGCACCTCCAGCAGAAGCCGCGCCTTGCCGGAAAATCCCTTGTCCGACTGCTTGGTGACTTTCAGAAAATCGTCATAGAAACCGATTGCGCCGAAAGACAAAGTCACAAGAATGACGGTCACCACATAGACGCTGGCAAGATTTGCCCAGAGCAGCGTCGAACCGACAATGCCCGCCAAGATCATCAAGCCGCCCATAGTGGGTGTACCGGCCTTCTTGAAATGCGTCTGCGGCCCGTCGGCGCGGATCGGCTGGCCTTTGCCCTGTCGCAGGCGCAGATGCGCGATGATCCAAGGACCGAACAGCAGGGTGATCAGCGCAGCGGTGAACACGGCCCCGCCGGTCCTGAAAGTCGTGTAGCGGAACACATTGAAGAACGACGAGGCGTCCGACAGTTCGCTCAGATAGTAAAACATGAACCGGACTTCCCCTCTTGACCCCTCACGCCGCAGCTTCGGCTGGCTTGAACGGTTTGAAATGTGTGATCAGATGCGCGACCAGCTTGGCAAAGCCGATCCCGTTCGACGACTTGACCATGACAACGTCGCCCGCGCGCACAAACGCAGCCAGCGACCGCGCCAGCTCATCCGCGCTTTGGCGGTGTTCGGCGTGAAATTCAACCGACAATTCTTCCGCAAGCGCCTTCATCTCGGGCCCGCCGAGAAATACCTTGTCCGCCTTGGCGTCCCTGATGGGATCAGCCAGCTCCAGATGCAGCCTTTTCGAATGCCGCCCCAGTTCCAGCATATCGCCAAGCACGGCGATTCGCCTGCCCTTGCCCACGGGCGCATTTTCGCTCAGCAGCGCCAGCGCGGCGCGCATCGAGGCGGGGTTGGCATTGTAGCTTTCGTCAATCAAAGTGAACGTGCCCGAGCCGACCGCAAGCGTGTGCCTTTGACCGCGCCCCTTTTCGGCGGTCAGCGTCGCCATCGCCGCCGCAGCCTTTGACAGGTCCGCGCCGACAATCTGCGCCGCGCCCAAAACCGCCAGCGCGTTCTGCACGATGTGACGACCCGGCGCGCCGACTTTGACGAAGATGTCCTTGCCGTCAATCCGCGCCATGACGCTGGAATTCTCGGCATGCAGTTCGCACTTCACCAGCTTGAACTTCGCGCGCGCACTCTCGCCAAAGCCCAGAATGTTGACCACACCCGCCTTCTTCGCCGCATGTTCCAAGAGACGGTAGCGCGGGTCATCGCGGTTGAGAATGGCTGCGCCGCCGGGAACAATGCCTTCGAATATCTCCGCCTTCGCGTCGGCGATTTCGTCAAGGTTCTTGAAGAAGCCCAGATGCGCGGCGGCGATGATGGTGACGATGGCAACATGCGGCTGCACGAAACGAATGAGGTTGCGGATTTCGCCCGGATGATTCATGCCGACTTCAAACACGCCATACTGCGTGTCCTCCGGCATCTTGGCCATGGTCAGCGGCACGCCCCAATGATTGTTGAATGAGGCGGCGGAAGCGTGAACTTTCCCAACGGCCAAAAGGCAATGCCGCAGCGCCTCTTTCGTTGTGGTTTTTCCGGCGGAGCCGGTGACCGCGATGATCTTGGCTTTCGTCCGGGCCCTCGACGCAAGCGCCAGCCGCTCAAGCGCCGCCAGCACATCATCCACGACAATCAGCGGCGCGGTGAATTTGCCGAGAGCCGGTATTTTGCTTTCCGCCACCACGCAGACGGCTGCGCCGGAGACCATGGCGGCAGTGATGAAATCGTGGCCGTCAAATGTGTCGCCCTTAATGGCGAAGAACGCCTCGCCCTTGCCGCTGCTGCGGCTGTCAATGGTGATGCCGGTCACGCCCTTCGGCACATCGCCGACCGCGCGCCCGCCCATGGCGGAAATCAGTTCGTCGATCTTCCAGAGAAAGCCGCTCATGCCGCCAACTCCGCCAGCGCCTTGCGCAGCTCGGCATGGTCTGAGAAAGGATGCGTCACGGCGCCAATTGTCTGGCCTTCTTCATGGCCTTTTCCCGCGACGATCAGCGTGTCGCCGGATTTGAGCATCGAAACCGCCTCGCGGATCGCCTGTCCCCGGTCGCCGATTTCGATGGCCCCCGGCGCACTCGACAGGATTTCACTTCGGATGACTCCAGGCACTTCAGAGCGCGGATTGTCATCTGTGACAATCACGACATCCGCCAGCCGCGAAGCGATGCCGCCCATAATCGACCGTTTGCCCTTGTCTCGGTCGCCGCCACAGCCGAACACGACAACGACGCGCCCAGTCGTGAACGGCCGCACGGCGGCCAGCACATTTTCCATCGCCTCCGGCTTGTGCGCATAGTCGACATAGAGCGGGCAGCCGTCCCTGGTGGAGGCCACATAGTCAAGCCGCCCCGGCGCGCCCTCCAGCGTCTCCAGCGCTTTGAAAGCGACGGCCGGCGCAACACCCGTGGAAATCGCAAGGCCCGCCGAAACCAGCGCGTTGTAAATCTGGAAATCCCCCGCCAGCGGCAGGTCAATCTCGTAGATCACCCCGTCATGCGACACTTCCGCCCGCTGCCGGTGCCGCTCGTGTTCGACGCGTTTCAGGGCGATGAACGCGCCTTTGCGGCCGACAGTGCGCACGTCCAATCCAGCGTCTTTCGTCGCCATTTCAGTGGCTTTGGAAAAAATATCGTCGGCGAAAATCACCGCCGGGGCGCCCTTGTGCAGCAGCGTGTCGAACAGGCGCAGCTTTGCCGCATGGTAGCTTTCAATCGTTGGATGATAATCCAGATGATCGCGCCCGAGATTGGTGAACGCGCCCGCCTTCAGCTTCACCCCGTCCAGCCGCCTTTGATCCAGCCCATGGCTCGACGCCTCCATCGAGGCGTGTGTCACGCCGCTGTCGGCGAGTTCCTTCAGAAGCAGATGCAGCGCTATCGGGTCCGGCGTCGTCAGCGTTCCGTAGTCATTGCGCCCCGGCGCGACCACGCCGGTCGTGCCGATGGAAGCTGCCGCAAACCCGGCCTTCGCCCATATCTGCCGCGTGAAGGCCGTCACCGACGTCTTGCCGCTGGTGCCGGTCACCGCGATCATCGTCTCCGGCTGTGTTCCGAAGAAAGCGGCGGCGGACTGCGCCAATGCAAGGCGCGGATCATCCACCAAAAGAACGGGTATCGAAACATCGGGAGCAGCTGAGCCTCTTGAGATGACCGCCGCTGCCGCGCCGCGGTTTGCCGCGTCGGCCACGAACGAAGCGCCATCCGCCTTCACGCCATGCAGCGCGAAAAAAAGGTCGCCTGGCCTCACCTGCCGCGAATCCGAGGCAAGCCCGCTCACGGGAATGTCTCCAGCTTCTCGTTGGGCTTTGAAAAGCGGGCTGAGGGATTTGAGTTTCATAAGGCGCCAGTCGTTCTCTTGCCCCGCCTTGCGGCGGAGCGAATCACTTTAGGGAAAGGAAACCATCATTGCCCCGGCTTCCGGGCCAAAATCCGGCTTGACGCCCAAAAACACCGCCGTGCGCCGCACGATGGCGCTGACCGTCGGCGCGGCGTTGGAACCGGCGGTCGTGCCGCCCTTGCCCGCCTCCGCCTTCGGCTCGTCCAGCACCACCAGCACCACATATTCCGGCTTGGTCATCGGAAACGCGCCGAGGAAAGCATTGAAGCGCTTATCGGTCGAATAGCGGCCGCGCACCACCTTTTCCGCCGTGCCCGTCTTGCCGCCGACGATATAGCCCGGCACTTCCGCCCGCTTGCCGGAGCCCTTCTCGACGTTCAGCCGGAACAGATAGCGCATGGAATCGCTCGTCTCGGGCTTCACCGCCCGCACCGCCAGCGCCTCAGCCTCTTCCTTGCTTCTGGGCAGGAAAGTCGGCGGGATCAGCATGCCGCCGTTCATCAAGGCCGCCGCCGCGACCGCCGTCTGCAAAGGCGTCGTCGAAACGCCGTGGCCGAAGGCGATCGTGATCGAATTAAGTTTCTTCCATTCTTTCGGTTCAGTTGGTTTCGCCACTTCCGGCAGCTCAGTCACCATCTTGTCGAGAAGGCCGATCCGGTGCAGGAATTCGCGGTGTCCTTCAATGCCGACGACATCCGCTTCCTTGGCCGAGCCGATGTTGGACGAATAGATGAACACTTCCGGCACGCTCAATATGCGCTTCTTGCCGTGGAAATCATTGATGGTGAACCGCGCGATCTGAATGGGCCTCCGCGCGTCGAACTTGGAGTTCATGGTCACCTTGCCGGAATCAAGCGCCATCGCCGTGGTGAACGCCTTGAATGTCGAGCCCATCTCATAGACGCCCGCCGACATCCTGTTCAGCCGGTCTTTCTCCAGCGCATTGTACGGATTGTTCGGGTCATAATCCGGCAGCGAGGCCATGGCGACGACTTCGCCCGTGTGCACATTCAACACCACCGCGCCCGCGCCAATCGCCCGGTAGCGGTCCATCGCCTGCGCCAGTTCGTCATGCAGCACATGCTGCACCCGGCTGTCGATGGAGAGCCTGACCGGCGCAAGGTCTTTCTCAATCGCCATCCCCGCCTCGCGCAGGTCCGACAGACCGTTCTGATCGACATATTTCTCCATGCCCGCAATGCCGCGGTTGTCGACGTCGACCAGCCCCACGATATGCGAGGCGTTCGCCCCGCCCGGATAGAAGCGCTGCTTTTCGGTCCTGAACCCAACGCCCGGCAGGCCGAGCGCCATGATCTGGCCCTGTTGCTTCGGCGTCAGCTGGCGTTTCAGCCACACGAACCCCAGCCCGCTTTTCAGCTTTCTGTATGTCTGCTCCTGGTCAAGGTCCGGCAGCACAGAGGACAATAGCTCCAGCGCCTCGTCCGCGTCGATGATCCGCTTCGGCTCGGCATAGAGCGAAGCTGTCTTGATGTCCGTCGCCAGCGTCTCGCCGTTTCGGTCCACCAGATCGGGCCGCGCCGCCGTCTCCGCCACAGCGCGCGCGTCAGTGACGCCTGGCTCCTGCATGCCGTAATAGGCGAGCCGCCCGCCGATGGTCCCGTATATGCCGGTGAAGCACAGCATGGCGATCAGCACCCGGCTGCGCGCCCGCCCGCCTTCGGATTTGCGCGCGCCGTTGATGGTTAATTCCGCGCCGGATCCGTCCGCAGTTTTGGTTTTCCCCAGAAGCGGCAGCCTCATTCCTCGACGCTCCCGGTTTCGGTCTCATCGGTCTGTTCGGGCGCGCCGCCCTTTTCCTTCGCCATTTTGGCAATGGTCTCTGCAATCACGTCATCGTCCGGCGCCACGCCCTTTTCCGGCACATCCCTGACGCTCACCACCTGCCGCGCCTCAATCGGCTGCAGCGACAGCGCGTCCGCATATTTCTCCGCCAGCTTCTGCAGCCGCTCCGGCTGGGTCAGCATGGCCCAGTCCGCCTCCAGCAGGTCAATCGTGTCCTCCTCAAACGCGATCTGCTTTTCGATGCGGCGGATTTCGTTCTGCTTCAAGTTCGCCTCGGCCTTGATCTTGTAAGTGCCCGCCGCGGCGGCGATCATCAGCGTGAACAGGGCTATGTCGGTGGTGCGGATCATGGGTCAGTCCAATGCCGTCTGGAGGAGCGGCAGGTGAGGAAGGTCGAAGAAACTCATGTCGGCGCGGGCTGGCGCATCTGTGCGCACGCCGAAACGCAGCTTGGCCGAGCGCGCGCGCGGATTGCGCGCGATCTCCGCCTCGGAAGGATCAACCGCCCCCTTCTTCACCTGCGTGAAAGACGCCGCGATCACTTCCGTCTCCGGCAGATGCCGCGAGCCGCGCGACCCGCCGGTGCGCTCGGCGAAATATTTCTTGACGATCCGGTCCTCCAGCGAATGGAAGGTCACCACCGCCAGCCGCCCGCCCTCTTTCAACACTTTTTCTGACGCCGCCAGCGCCCGCGCCAACTCACCCAGCTCGTCGTTGACATGAATGCGCAGCGCCTGAAAAACCCGCGTCGCAGGATGGATCTTGTCGTCATGCCGCCGCCCGACCAGCGATTGAATGGCGTCCGCCAAATCCTTCGTCGTTTCAAACTTCTGCATCAGACGCCGCTTCTCAATCATCCGCGCAATCCGCCCGGCATTCTTCTCTTCACCCAGAATTCCGAAAATCCGGATCAGGTCGGCGGTCTTGGTGAAATTCACCACATCCGCCGCGCTCGCCCCCTTCCGCGCCATGCGCATGTCGAGCGGCCCGTCGCGCATGAATGAAAAGCCGCGCTCGGCCTCGTCAAGCTGCATCGACGAGACGCCGATATCGAGCATCACAGCGTCGGCCTTTTCGCCGTTGAGCGACTCTTCAAGTTTTGAAAACCGCCCATGAAACAGCGTCAGCTTTCCAGCGCTGGCCGCGACAAGCGCCGCGCCGCTGCGGATCGCGTCCGGGTCGCGGTCAATGCCGATAACCCGCGCCCCTTCTTCCAAAGCCATCTTCGCATAGCCGCCTGCGCCAAATGTCCCGTCAACGACAAGCTCGCCCGGCCCGGCCGCAACCGCCTGCATCACTTCCTCAAGAAGCACCGGAACATGACGGACGGGTCCGCGCTCGGTTAAACCGACGCCCGTCATTGTTCCGGCTCTCCTTGTGATGCGGCGGTCACCTGTGAAGGGGCCTCGTTCCGCCGCAGTTTCAACAGCCGCGCCCGCGCCGCCGAACCGTAATCCGCCAGCCGCCCCGGCTCCCACATCTGGAAATGCCGCCCGCGCCCGACGAATGCCACCCTGTCCGTGATTGCAGCGTGCTCGCGGATGAAATCGTTCAATTGGATGCGCCCGTCCGCATCCAGCTTCAGAAAGTCCCCGTCCCCGTAGAGAAAAAAGCCCAGATCGTCCGACGACTGCAAAAACGGATCGTCCTGCGAAAGCAGCGCTTCGTAGCGGTCGAGCAGATCCAGCCCGCCCACATCCAGCGCCGGAACATCCAGGCAGCGCAGCGCGTACAGCTCCTGATAACCGCGCGCCGCCAATACTGAGCGGAACCGCGCCGGCACGGAAACCCGCCCCTTCGCATCCACATTGTTGACTGCCGTCGACAGGAACCGGTCCATTACGCTCTACCCGTGCCGCTCCCCGCCCAGAAGAAAGTGCGAGTCCCCACATGCCTTGCCCCAAAAATCGCCCCGCCAGTCTCAGGCCACGGCTTTCCAACGGGCGCAAACCCTTCATTGCAGCCTTAAATTGAGCTGCTTGCTCATGAATTTTGGAAAACGCGGAAACCGGAACGCTGGTTGGGATATGGGATAACATGGGCAACCATGGGCGTCAACGGGATAAAGGGTGCGTCAATGCACTCCCTCCGCGCTGTGCCGCGCGTGGGCATATTTATCGTTTGTTAGGGTTAAGGGCGGGTTAAGGGGAGGCTTCTTGCCCTGCTTCGCCCGATTGGCTTCGCAGGATCAGGCTCCCCCTCCTGCGAAGCTCGCAGAGCGAAGCAGGACCAGCCCGCCCCAATCGTCATCGTCGCATCCTTCGGACTCACGCCAAGCTACAAGGGCAGCGCCTAAGGATTCTGGATGATTTCCGAAGACAACTCCCAGGCAATTCTTACACTTTGGTCATGGCCAAGATCATTGTCCGGATCGACATCTTCTGAGAGCCACATACCGATGCCATTCTCGAACAAATGAATTATTTCATGGGCACTCAGACCTAGCCGGAGTTTTGCGAAGTGGCCCAGGTCGCAGACAAGGTCGCTTACGGTTTCATCCGAAACATCTCCGCGCGAGACCAAGTCGGCAAACTCGATTGCGGCGGCTTCAGCCCAGTCCGCGCGAACTCCATTCATTGACATTGCAGCCTCCATCAATATCTGCTCGATAGCAGAAACAAAACGGTTTGCCGGCAGTGAAATCGGTCACTGTTGCAAAAATTGAATCAAAGTACGACGATGAAATCGCCGAGCGATAACATTTCCCGAAGCGTTACTTAAAGAGCGCCGGTGAGACAGTCGGCGACGGCGTGATTTTTTACGAGTCGCGCCGCGATGGCGGGCGTTTGGCCTATTTCGCCACCGGCACTGTCACCGCGATCGAGCCTGATCCAATGCGGTCGGATCACTACTACGCAAGGATTTCAAACTATCTCGACTTTGACCGGCCAGTCCATTTTCGTGAAGCCGGTGGCTTTGAGGCTGCGCTTGTGCGGTCGGATGGAACGGTCAATGCCGGAACCTCTCAAAACTCTGTTCGCCACATCCCAGAATTTGAGTTCTCAGCAATTTTGGAGGCCGGACTGGATCAACAGCCAGACTGGCCGGATCGCGATCAGCCTATTTCCGGCTTTGAGGAAAGCAGGCAACATTTGAACGGCCGATCATTGAGACCATTTTGAATCGAAAGAACCGTGATGCAAAGTTCTGTCAGCAGGTTCAAACCGCCTATGACCGGCGTTGCGCGTTTACCGGTCTTCGGCTGATAAACGAAATGGGGCGGCCAGAAGTGGAAGCGGCCCACATCAAGCCGGTCGCCGCCAACGGGCCAGACAGCGTTCGGAGCGGGATCGCCGTTTCAGGGACAGTACATTGGATGTTTGACCGGGGCATGATCTCACTGCGGGATGATTTCTCAATCCTGACTTCCAGGCACCTGAATAGTGATGTGTCGCACCTGATCAATTCCGATAGAACCGCGATTGTTCCCAGGGCTATCCGGTTTCGTCCAGCGCATGTCTATCTTGAATATCACCGAGATTGCGTATTTAAGTAATAGCTTGGGGACCTAGGTCAACCCGGAGATCTGCCTCCTCAAAGACATGACGGGCGGGCTTTGGCATAGGCTGTGGGTTGGCGGCGGGATCTTGACTTTCCCTCACCTGTCTTGCTTCGCAAGACTGTCCTCTCCCCGTGGGGGAGAGGCGAAAAAGCGGCGCTGCCCTTTCGCCTCTCCCCAGCGGGGAGAGGACAGCTTCGCGCAGCGAAGCAGGTGAGGGAGAGTCTGAAAACGGGGGACAGGATAGGGGCTTGTGAAAAATAGTTCCGTTGAAAATCAACGCCTTGTCATTTTCTCAAACATTTTCCATCCCCCATCGCACATTTTCCCCCATACTTGCCCGCGCTGCTCTCATGGGACCGGATGATCACCGGCATTCGGGAGGGCAGGCGGCCTATGGCAGCCGGGGACAGAGGTGTTCCCGGCGGGCGGAGTCCCTCAGCCATGTTCCCCCCGGCCTTCGCGCGCTTGAAAAAGCGCCCCATGCGCCGGCCAGGACAAAAAGCCGTGACAGGGCGTGTGGCGAGCCCAC
>JANMMM010000101.1:0-14217 GCA_031373225.1 Phyllobacteriaceae bacterium | reverse complement strand
AGAACTTGCCGGCGTCGAGCGGCTCGCCGATGACGCCAGTGGAGGCGAGGAAGACTTCGTCCGGCTTGCAGCCAGCCGCCTCGGCGGCGGCTTTCGCCGTTGCCTTGGTTGTCTCGACGCCCTTCATGCCGGTGAAGGCGTTGGCGTTGCCGGAATTGACGACGACCGCCCGCGCCTTGCCCCCGGTCAAGCTTTTGCGGCAATGATCGACTGGAGCGGACGGGCATTTTGACTTGGTGAAAACGCCCGCAACGGCAGCCGGCTTGTCGAAGACAATCATCAGCACATCGGCGCGGTTCGTGTATTTGATGCCGGCCGCCGCCGTTTCAATCCGCATCCCGTCAACCGGCGGCAGGTCTGGATAGGATTTCGGCGCGAGCGGCGAGACTTTGGATGACATTTTCAGGACCCAAACATCACTTTGCCGGCGCGGCTTCTTGGGCGGCCTTCTGCGCGGCTTCGGCTTCCTCGAAGGCCTTCTTCAATTCCGCATCCACATATTCGACCTTCAGCTCGTCGCGGATCGCCTTGACGCTTTTCACATAATTTTCCTGCAAAACGATGTTGCGGACCTGATCCTTGACCTTGTCAAACTCCGGCTGCGCCTTGGCGCGCTTGTCCTCGACCTTCACAACATGGAAGCCGAACTGGGTCTGCACCGGCTCTTTTGTGTAAGCGCCGATGTCGAGCGCCAAGGCTGCTTTCTCAAACTCCGGCACCATCTGGCCGGAGGAGAAATAGCCGAGATCGCCGCCATTTTGTGCGGCGCCGTCGGTGGACTTGGCCTTGGCAAGCTCCTCGAACGACGCGCCGCCGTCGAGCTGCTTGATGACGTCCTGGGCTTCCTCAATGGTCTTCACCAGAATGTGGCGTGCGCGGATTTCGTTCTGTGGCGGGGTCGCGGCAAGCTCCTTGTCGTAGCGGGCGCGCACTTCCTCGTCGGTGATTTTGCTGATCACTTCGCTTTCGAAATAGGCGTTGTGCAAAGCTCGGTCATGCAGGAACGACATGCGGGTCTTGAACGAGTCCGTCGCGTCAAGTTTGCCCTCTGCGCCTTTGAGCGCCATCGCCTTGATGTCGATCAGCGCGGATATTGCCGCGAGGCGGCGCTGCTCGGGCGGCAGCTTGGCAAACTGCGGATCAAGGTCCACCGCCGCCATGTTCGCTTCTGCCTCGGTGATTTCCGCGCTGCCGATTTTGGCCAACAATTTTGTGTCATCGGCATAGCCGCGCGCCGTGAACGCCAATGCAGCGCCAACAGCGAGAATGGCGGCGAGCCGGATGGATGTGCGGGTCGATATCATGGAAATCTCCGGCGCGGCGTTGTCATTGCGCGCTGTTTGAGGTTGGGCTTACGCCGCAATTGCTGAAAAATGCGGGCATTTCAATGCAAAAAGCTGTGACGCGTCGGCGTTGACATCATGGGAGGCCCCTCTTATCTGTCCCTCGGCTTTGCGTCCAGAACTTGGCTTCAGGACGCATTCTCAAATTTCGCGCGCTTTGGGCCGCAAAAACGCCAGAAAACTGGCCGGAAACACTTCTGAAAGGACCATTATGGTCAGTCTTGGCGGTCTCGCCCGCATGATTTTCGGGTCGTCAAACGACCGCCGCATCAAGTCGCTGCGTCCGCGCGTTCAACAGATCGGCGGTCTCGAATCTGAAATTCAGTCGCTCACCGACGCGGAACTGCGCGGCAAAACCGATGAATTCCGCGCGGCAATCGCGGGAGGCGCAGATATTGATTCGCTTCTGGTTCCGGCCTTTGCCGTTGTGCGCGAAGGCGCAAAGCGGTCGCTGGGCTTGCGCCCTTTCGATGTGCAGCTGATCGGCGGCATGATCCTGCATGAGGGCGACATCGCCGAAATGCGCACGGGCGAGGGCAAGACGCTGGTGGCGACGCTGCCGGTTTATCTCAACGCGCTTGCGGGCAAGGGCGTGCATGTCGTCACGGTCAACGATTATCTGGCCAAGCGCGACTCGGACTGGATGGGCAAACTGTACAAGTTCCTCGGCCTGACCGTCGGCGTGATCGTGCACGGGCTGGATGATGACGAGCGCCGCGCCGCCTATGCCTGCGATGTCACCTATGCGACCAACAATGAGCTCGGCTTTGACTATCTGCGCGACAATATGAAATTCGAGCGCGCCCAGATGACGCAGCGCGGGCACAATTTTGCAATTGTCGATGAGGTGGATTCCATTCTCGTGGACGAGGCGCGCACGCCTTTGATCATTTCCGGGCCGCTGGATGACCGGTCCGATTTGTATAAGGCTGTGGACCGGTTTGTGCCGCAGCTTGCCGCCAGCGATTTTGAGCTGGACGAGAAGCAGCGGACCGTGACGTTCACCGAAGACGGCACCGAGAATGTCGAGAACCTGCTGCGCGCCGCCGATATGCTGAAGGGCGACAATCTTTACGACGTCGAAAACGTCGCCATCGTGCATCACATCAACAATGCGCTGAAGGCGCATAAAATGTTCCAGCGCGACAAGGATTACATTGTCCGCAACGACGAGATCGTCATCATTGACGAGTTCACCGGGCGCATGATGCCGGGGCGGCGATACTCCGAGGGACTCCATCAGGCGCTGGAGGCGAAAGAGCAGGTCACTGTCCAACCGGAGAACCAGACGCTGGCGTCTGTGACATTCCAGAACTATTTCCGCATGTATGACAAGCTCGCCGGGATGACCGGCACGGCGGCGACGGAGGCCGAGGAGTTCGGCAATATTTACGGTCTGGACGTCATTGAGATTCCGACCAATGTGGAAGTGGTGCGGCTTGACGAGGACGATGAGGTTTACCGCACGGGCGAAGAGAAGCTGCGCGCCATTGTCACAGAGATCAAGGCGTCGCAGGCCAAGCGCCAGCCGGTGCTGGTCGGCACGACATCCATCGAAAAGTCCGAGCAGCTGGCCGAGCGGCTGCGCGCCGAAGGCTTCACCGATTTTCAGGTTTTGAACGCGCGCTACCATGAGCAGGAAGCGCAGATCATCGCGGACGCGGGCATTCCGGGCGCGATCACCATCGCCACCAATATGGCGGGACGCGGCACCGATATTCAGCTCGGCGGCAACGCGGACATGCACATCCGCCGCGACATTGAGGCGGCGGGCGAGGGCGCGGACCATGCGGCGATTGAAGCCAAGGTGCGCGGCGAAGTCGAGAAGCTGAAGGCGGAAGCCTTGGCGGCGGGCGGGCTGTATGTGCTGGCCACCGAGCGGCATGAAAGCCGGCGCATTGATAACCAGCTGCGCGGACGCTCCGGCCGCCAAGGCGATCCGGGACGGTCGAAGTTCTTTCTTTCGCTGCAGGACGATCTGATGCGGATTTTCGGCTCCGAGCGCATGGACGGGATGCTGCAGAAACTTGGCCTGAAAGAGGACGAGGCGATTGTCCATCCCTGGATCAACAAGGCGCTGGAAAAGGCGCAGAAAAAGGTTGAGGCTCGGAACTTCGACATCCGCAAGAACCTGCTCAAATATTACGATGTGATGATCGATCAGCGCATGGTCATTTTCGAGCAGCGACTCGAGCTGATGGACGGCGAGCATCTGAGCGAGATCGTTGACGAGATGCGGCACGAGACGATTGACGCCATCGTCAACAAGCGCATCCCTGAGAACGCCTATGCCGAACAGTGGGACGCCAAGGGGCTAACTGAGGATGTGCGCGAGGCGCTGAACCTTGACCTGCCGGTCGAAGCCTGGGCCAAGGAAGAGGGCATCGCCGAGGACAATATCCGCGAGCGGCTGACTGAGATTGCCGACAAGGCGGCGGCGGAGAAGATGGAGCGCTTCGGGCCGGACATCGCCAAATATGTCGAGAAGTCCGTGGTGCTTCAGGCGGTGGACACGCTGTGGCGCGAGCATCTGGTCAATCTGGATCATCTGCGCTCGGTCGTCGGATTCCGCGGCTACGCGCAGCGCGATCCGCTGAATGAATATAAGTCCGAGGCCTTCGAGCTGTTCCAGGCGCTCCTGACCAATCTGCGCAGCTCGGTCACCTCGCAGCTGTCGCGGGTGGAAGTCGTGCGCCAAGCCGCCGAAGCGCCCGTGCCTTCGCTGCCGCAGATGTTCGGCGAGCATATTGACGGCACGACGGGGATGAACGATTTCGGCGAGGGCTTTGAACTGGATAAGCACTTTGTCGCGCCTGAGGACCGCAATCCTGAAGACCAGGAGACGTGGGGCAAGATTGGGCGCAATGAGGCCTGTCCGTGCGGCTCGGGGAAGAAATTTAAGCATTGTCACGGGGTGTTTGCCTGAGCCGGTCTTGCTCAAAAAGAAACGTTTGACGGACGCATCGGTTGCTCAAATGGAATTACATTGGTGGTCGCCAACCCAAATCCGTCCTCCCGGGGACGCGAAGCGGAACCCGGAATCCAGAGCAGCGAAGATCGAAGTTTCGCGCCTCTGCGGACCGGGTTCAAGCCAGCCAAACCACCCATTTCAGCCAACCTGCCAACATCCCATCTCTGGATTCCGGGTTCCGCTGCGCGGCCCCGGAATGACGGCGAGGGGAATGGGTCCGCCACTTTGATGATCCCCGCCACTAGACTTTCGCCCCGTTAGCAGAAAAAAGGAACCTGCTCGGGCCGTCCTGTCCCGGACCGTTGATTCTTTGGAGCAAACGCCTCTATGCGCGATCAGGCTACGGGCCCCAGGGTTCTTCTGAAACGGCTGCGCGAGCTGATGGCGGCGGCGCTGGAGCCGCAGGAGCGGCTTGACCGGATTGTGCGCGAAATCGCGCAGAATATGGTGACGGAAGTCTGCTCGTTTTATGTGCTGCGCTCGGACGGCGTTTTGGAATTGTTCGCCACGGTCGGCCTCAATCCATCCTCCGTGCATCATGCGCAATTGAAGCTTGGGCAGGGCCTTGTCGGCACGATCGCGGCGAGCGCGCAGGCGCTGAATCTGTCGGATGCTCAGAGCCATCCGGCCTTCGCGTACCTTCCGGAGACGGGCGAGGAGATTTACCACTCATTCATGGGCGTGCCGATCCTGCGGGCAGGGCGCACGCTTGGCGTCCTCGTGGTGCAGAACCGCACAATGCGCACCTACCGCGACGACGAGATCGAGGCGCTTGAAACGACCGGCATGGTGCTGGCGGAAATGATCGCCTCAGGCGCCTTGACGCGGCTCGCCAAGTCCGGCGTCGAGCTTGATCTGAAAAAACCGGTGACGCTGACCGGGCTTGCCTTCAATGACGGCGTGGGCCTTGGCCATGTCGTGCTGCACGAGCCGCGCGTTGTCGTCACGAACATGTTCGCCGAGGACACAGACGCGGAGCTGAAGCGGCTGGAGGATGCGCTCGGCTCGCTGCGCATGTCGATTGACGACATGCTGGAGCGGCGCGAGGTGGCGTTTGAGGGCGAGCACCGGGCGGTGCTGGAAGCCTATAGGATGTTCGCGCATGACCGGGGCTGGGTGCGGCGGCTTGAGGAGGCCATCGGCAACGGACTGACGGCGGAGGCTGCGGTCGAGAAGGTGCAGAGCGACATGCGGGCGCGCATGACGCACATGTCCGATCCTTACCTGAAAGAGCGGCTCAGCGATTTCGACGATCTTGCCAACCGGCTGCTGCGCCAGCTGATGGGCCATGATGTGCGCAGCATCGCCGAAGCTTTGCCGAAGGATGCGATCCTCGTGGCGCGGGCGATGGGGGCGGCGGAACTTCTGGACTATCCGCGCGAGAAGCTGCGTGGGCTGGTGCTGGAAGAAGGCGCGGGGACGAGCCACGTAGTGATCGTGGCGCGGGCGATGGGCATTCCAGTTGCGGGGCAGGTGAAGGGCGCGGTGGCGCTGGCGGAAAACGCCGACGCGATTATCGTGGACGGCGAAGACGGCAAAGTGCATCTGCGGCCCTTGCCGGAGCTTGAATCGGTCTATGTGCAGAAGGTGAAGTTCCGCGCCGGCCGCCAGGCCATGTACCGCGAGCTGCGGGATCTCCCGACCAAGACCAAGGACGGCGTCGCCATTGATCTGATGATGAACGCCGGGCTGATGGTCGATCTGCCGCATCTGGCGGATTCCGGCGCGTCCGGCATTGGGCTGTTCAGAACCGAATTGCAGTTCATGGTGGCCTCGACTTTTCCAAAGGCCGAGGCGCAGGAAGAATTGTACAGGAGCGTCATTGAGCAGGCGCATGGAAAGCCGGTGACATTCCGCACGCTCGACATCGGCGGCGACAAGGCGCTGCCCTATTTCAAGGACATTCCGGTTGAAGAGAACCCGGCCATGGGCTGGCGGGCGATCCGCATGTCGCTCGACCGGCCGGGCCTTCTGCGCACGCAGCTGCGGGCGCTCTTGAAGGCGTCGGGCGGCGGCGAGTTGCGCATCATGCTGCCGATGGTGACGGATGTGTCCGAGATCGCTCAGACGCGGCAGATCATCGAGCGGGAGGTGCAGCACCTGTCGCGCTTTGCGCACAAGCTGCCGAAGAGTTTCAAGCTCGGTGCGATGCTGGAGGTTCCCTCGCTTTTGTTTCAGCTGGACGAGCTGATGCAGGCGGTGGATTTCATTTCGGTCGGCTCCAATGATCTGTTCCAGTTTGTCATGGCGGTGGACCGGGGGGCGGCGCATCTGGCCGATAGATTTGATCCGCTGTCGGTGCCGTTTCTGCGGGTGCTGAAAAGCATCGCGGATGCGGGCCGTCGCAACAGCAAGCCGGTGACGCTGTGCGGGGAAATGGCGGGCAAGCCGATATTGGCGATGGCGCTGATTGGGCTCGGGTTCCGCTCCCTGTCGATGAACGCCGCTTCGGTCGGGCCGGTCAAGGCCATGCTGCTGTCGCTCGATGCCGGGCAGCTGGAGAAGGAGCTTTCACCGTTCCTGCAAGGCTATATCAGCAAGACGAGCAGCCGCGAGTTTTTGAAGAGCTTCGCCGCCAGCAACGGTGTCGCGCTTTAGTGGTGCGTTGTTGGAAATGGCGATAAAATTTGAAATTTCGAGCTGTCTCTGGGCGGACTGCACATGGCTTTCTTAGAGAAATTTCGAGCGAGACCGTCATTCCGGGGCGGCGCAGCCGAACCCGGAATCCAGAGTGGAAGCGGCGGAGATTGTCGCCGCTCGGATGGCTCGCGGCGCTGTCAAAAACATGATTGAATTGAAATTTTGGCCCGTGTAAAGGCAATGAGAGCCCACCTGGGGGCCCCACACGGCTCTGGATTCGGGGTTCCGCTTACGCGGCCCGGGAATGACGGCGTCATTTGCGGCGGCACCAAGGCCGAGAGATTTTGTCAAGCCAAGAACTCAAAGACGGACACACTCCCATGACATCCCTGCCGATGGACAGGCTCGATCAACTGGTCAAACGCTCGGCGCTCTTGGAGGCCGAAATGGCGGCGGGCGGGGATTCGGACAATTATGTGAAGCTGGCGTCCGAGTATTCTGAACTTCAGGACATGGTCGGCAAGGTCAAGGAATGGCAGCGCGCCACGGCTGAAGCGGGCGAGCTTGACCATCTCCTGAACGATCCCGGCACGGACAGCGAAATGCATGCGCTGGCGGAGGAGGAAATCCCGGTGCTGCGCGAGCGGCTGGAAGCGCTGGAGCAGGAAATCCGCGTGCTGCTGCTGCCGAAGGACGCGGCGGACGAGCGCAGCGTCATCATGGAAATCCGCGCCGGCACCGGCGGCTCGGAGGCGGCGATCTTCGCGGGCAATCTTTTCCGCATGTATGAGCGCTATGCCGCGCTGAAGGGCTGGAAAGTGTCGGTGGATTCGGCCAGTGACGGGGACGCGGGCGGCTACAAGGAAGTCATCGCCGCCGTCACCGGCAAGGGGGTTTATTCCAAGCTGAAATTCGAATCCGGCGTGCACCGGGTGCAGCGCGTGCCGGACACGGAGGCGAGCGGGCGCATCCACACATCGGCGGCGACCGTCGCGGTGCTGCCGGAGGCGGAGGAGATCGACATTGAAATCCGCAATGAGGACATCCGCATCGACACGATGCGCGCCTCGGGCGCGGGCGGGCAGCATGTCAACACGACGGATTCCGCCGTGCGCATCACGCATCTGCCGACCGGCATCGTGGTGACGCAGGCCGAGAAGTCGCAGCATCAGAACCGGGCGCGGGCGATGGAGATTTTGCGGGCCCGGCTGTTCGACGCCAAACGGCAGACGGCGGACGATGCGCGCTCGGAAGAGCGCAAAAGCCAAGTCGGCTCCGGCGACCGCTCCGAGCGCATCCGCACCTATAATTTTCCACAGGGGCGGGTGACGGATCACCGGATCAATTTGACGCTTTACAAGCTCGACCGGGTGATCGAGGGCGATCTGGACGAATTGGTGGACGCGCTGGTGGCCGATCATCAGTCGCGGCTGCTGGCCGATTTTGATTCAAGGAACTGACGCTTGGTTTCCTCCAATCTTGGCGGCGCGCTGAAACATCTTCGCGATGCTTTTTCGGAGGCGGGGATAGAAACGCCGGAGCTTGACGCGCGGCTTCTTCTGGAATGGGTCACAGGCGCGGACCGGCTTGCTGTGCTGAAGACGCCAGAGCGGATTGTTTCAGAAGAAGAAGCTGAAAAACTGCAAGATGCGCTGACGCGGCGTCTCACCGGCGAGCCGGTGCACCGGATCATCGGCAGGCGCGGGTTTTATGGGCTGGAGTTTGAGCTGTCGCCGGAGACGCTGGAGCCGCGGCCGGACACGGAATGTCTGGTCGAGCTTGTGCTGAAGCGTCTGAAGGGCCGGGAAGAAAAAACACTGTCGCTGCTTGATCTTGGAACCGGAACGGGCATCATCGCCATCAGCCTTCTCGCCAATCTGCCTGGTGCGCGGGCGGTGGCGACAGATATTTCTTCTGGCGCGCTGGAGACGTGTGGAAAAAATGCGGCGGCGAATGGCGTTCACTCAAGGCTGACCTGTTTTCAGAGCAATTGGTTCGAGTCTGTAGAGGGCGAGTTTGACGTTATTGTTTCGAACCCGCCTTACATTTCGACACACATCATCAGCGGCCTGTCGCGCGAAGTGCGCGGGTTCGATCCCATCGTGGCGCTCGATGGCGATGCCGATGGGCTGGAGGCTTACCGCGCATTGGCGCTGGGGGCGCAAGCGCATCTGGCGGACGAAGGATTTGTGGCTCTGGAAATCGGCCATGACCAGCGCGCTTCGGTCAAGCGCATTTTTGAAAAATCCGGATTTGAGCTGGCTGAGTTTGCGCGTGATCTTGGCGGCAATGACCGTGCGCTGCTTTTCACAAAAATGGGCCGTTCAGCGACCGCGAAGATTCCGCTTGGAATTCGGCGGCAAAGGGGCTATTTGGGCATTGTTGAAAGAAGCAAGCGGCCATTCGAATCAAGTTTCAGATTCGGGCAGGCAGGACGGGCCGCCTTCATTTCGACTGGATGTCCAAAAATTTTATGCATCGGGCCAGCCTTTCGGGGCGGCGGATTGCGCGGCAAGTGTGTTGTGCACAGAACTGGCGAACGGCCAAAGTGTTTAAACCCAACAAAACGAGATATTGATGAGGCAGCAGCAGAACAATCAGAACCGGCGCATGCGCAGCCGCGGCCCTGGCGGCGGCAACAGCGGCGGTGGAAACAGCGGCGGCGGCGGGAATAATAACAATAATAACCGCAAGGGGCCAAATCCGCTGACGCGCTCGTATGAGAGCAACGGGCCGGACGTCAAAGTGCGCGGCACTGCCCAGCATGTGGCCGAGAAATACATGACGCTGGCGCGCGACGCGCAGTCGTCCGGCGACCGGGTGATGGCCGAAAACTATCTGCAGCATGCCGAACATTATAACCGCATCATCGCCGCAGCCTACGCCGCCAACCCGCCGCAGTTCCAGCAGGGCCAGAATGAGGGCGACGAGGACGGCGGTTCGGACAATGGCGACGCGCGCTTCCAGTCCAATCCGATGCCGGGTGAGAACCAGGCTCAGCAGCCCTATGACAATAATGCGCCGCAGCCGGTGATCGAAGGCGTTCCGGCGGAAGTGGCGCTTGACGAATCCAATGCGCCGCGGCCACAGGCCGACGCCGAAGGCGAGCGCCGCCCGAGCCGCAACCGCCGCCCGCGCGGCCCGCGCCCGCCGCGTGACGAAGGCGCACAGCCGGAGGGCGGCGAGGATACGCTTTCCGCACTGCCGGACTTTATCGTGCAGCGCGCCCCAGCGCCGGAACCGGCGACGGCGGACGAGTAAGTTATTTGCGAGGCGGAACCAAATCGCCTCGTCATCCCGGCCAAGGAGCGAAGCGACGCGAGCCGGGACCCATTCCGGCAGAGAGCGTGATTGTTCGCCCGTATCAAACACTCACCATTCCGGCATGGGTCCCGGATCGGCTTCGCCGTCCGGGATGACGGACCTTGGGGCCCTACATCATCTGAGCTGATGTCCGGCGGTGAGGGGCGCTCTTGAGAAATCCCATTCTTCATCCCATATTCCTCTCAACAGAGCCCGCCTTTTCAGGGGGCTCGTCACCCACGCAGCGTTCGGCGCCCATCGCGGGCCATGCGGGCAAAAGGAGGCGGCTATGAACATTGAGAAATATTCCGAACGGGTCCGCAGTTTCATCCAGTCGGCGCAGACCTATGCGCTGTCGCAGAACCACCAGCAGTTTCTTCCAGAACACCTTTTGAAAGTCCTTGTCGATGACGATGAGGGCCTCGCCAATTCGCTGATCTCGCGCGCGGGCGGCGATGCGGGGGCGGTGCGGCTTGCTGTGGAGATGGCGCTGAAGGGACTGCCGAAAGTATCGGGCGGCGGCGACCAGCTTTATATGAGCCAGCCGCTGGCGAAGATTTTCGCAGCCTCTGAAGATATTGCCAAGAAGGCGGGCGATAGTTTCGTCACGGTCGAGCGGCTGTTGATGGCGCTGGCGATTGAGAAGTCGGCGAAGACGGCGGAAATTTTGACCAAGGCGGGCGTTACGGCGAAGTCTTTGAACGATGTCATCAACGAAGTGCGCAAGGGGCGCACGGCGGATTCGGCCAATGCCGAACAGGGCTATGACGCTTTGAAGAAATATGCGCGCGATCTGACCAAGGATGCGCGCGAGGGAAAGCTTGATCCGGTGATCGGGCGCGATGATGAAATCCGGCGCACGATGCAGGTTCTGTCGCGGCGCACCAAGAACAATCCGGTTCTGATCGGCGAGCCGGGCGTCGGCAAGACGGCAATCGCTGAAGGGCTGGCGCTGCGCATCATCAATGGCGACGTGCCGGAGAGCCTGCGTGACAAGAGCCTGATGTCGCTCGACATGGGCGCATTGATCGCGGGCGCGAAGTACCGCGGCGAGTTTGAGGAGCGGCTGAAGGCTGTGCTGAAAGAAGTTCAGGCGGCGGACGGCGGGGTGATCCTTTTCATCGACGAGATGCACACTTTGGTCGGCGCGGGCAAGGCCGACGGCGCGATGGACGCGTCGAACCTGCTCAAGCCCGCTCTGGCGCGCGGCGAACTGCACTGCGTCGGCGCGACCACATTGGACGAATACCGCAAACATGTGGAAAAGGACGCGGCTCTGGCGCGGCGGTTCCAGCCGGTGTTTGTCAGCGAGCCGACGGTCGAGGACACAATCTCGATCCTGCGCGGCCTGAAGGAAAAATACGAGCAGCATCACAAGGTGCGGATTTCCGACTCGGCTCTGGTCGCGTCGGCGACGCTCTCCAACCGATACATTGCCGACCGGTTCCTGCCGGACAAAGCCATCGACCTGATGGACGAGGCGGCGTCGCGGCTGCGGATGCAGGTGGATTCCAAGCCGGAGGCGCTGGACGAGATCGACCGGCGCATCATGCAGCTGAAGATCGAGCGCGAGGCGCTGAAGTTGGAGAAGGACGAGGCGTCGAAAGACCGGCTGGCGAAGCTTGAGACGGAGCTTGTCGGGCTGGAGGAAGAATCATCGCGCGTCACTTCGCTCTGGCAGGCGGAGAAGACCAAGCTCGGGCTGGCGGCTGATATCAAGAAGCAGCTGGACGAGCTGCGCAATGAACTCGCAAGCGCGCAGCGCAAGGGCGAATTCCAGAAGGCGGGCGAGCTGGCTTATGGCACTATCCCTGAATTGGAGCGCAAGCTGGTCGAGGCCGAAACGCAGGAAGGCACCGCCGCGAACATGGTCGAGGAGACCGTGACGCCGGACCATATCGCGCAGGTGATTTCGCGCTGGACCGGCATTCCGGTGGACCGGATGCTGGAAGGCGAGCGCGACAAACTTTTGCGCATGGAAGACGAAATCGCCAAGCGGGTTGTCGGCCAGGGCGAGGCGGTGCAGGCTGTTTCGAAAGCCGTGCGCCGGGCGCGGGCCGGGCTGCAGGACCCGAACCGGCCGCTCGGCTCGTTCATCTTTCTTGGCCCAACCGGCGTCGGCAAGACCGAGCTGACCAAGGCTTTAGCGTCGTTTTTGTTCGACGACGAGACGGCGATGGTGCGCATGGACATGTCGGAATATATGGAAAAGCATTCCGTCTCGCGCCTGATTGGCGCGCCTCCCGGCTATGTCGGCTATGACGAGGGCGGGGCGCTGACCGAGGCGGTGCGGCGGCGGCCCTATCAGGTCGTCTTGTTTGACGAGATCGAGAAGGCGCATCCGGATGTGTTCAATGTTCTGCTGCAGGTGCTCGACGACGGGCGGCTGACGGACGGGCAGGGGCGCACGGTCGACTTCAAAAACACGCTGATCATCATGACGTCCAATCTCGGCTCGGAATATCTGGTGTCGCTGGCGGACCATGAGGATGTGGACGTGGCGCGCGATAATGTGATGGCCGTGGTGAAGGCCGCGTTCCGACCGGAATTCCTCAACCGGGTGGACGAGATCATCCTGTTCCACCGGCTGCGGCGCACGGAGATGGGCGCGATTGTCCAAATCCAGATCAAGCGGCTGGCCAAGCTTCTCGAAGACCGCAAGATTTCCATCGAGCTGGACGACAGCGCGGTGAAATGGCTCGGCGAGCGCGGCTACGATCCGGCCTATGGCGCGCGGCCCTTGAAGCGGGTGATGCAGAAGGAACTGCAGGACCCGCTGGCGGAGAAAATCCTTGGCGGCGAGATCCGCGACGGGTCGGACATCAAGGTGTCAGCGGGGTCGGACCGGCTGGTGTTCCGGGCGGTGACGGATTTGAGCAAGGCGGCTTGAGACAATAAAAGCGGGGCGCAGTGACACTCGACGAATACAACACATTCTGCGCCTCGCTGCCCCATGCCCACCACGTTGTGCAATGGGGCGGCGCGCATGTGTGGAAAGTCGCCAGCAAAGTCTTCGCCATTGGAGGATGGGATGACGGCAGTGAATTATCCGTCACATTTAAATGCTCGCCGATGAGTTTTGAAATGCTGAAAAGCGAGCCGGGCCTGCGCCCCGCCCCCTATCTCGCCTCGCGCGGGATGCTCTGGATTCAGCGCACGGGCGAAGAGAGCATGGATGACGCGGCGCTGAAGGATTATCTGCGGGAGAGCCACCGGCTGGCGGCGATGAATTTGCCGAAGCGGGTTCAAGCAGAACTGGGTTTGCGACAGCGCGTCTGACTCTGCTACGCTGCCGTCTGGCGGCTTCATGCGGAGTTCGGAATGTGAGCTGGTTCAGAGGAGTGATGAGCATATGGCGGCTGGCGGCGCTGCTGCCGGCCTATCCCGCGCACGGGCTGCCGCTGATTTCGAAGGGGTCAATTAGGCGGATTGACACCATCTATCCCGCGTCCGATGAGGAATATGCGGCGCTTGCGCGCAAGCGCAAAGCGGTTCAGCGGCAGCTGACGCGCGAAATTAATGCGCTGCTGGAGCCGCTTGGATATGAGAGAAAGGGCGCCGAATGGCGCAGGATAACCGGTTGCGGACGGAGCTGCTTTGAATTTCAAAAGAGCCAGTACGGCTTTGGCTGCTATTTTAACGCTGGCGCGCTTGGGGCGTTCGAGGTCCCCTCGCGAACGTTTGCCAACACGCTGGATGGAATCCAGTTTTCCCGCATTGCGGATTTTTGCCCGGAAATGCCCAGCAATGACATCGCGGACGAACTTTCCTATGTGCGGCTGCATGACGATGCGGCTTTCTGCGACGGCGTTATGTCGGTCTTCCGTGCGCGGATGGTTCCCTGGCTGGAGGCGCGGCACAGGCTCTCCGCGCTGAGGGCCATGCCGCAGCCTTCCGTGACGGGGTTAGTCAGGATATTTTCTGACTAGGGAGCGCTATGGTTTGAAGAAGGAGACAAGGCAATGCGCGTGATCGTGTTTGTGAAGGCCACGGCTGAGAGCGAGGCGGGGACAATGCCGC
>JANMMM010000099.1:0-6782 GCA_031373225.1 Phyllobacteriaceae bacterium | reverse complement strand
CGACATGTAAAGACCAAAGTCATGGATGCAATTTTTACCAGCCTTTCAGACCCGAGTTTCCTCTTTGCCGCGCTTGTGGGCATCGCGGTGTTTGCAACGATTTTCACAGTCATGATGCCGCTGATGGGCGGCAGCGGTCTGGAAGCAAGAATGAAGAACGTCGCGCTGGAGCGCGAGAGCATCCGCGCCCGCGAGCGCGCAAGGCTTGCCCTGGATTCAGACAAGCGCAGGCGCGGCGGGACACTGAAGCAGCAGGGCAGCAAACCGGGCATCCGCGCCCTTGTTGACCGGCTGGATCTGAAAAAGGCACTCGCCGACGAAAAGACCCTCAACAGCCTCCGCAACGCGGGTTACCGCGGGCAGAACCCGCTCACCATGTTCCTGTTCCTCAGGTTCGTGCTGCCGTTCATCGCCTTCCTTGCGGCGGTCATCTACATTTTCGCTTTGGGAAACATGGCGGAACATTCGACGGGCATGAAAATCTTCATGTGTGTGGGCGTCGCTTACGGCGGGTTCTACGCGCCAAACCTCTACATTTCAAACCGCACCTCCAAGCGCCAGTTCTCGATCCAGCGGGCTTGGCCGGACGCTCTGGACCTCATGCTGATCTGCGTGGAATCCGGCATGTCCGTCGAGGCGGCTTTCCGTAAGGTCTCTGATGAAATCGGCACCGCCTCCGCCGAGCTCGCCGAAGAGCTGGTCCTGACGACCGCTGAGCTTTCCTTCCTGCAGGAGCGCCGTCAGGCTTATGAAAATCTTGCCAGCCGCACCGGCCTCGATTCTGTCAAGTCGGTTATGCAGGCGCTGACGCAGGCGGAAAAGTATGGCACGCCCGTGGCCACCGCGCTGCGTGTGCTTTCGCAGGAAAGCCGCGACACGCGGCTGAACGAGGCCGAAAAGAAGGCGGCCGCCTTGCCGCCGAAGCTCACAGTGCCAATGATCCTTTTCTTCCTGCCAGTGCTTTTCATTGTCATCCTCGGCCCCGCCGGCATCGGCATCAGCGCGCGCGGCGGCATGTTTGGCGGGGGTTGAAAAGGCAGTTCTGACGGCTTGAATATTCAAAAGGCCCGCCAATTGAAAATGGCGGGCCTTTTGGATTTGGCAGGGATTATTTGTCGGGGAGCAATGGCGCCCCGCGCAATTGCCAAAACTACTGCGCCGAAGCGCTCTGCGCGGGGGCGTCTTTCTCTTTCAGCTTGCTCCAGGAATTCTGCTGAGCCAGCATGGATTTGAGATAGGCGACATTGGCCTCGGCCTGGTCGGATGAAAGCTCCTGGCGGGCTATGTCTTCGGCCTCCGGGAACCTGCCCTGCAGCCCGACAACCAGCGCAAGATTCTGCCGCACCCGGCTGTCCGCGCCGGGAGACTGAGCAGCGGAGCGCATATAGGTTTCCGCCGTCTTCAGATCATCCGCAAGCAGGTAGGACATGCCGAGGTTTGAAAGAACTGATGATTCGTTCGGCTGAAGGTCCAGCGCCTTTCGGTAAAGCTCGCGCGCATTGTCCTGCTGGCCCATCTGGTCGAGAATCGCGCCCTCGGCGGACAGGAGCCGCCAGTCCGGCACATCCGGGCGCTGCGCCCGGCGCACCGCGTCAAGCGCCGCGTCAAATTCGCCCGCGCCCGCCAGCGCCTTTCCATAAGCGGCCAGCACTTCGCGGTCATTGGCATGGGTAATGGCGACCTGGCGCATCACCGCAAGCGCCTGATCGTTGCGTCCGGTCATCCGCAGCGCATTGGCGTGGTTAAGTCCTGCCTGCTTGTCCTTGGGATTCTTTTCATAAATCCGGCCAAAAGCGGCGGACGCCTGCGACAGTTCGGCGCTGCTCATCTTGTCGAGCGGCTTGCCGGACTGGCGCGAGATCGATCCCGTTGTCATCCTGCTCGCCGTGCCGCAGGCAGGCAGCGCCGCCGCGCATGCGAGCGCCATGGCGGACGCCATGAAACGGCTTTGGAATATTTGTGCCCGGCTCTTGCCCATGAGCTGTCTTCTCCGCTAGTTCGTTGAGAAGTTTCGGCAAAAGGGCCGAACTGTTCCGGCTGTCAGAAATATTCTGTTAACCCTAATGAATGGTTAATCAGCTCTGCTGCGGCGGGGAGCACAAACGGGTTTGGCGGAAAAAATGCCGGTGGAAATTCTGAGCGCTGCAACAAGTTCGTGCCTGCCGGTCTGGTTGATTGGCAAAGGCGGCGTTGATGCCTCAGACATGCCCGGCACGGCAAAGGCGTGGGCACGCAGCAATGGCTTTGACGGCGCGGCGTCGGCGTTCCTTGTGCTGCCGGGCGCGGACGGAGAGCTTGCCGGCGCGTTGTTTGGCTTGGGCGCAAATGACGATCCGCTTATCTATGGCAAGCTTGCGGCCGCGCTGCCTGAGGGCGCGTGGAAACTCGCCGATGCGCCTGCCCAGCCGAATTTGGCGCTGCTTGGGCTTCTTCTCGGCTCCTACCGGTTTGGCAAATATCTCGCTGCGGACAAGCCGGCCAAAATCTTCCTCGCTGCGCCTAAGGGCGCTGATGCTGCCGCCGTCGCACGCTTGGCGGAAGCTGTCACGCTTGCCCGCGACATGGTCAACACTCCGGCCAATGACATGGGTCCGGAAGCCATCGAGAAGACCGCCCGAGCGGTGGCGGCCAGATTTAAATCCAAGGTCAAAGTCACCACCGGACCGCAGCTTCTGAAGCGGAATTTCCCGATGATCCACGCCGTGGGCCGCGCCGCATCCGAAGCGCCGCGCCTGATTGATTTCACCTGGGGACCGAAGGGCGCGCCAAAGGTGACGCTGGTCGGCAAGGGCGTCGCGTTTGACACAGGCGGCCTCGACATCAAGCCTTCGAGCGGCATGCTGTTGATGAAAAAGGACATGGGCGGCGCGGCGAATGTTCTGGCGCTGGCCATGCTCATCATGGGCGAGAAACTGAACGTGCGGCTTCGCGTTCTCATTCCCGCCGTTGAAAACTCAATCTCCGCCAGCGCCTTCCGCCCCGGCGACATATTGCCGAGCCGCAAGGGATTGACCGTCGAGATCGGCAACACGGATGCGGAAGGCCGTCTCATCCTCGCTGACGCTTTGGCGCTGGCCGACGAGGAAAGCCCGGACCTGCTCATCGACATGGCGACGCTGACCGGCGCGGCGCGCGTCGCGCTCGGCCCCGACCTGCCGCCCTTCTACACAGATGATGACTCATTCGCGCACGAGCTTACGCAGGCGTCGGAACAGGTCTGCGATCCGCTCTGGCGTATGCCGCTTTGGAAGCCCTACGAGCGCAAGCTGAACTCCAAAATCGCCAACACCAACAATGTCACCACTGACGGTTTTGCGGGGTCCATAACGGCGGCGCTGTTCCTGAGGAAGTTTGTCGGCAAGGCGAAGGTCTGGGCGCATTTCGACATTTTCGCCTGGAACCCGGTTGAGAAACCGCACGCGCCCGTGGGCGGCGAGGCGCAGGCGATACGGGCGATTTTTCAAGTGTTGAAGCAGCGCTACCCGGCATGAGGGGCGGGGAATGTTAAGTGTTTGGCAGCGCCGCCGCTTTATTCTGCCGGGATCAATTGGACGGTGCAGGGCATGACGAGCGAACTTGACCCAAGGCTCAACGCCTTCCGCCCCGATCTCGCCGGCGCGCGGCTGAAGGGCCGCGTCGCCGCGCCCGCCTATGCCGAACCTTCGCCCGCCCAATGCGTCACCGCCGTCGCCGACCTGCGCCGCGCCCCACGCCCGGACAGTCCGGTGGACACGCAGGTTCTGTATGGCGAGACGGTTGATGTGTTCGAAAGCATTGAGGGATGGTGCTGGGTTCAGACGCATGGCGATTCCTATGTCGGCTACATCGCCGACACTGCGCTCACCTCGCGCTTAACAGCGCCCACCCATGTCATCACCGCGCCGCGCACCTTCCTCTATCCGGGCCCCGACATGAAGCTGCCCGCCGAGACGGCGCTCTCCATCGGCTCGCGCATCGCCGTTTCCGGGCAGGCCGAGACACGCGGCACGCGGTATCTCACGCTGGCAAACGGCGGCGCCGTCATCGCCGCCCACGCCGCGCCGCTCGGATGGTATCTTGCCGACCCAGTCAGCGTCGCCGAACGTCTCCTCGAAACCCCTTACCTCTGGGGCGGCCGCTCGGGCCATGGCATTGACTGCTCCGGCCTCGTCCAGATGGCCTATGCCCAATGCGGCGTCGCGCTGCAGCGCGACACCGGCATGCAGCGCCACACGGCGGGCGGGGCGCTTGACGGCGGCGCCGACCTGAAGCGCGGCGACCTCGTCTTCTGGAGCGGCCATGTCGCGATAATGGCCGGTCCGCAGACCATCATCCACGCCAGCGGCCACGCTATGGCCGTGGTGCGCGAAGGCTTTGACGAGGCCTTGGCCCGCATCGGGAATTTGTACGGAGAGCCGACGGGGTATCGGCGGGTGCTTTAGACACTCCCGCCGTTGCCCCCGCTGTTCAGCGGCAGATGCATGCCGCCCACGACGCCTCATCGTTCCACGCGTCGCCGACATAGGAAACGCTCGTGCCAAAGGCCCTGCTGAACTTGACGCCCGCAGGCTCGTAGGCGCCCGCGTCCTGCCAGAGCCTGACCTTGCACCCCGAACTGACCTGATAGGATGAAATCTGGTCGTTCCAGTCGCGCTGGCAGTAGCCGTTGCCGCCCGAAGAGCTGCCCACGCTCTCCTCACAGGCACCCATCATCAGCCATTCATTGCCGTCAAGGCCCCAGTGCGAGCCGCCATAATCCCGGTGCTGGAAGACCGTGCATCCGGCAAAGGCGGGCTCAGCTGCCGTCATTGCCCCGGCGGCCAGCAGCAGGACCGCAGCCATGGATTTCGAGTTTCTCAGTTTCATGATCGTGCTCCATTTCCAAAAAGCACCCCGCACGAAGGATGGCACAGCGGCCACGGCATGAAATCATCAGTTCTGGTGAGTGACGGGTCCGCCCGCCGACGATCTCACCCGCGCCGCGCCGCCTCGATTTTGGCGATATCCAGCTTTTTCATCTCCATCATCGCGCCGAACACGCGCTTGGCCTCCTCGCCGCCCGCCGCCATCGCGTCGGTCAGCGCCTGCGGCGTGATCTGCCAGTTGAGGCCCCATTTGTCCCTGCACCAGCCGCACATGCTTTCTTCGCCGCCATTATCGACAATGGCGTTCCAGTAGCGGTCCGTCTCTTCCTGGTCCTTGGTGGAAATCTGGAATGAGAAGGCCTCGGACTGCTTGAACATGGGCCCGCCATTGATCGCCATGCAGGCGACGCCGCAGACGGTGAACTCGACCGTTAAAACAGCGCCGGCCTTGCCCATCGGATAGTCCAGCGGCGCGCGGTGCACGCCCGTCACTTTGCTGTCGGGGAAGACTTCCGCATAAAACGCGGCGGCGCTCTCGGCGTCTTTTTCGTACCAGAGGCAGATTGTGTTTTTGGCCATGGGAGAGGTCCTTTCGTGTGGAGCTCGGAGTTTGGAGCATAGCACGACGGCGTCGCTTGGGCGAGCGGGTTGTGTCCTCCCGGCCTTAACTCACTTCACCGCAGTCAGCACAACCATCGCCATCAGCACCAGCAGGATGCCGACGCCCAGAAACGTCAGCATTGACGGGTTGATGTCAAAGGTCGCGCGCGCCTGTTCCTTGACCCGGTTGATCAGCTCAGGCCAGGTGTAGCTGACGAAATCGCCCTGGCTCATCAGGCCGATCAGCGTTCCGCCCTCGTCGACCACGGGCAGATGGCGGAACCGGTCATTCGACATCTGCCGCAGCCAGTCCAAGAGATTGTCATCAGCCTTCGCCAGTTTCAAATCCGTGGTCATGATGGACCGCAGCGGCGTCTTTTTCGGATCGAGGCCCTTGTCGAGGAGACGGCGCATGAAATCCCGCTCGGTGACAATGCCGAGCGGCTTCTTGTCCGCACCGGTGATGACCGCCGCGCCAAAGTTTTTCTCGCTCATGGCATGCACGGCGACGGCGACCATCTCATCCGGCCCAAATGTCATCACCGCCGCTTTTCTGGAAAATTCCGGCCTGTCCCCAATGCGCATGACGTGTCTCCTCCAACGCTTGGTAAGGGAAGTATGGCGTTCGGCGGCGGCAGCAAGGGCGGGCGTCGGATTTTGTTCGATTTTGGCTGCGCTGCCGACCATGGGTGAGGCTGGAGTGCGGGTTGAGGTGGTGAGGCTGGGTGCGTCCTTCGAGACGGCCCCAAGCGGGCTTCCTCAGATAATTTAGTGCACTGTCACCGCAATTCGGGATTTCCCGCATTTCTGACTCTCCCTCACCTGTCTTGCTGCGCAAGACTGTCCTCTCCCCGTGGGGGAGAGGCGAAAGCGGCGGCTTCCCTTCGCCTCTCCCCCACGGGGAGAGGACAGCTTCGCGCAGCGAAGCAGGTGAGGGAGAGTCACAAGAGCCTCCGCCAGGTCACAGCCCCTGGCGCCGCCGCCGCCGGGCCTGTTTCACCCCCGCGCAACCGGAATTTTCCCATGAACATCAAAACAATCATCCACGAGGCGGAAGAGGGCGGGCGGAGGTAGCGGCCATTCCCGGCTGTGCCGCGCAGGGCGAGACCATGGAGGAATTTGTCTCCAACCTTCACGAAGCGATTGAAGGCTGCCTCAGCGTCGAGATTTCCCCGCATTCTTGACTCTCCCTCACCTGTCTTGCTGCGCAAGACTGTCCTCTCCCCGTGGGGGAGTGGCGTAAGTTGCGGCGTGACATAGGCGCTACCCCACCGGGAGAGGACAGCATCGCGGAGCGAAGCAGGTGGGTGCGCGTCAAAAGAAACCCCCGCAAATAAA
>JANMMM010000045.1:0-10952 GCA_031373225.1 Phyllobacteriaceae bacterium | reverse complement strand
CCTGCAGGTTGCGGCCGAACTTTCGGTGCAGCGCGGTGTCGGACAGGTAGGTGATATGCGCGGCCATGCGGGCGACAGCGAGACCTTTGCTGGGGTTGGAGCCGGCCTCGATATAGCGCCCGTCGCGCCATTCGGGATCAGCCATCACCGCCTGGCGGCCGACTTCGTGGAAGGCGATGTTCTGGCTGGAATGGCGCGCGCCGGTGGCGATTGGCAGGGCAGCGAAGACCTTGTCTGGATAGGACGCCGCCCATTCCAGCACCTGCATGCCGCCCATCGAGCCGCCGAGCACCAGAAAGAGCGAATCTATTCCAAGCGCTTCAACGAGCATGGATTGGGCGCGCACCATGTCGGCAATGGTGATGACTGACAGGTCCAGCGCATAGGGCCTGCCGGTCGCCGGATTTAGGGAGGCCGGACCCGTCGTGCCCAGACAGCCGCCGACGACATTGGCGCAGATGACGTGATATTTTTCCGTGTCGATGATTTTGCCCGGGCCGATCAGGCTTTCCCACCAGCCCTGTTTGCCGGTGACGGGGTGGACATTTGCAACGTGCTGGTCGCCGGTCAGCGCGTGGCAGACGAGGATGGCGTTGGTCTTGGCGGCGTTAAGCGCGCCATAGGTCTGGTAGGCAATCTGCAAGGGCGCGAGATCAACGCCGGCGTCAAGGCGCAGCGGCTTGTCCGCTCCAAAGCGCATGACAAGGCTCGACGGGTCGCTCGCCTCGCGGCCCTGCGCGCCGATTTTCTTTGATTTGACCGCCGTCGCCACCGCCATTTGCGGGCATTCTCCCTGCCGAAGTGGCGGCACTTATGTTGGCGATTTGTCCCATGTCAATGTTTTCTTTGATTTTCCGGCGGCGGGCCGCTATGCCGCTGGCACTGCAATCTCTCCCGCACCTTTATCGGACCATCACATGAGCAATCAAGGCAAACTGCCGCGCCCCGAGCCCAGGAAAGGCGTAATGGACATTGCCGCCTATGTGCCGGGCAAGCACGGCGCGCCGGGCGTGGCGAAAGTTTACAAGCTGTCGTCAAACGAGACGCCGCTTGGACCGAGCGCGAAAGCGGTTGAAGCGTTTCAGCGCGCTTCGGCGCAGCTGGAGATTTATCCGGACGGGCAGGCCCAGGAGCTGCGCGACGCGATTGGCGAGGTGCACGGGCTGAACCCGGCGAATATTCTGTGCGGCAACGGCTCGGACGAATTGCTGGGCCTGATCGCGCATGTGTATCTCAGCGCAGGCGATGAGGCGATTATCACCGAGCATGGTTTTCTTGTCTACAAGATCCAAATCCAGGCGGCGGGGGCGACACCGGTCATCGTGAAAGAGCGCGATGCGCGCGCTGACCTTGACGCAATCCTTGCCGCCGTCACGGCGCACACAAAAATTGTGTTCATCGCCAATCCGAACAATCCGACCGGCACCTATCTGCCGTTCGAGGAGGTCAAGCGGCTGCAAGCGGGACTGCGCGGCGACATCCTCCTCGTGCTCGACGCGGCCTACGGCGAATATGTGACGCGCAATGATTATGAGGCTGGGATTGAGCTGGTCTCGTCGAGTGAAAATGTCGTGATGACGCGGACCTTTTCGAAGATTTACGGACTTGCCGGGGCGCGGATCGGCTGGATGTATGCGCCGCTGCCGGTGATTGACGCGGTGAACCGGGTGCGGGCGCCGTTCAATCTGAGCACGGCTGCAATTGCGGCGGGTGCGGCGGCAGTGCGGGACCGGGCTCATGTCGCTTTGGCCAAGGAGCATAACAGCGTCTGGCTCGATTTTCTGACGCGGGAAATCGAGGCTCTGGGTCTGCGCGTGACGCCGAGCGTCGGGAATTTTCTGCTGATTCACTTTCCCGACGAGCCTAAGAAATCGGCGAAAGCGGCTGACGATTTCCTCACGCAGCGCGGCCTGATCCTGCGCGCAGTCGGCGCTTATGGTTTTCCAAACTCCCTGCGGCTGACGGTCGGTTCGGAGGAAGCGTGCAGGCTCGTCGTCAAGACGCTCGCCGAGTTTATGGGGCGCTAGATGGGCAATGTGATTTACCCGAAGATCGCCCTGATCGGAATCGGCCTCATCGGCTCGTCGCTGGCGCGGGTCATCAAGCGCGAAGGGCTGGCGGAGCATATCGCCATCTCAACGCGGCGGGCCGGGACGCTGAAGCGGGCGCAGGAGCTGGGGCTGGGCGACAGCTATTTTGGCGATATGGCGGAGGCTGTGAAAGACGCGGACCTTGTCATCGTCTCGGTTCCGGTCGGCTCGTCCGGCGCTGTGGCGGAAGCGATTGCGGCGCATTTGAAGCCGGGCGCGATTGTCACGGATGCCGGCTCCACCAAGGCGTCGGTCATTGCACAGATGCAGCCGCATATTCCGGCGGGGGTTCATTTCATTCCCGGCCATCCCTTGGCGGGGACGGAAAAATCCGGCCCGGATGCGGGCTTTGCTGACCTGTTTCAAAACCGCTGGTGCATTCTGACGCCGCCGGACGGCACGGACGCGGGAGAGATCGCTAAGCTGACGCGGTTCTGGGAGGCGTGCGGGTCGCGCGTTGACACGATGGACCCGCAGCATCACGACCGCGTGCTCGCCATCGTCTCGCACCTGCCGCATCTCATCGCCTACAATATTGTCGGCACGGCGGACGACCTGGAATTTGTGACGGAGTCGGAAGTGATCAAATATTCCGCCACAGGCTTCCGCGACTTCACGCGGCTTGCCGCGTCGGACCCTGAAATGTGGCGCGATGTGTGCCTCAACAACAGTGAGGCGATCCTTGAAATGCTGTCGCGGTTCTCAGAAGACCTCGCCTCGCTGCAGCGCGCCATCCGCTGGCGCGACGGGGAGGCGCTGTTCAACCTGTTCACCCGCACGCGCGGCATCCGCAAGTCGATCATCGAAGCGGGGCAGGAAGTGGACGCGCCGGACTTTGGGCGCGGGGCGAAGCATTGATGGCTCAGCCCGCATTGGCGCCAAGGGGAGCGCTGGCTGCGTGCCGACTAATGTTGTACGCACTATAGTGCGCATAATTAATTGACTTGCAGGACCAGCAGGCGTATGTCTCGTCTATGGGGGAAGAGACAAACACAAGGAAAGTCACTGCCCGGTTGGAGCGTGAAGGCTGGATCAAAATTCATGGCGGACGCCATGATAAGTTTGAGCATCCCAAGCGTCCGGATGTGACTGTGATTGTGCCGCGCCACCGCGAGCTCTCGTCCGGCGTGGCGCGCGACATCGCCAAGAAGGCAGGATGGAATTAATGACAAACTACATTGGCATTTTGGATGGCGACGGCAAAGTTTTCGGCGTGCGCATTCCTGATCTTCCCGGCTGCTACGGCGGCGGGGCGACACCGGAGGCCGCGATTGCCGATGCCATGTCGGCGGCGCGCGAATGGATTGCGCACCGTGAAACCAAGGGAGAGGCTGCGCCAAAGCCAAGCGTAATGGCGCAAATTCTCAAAGCGGAGACAATTGATGCCGCCCAGAACGAAGCCGCCGTCATCGTTCCTGTAGTGTTGGACGCGGGCCGCACAGTACGCGCCAATCTCACTTTCGACGCCGGTCTTTTGGAGGCCATTGACTCGGAAGCGTCCCGCCGCGGGTTGACTCGTTCGGCGTTCATGGCGAGCGCGGCGCGGGTGCAACTTCAAAGCGCCTGAGCGAAGTTTCCTTACTTGGGCGGAGCTAGAGCCGCAGCTTCGGGTGCCGGTTGACATCCTTGTAGAGCAGGTAGCGGAACCTGCCGGGGCCGCCGGCGTAGCAGGCCTGCGGGCAGAAGGCGCGCAGCCACACGAAATCGCCGGCTTCAACCTCGACCCAGTCCTGATTGAGCCGGTAGACCGCTTTGCCCTCCAGCACGTAGAGGCCGTGCTCCATGACATGGGTCTCGGCGAAGGGAATGACGCCGCCCGGCTCAAAGGTGACGATGGTCACGTGCATGTCATGGCGCATGTCGTCGAGCGCGACAAAGCGGGTTGTCGCCCACGCGCCGTTTGTGTCCGGCATGGGGGAGGGGGCGATGTCTTGCTCATTGACGACGAAGGCCTCGGGCAAAGCGATGCCGTCCACCGCTTCGTAGGATTTGCGGATCCAGTGAAAACGCACAGGCTCCGCGCCGCTGTTACTCACGCTCCACGCCACGCCGGGGGGAATGAAGGCGTAGAAGCCGGGAAGCATGGAATGCCGGACGCCGTTGAGCGTCAGGCTCAGCGCGCCTTCAACGATGAACAGCACCGCCTCCGCACTTGCATCCGACTCCGGTCTGTCAGAGCCGCCGCCGGGGGCGACTTCCATGATGTATTGCGAGAATGTCTCGGCGAAGCCTGAAAGGGGCCGGGCCAGAATCCAGGCGCGGGTCTTGTCCCAGAAGGGCAGCCAACTGGTGACGATGTCGGCCATCACGCCTCTGGGGATCACGGCATAGGCTTCGGTGAAGACCGCGCGCCCGGTGAGCAGCTGGTTTTGTCCGGGCAGCCCGCCATGCGGGGCGTAGTAGGTGCGATTGGTCATCAGGAGTTCCTGCAGTTCTGTTGATTCAACAATAGCTTGCCTGCCCTGCGGAGCGCAAATGCTGATATGCCGCGCCGCTATTGCAGCGCCGGGATGTTCCCCAGCGGGAAAAGGCCGATGGAAGCGCGGCCCTTGCGGATGGTCACATCGATGCGCGGGATTTCGCCCGGCTTGGCATTGGAGGCGGCGAGCGACAGGGAGGGAGCGACATAGGCGGCGATTTCGGGCGCGATCCGCTCAATGGTTTTGCCGAGCTTTTCGGCCTCGCGGAACGTGACCGAAAGATCGCCTGAAAGTAGCCCGGAATTATCGAGCGACACCGGCCCGCTCAGCGTCAGCCCGCCGCCGTCAGCGAAGTCAAAACTGACGGCGCGCAGCGTTCCCGACTGGCCGCGCAGCAGGCGGACTATGTCTTTTTCGCCGGACAGGGCAAGCGCCACGCCGTCCTTGACGCCAATGTCCAGGCCATAGCTGAATTGCGGAATGAGGCGGCCCTGCGCCGCCGCCGGGTCCACGATGATTCCTGCGCCGCTTGCGGCGAGGTCGATGTCTTCACCGGCAGTGCGGAAATGCGCCTGAACATTACCGGCTTTGAACAGCGGCTGGCCTGTTACCGAAACGGCCAGGTCTTTGCCCTCCAGGGAGAGGCGCTTAGGAAGCGGGCGCGCCAGACGGCCGCTTGCGTGCAGGAGCGACCAGTCAGCGCTGACGGTTTTGCCTGCCGGGAGAGAAAGCTCAAGCGGGCCGTCCAGTTCTATGATGCCGCGCATCGGGTCGTAGACCTGCGTGGCGGAGCGCACGCCGCCGAGCTTCAGCGCAATCTGCTGCGCGGGGTCTTCAAAAGTGAGAGAGTCGCAAAACAGGCCGGCGCGGAACGGATAGCCCTTGATGTCGAGGTTCCGGCAGTTTGTCACCTGACCGTTGGCTGACTGGGCTGCAAGCGCTTTGCCAACTTCGCCCTTTACGAAAGACGCGCCCCAGAACCATGCGCCTGTGTAGAACGCAATGAAGACGAGCACCGCGATTCCCAGCCATTTGATGCGGCGGGAATATTTAGTCGGGGTCGCTTGGCTTGACGGCATTTTTTCCCGCTCGTATCGGATAGAGGCAAATCACTAATGGATGTTCGCTTTGGACGGCGCAAGCGGCGATTTTTGGGTGTTCGGCTACGGGTCGCTGATGTGGAACCCGGGCTTTGCGCATGAGGAGGCGGTGAAGGCGCGGCTGTTCGGCTATCATAGGGCGCTGTGCATCCATTCGCGCCTCTACCGCGGCACGCCGGAGCGCACGGGGCTGGTCCTGGGCCTCGACAAAGGCGGGTCCTGCGTCGGCATGGCGTTCCGCGTTGCGGCGCGCGACGAGGCGGCGGTCGCTGAATATCTGCACCAGCGCGAGATGATGAACTATGTTTACCGCGATCTGCGGCTCGGCATCCGCACCGCTGACGGGCGCGCAGCAGTCGCGCTGGCCTTTGTCGCCGACCAGAAAAATGCGCAGTTCGCCGGGCGTCTGAGCGCGGAAGAAGCCGCGAAGATTGTCAGCGGCGCGCGCGGCACGGCGGGACCGAACGAGGAATATGTGTTCAACACGCTGGCGCATTTGCGCGAGATCGGCATCCGCGACCATTGGCTGGAAACCGTCGGCAGGCTTATTTCGGCAGGCTGACGCCCAGCTCCTTCAGCCGCTTCCGCGCCGTCGGCGGCATGGGCGGAGGGTTGGGGCCAGTGGCGGCGTCGATGAGAAACTCGTCGCATGCCGCTTCTGTGACGCGCTGCAGCTCTTTCAGGAACGCCGCCTTGCTCAGTCCCGGCAGGATGGGCGGCAGGACGCGGCATTTGATCGTGCCGGGATAACGCATGAACTGGCGGCGCGGCCAGTAGAGGCCCGCCATATGGGCGATGGGGATCACCGGCAGGCCGAGTTCGACATAAAGATGCGCGACGCCGAATTTGTAGGACGGCTCGTCGCCGGGGGCCCGTCTTGTGCCTTCCGGGTAAATCATGATCTGGCGGTTGTCGGCGACCGTTTTGCGCGCGCCGTCGGTGATGGATTTCAGCGCCACGGCGCGGCTGCCACGGCGCACGGGGATCATCCGCATCTTGCCGACATACCAGCCGAACAGCGGTATCCACATAAGCTCGCGCTTGAGAATGTAAACCGGGTCCGGCACGCGCGGCACAAAGGCGTAGGCGTCCCAGAACGACTGGTGCTTCGGCGCGATGATGCAGGCTGTGTCCGGAATATGCTCCAATCCTTCGATTACATGATCGCAGCCGACAATGACTTTCTGCAGCCAAAGGTTCGAACGCGCCCAGTTTTTTGGAACGAACCACGCCTTCTTGCGCTCTGTGAGAAAATAGATCGGCGTCAGCGCGATCATCTGGACGATGAGGCTGAGATAGAAGGCTATGTTGAACACAAGAGAGCGGATGAAAATCATGACGGCTGTTCCGGCGATGACCGGTGGTTACACGAACCGGGGCGCAATGAGAACCAGCTCAGTTTTTCTTTGGCGCTCCGAGCATGCCGCCGATTGACACGGGGACAGGCAGAACTGCGCGGGACAGGGCGCCGAGGTATTTCAGATATTCGGCAAACAGCACGCGGGCCGTGTCCGGCCTGGTCATCCATGACCAGTTGGCGAGGTCGGAATTGACCACCGGGTAAGGGATGAACTTCACCTTTGGCGCGGCGCGTTTCAGCTCGAGCAGGCTGCGCGGCATGTGATAGTTGTTGGTGACGAGGATGATCTCGTTGAATCCGTGCGCTTTGGCCCATTCAGCGGTCTGTTCGGCATTGCCGACGGTTTCCAGCGCCTCGTGATCAATGTCAACGCAGCAGCTGAACTTTGCCGGGTCGCCGCCGACAGCTTTCAACAGGTCTTTCTTGTCGATGCTTGGATTGACGCCGCTGATCAGGAGCCGCGCGCCCTTGCCCCCGGCAAACAAATCCGCTGCCGCCTCAAGCCGGTTCTGCCCGCCAGTCAGCGCCACAATGCCGTCGGCGGCGGCTGTCAGTTCGGGCTGGCGCATCTCGCTGATGGTTTCGACGAAGGCGAGGAAGCCAAGGATGAAGGCGGCGGCAGCGAGCGAAAGGGCCAGCCAGACAAGCCGCTTTGCCCTTTTGCCCAAGCTCTTTGGCGGCTGGCGCGTATGCGCCGCCGGTTTTGATCCCGATTGAGGGTTCTTCCTCGCCATTTTTCGTGTCGCCACCGGATTCGGCATGGGGAATGGTTAATAGGGAATAATGGCAATGAACAGATGTGTCTTTGGGTCAATTTTCGCCAAAACTGTGAAATGGCCCGCCCCGGCGGCATTGAAAGCATCCGAAGTTGCGCGGTTTGACGCAGTTTGCCTCAGGCGTGCATGCTGGATCCGGGGTCCATGCGGTGCAGATAGCCGATGACGGTCAGGCGCGTGGTCTCGGCAGTGATGATTGCGACCAGAGCAATGATGGCGATGACGCCAAGATAGCCGTCTTTGCCGATGGAGAAAGTGCCGAACAGCGCGTTCGCCTGATTGCCCTCGGGGGTGGCCAGATTGAAGGATGACCAGAGCGAGACGAGAAAGAACACGGCAATCGCCGCGAACCCGCCAGCCAGCGCGCCTTTCATGCCGTTGACCAGGAAGCGGTTGCGGAACTGGCGGGCGATGAATTTGGCTTCTGCGCCGACGAAATGCAGCACTTCGATGATATGGCCGTTGCCGGACATGGCGCCGCGCGTGGCGAAGACCACGGCGAGCGACGTGGCGGCAAGCACGAGGCCGAGCACGCCGACGCCGAGAAACACCATGGTGCGCGCCATTTTCACCAGCCGGTCCACCCAGTTGCGGTGGTCGTCCACCGCCGCTCCTGGAATTTGCGCCGTGATGTCGGCGCGCAGCTTGGCGAAATCCGGCGGGGCGGACGGGTTGATGGTGACGATGACGAGGCGCGGCACGGGCAGAGATTCCATGTCGAAATCGGTCCCGAGCCAAGGCTCGAGCAGGCGCTTTGTGTCGTCCGGGCTGACAATGCGCGAATCGTTGACTCCGGGAAACGCCGAGGCGATGCCGCGCGCGGTTTCCAGCGCCGCGTCCATATCGAGGTCAGCCGCCGGCCGGATCTGGATCGTTGCCTCGCGGGAAATCTGGCTCTGCCAGGTCGAAGCCGTGTCGCGCACGATGGAAACCGCGCCGATCGTCAGCGAGGCGAGGAAGGTCATGATGGCGATGACGAACATCAGCGCGCTGCCGGCGAGATTGCCATCCGGCACGATGGGCGCGGGCGCATCGGGGTCGTTCAGGCCGAATCGCTCGGCGAACTTGCTGCGCAGCTTGTGATAAAATGGGGAAAGGCGCGACAAAACTTCAGTCATAGATTTCGAGCTTTCCAGAATTGAGGATCATCCGCCGCGCGTCCACCTGATCCATCAAGGTCAAGTCATGCGTGGCAATGACGACGGCTGTGCCGGAATTGTTCAGTTCCATGAACAGGCGCAGGAGGCGGCGGGCGAGCGGCGGGTCAACATTGCCGGTCGGCTCATCGGCGAGCAGCACCTGCGGCTGGTCGATCAGGGCGCGGGCAATGGCGGCGCGCTGCTTCTCGCCGCCGGACAGAACCGGCGGCAGGACATGCACACGGTCGCCGAGGCCGACCCATTTGAGCAGCTCGACCACATCGTTGCGGTACGAAGCCTCATCCTTGCCGCGCACCCGGTGGGGCAAGGCGACGTTTTCGTAGGTTGTCAGATGGTCAAGCAGGCGGAAATCCTGAAACACCACGCCCATGCGCCGCCGCAGCATGGGCAGCTCCTGGGGGGTGATGCTGGTCACATCCTTGCCAAAGGCGGTGATGAGGCCGCGCGTCGGGCGCAGCGCCATGAACAGCAGCCGCAGCAGCGATGTCTTGCCCGCGCCGGACGGGCCGGTCAGAAACTGGAAGGATTTTGGCGCGATATGAAACGACACGTCGCGGAGAATCTCCGGACCCATGCCATAGCGCAAACCTACATTCTCAAACCGGATCAAGCCGCAATCTCTCTGATTGGCGTCCGGCGAATCACCGGCAATTTTGGCGAAAATTTAACGAATTCCGTTTACCGGCAGTTAAGCAATTGGAAAAGGCCGGGAGTATGGCGCAGGCAAGGCGCGAACCGCGCTTCAGCGAAATCGAGGTGCTGCCGCCGGCGCAAGCCGGACGGACGGCGACGCATGCTGCCTCCAATGTATCCGATGCGGTGTTTGAGACCTTGCCGGCGCGGACCAACGACAGATCAGCCAAGCGGCCTTCGACAGACTTGCAATCGGAGCCCAGTCTTCCGGGCCTGGGGCTTTTGAAGCAGAATGCTGGCTCGCAAAACCCTTCTGGTTCGGTGCAGGCCGGATTCACGCCGGGCTTTGCCGCAGTCACAATCCTGTCGGCAATTGCGGTTTTTTGGCTTTGCGGGGGACACGCGCTTCTGTATTGACCCTTCAAAGAAAATCGAGGGGCAAATATGAACATTGTGCGCGGCAAGAAAATCGAGGTTCTGTTCTCCGCATCGAGCATCGCCATGCGCAATCTGGAGCTGGCCAAAGAGATCGCCGAGCGCGACTATCACGACCTTCTGGTGGTTTCGATCCTCAAGGGCTCATTCGTGTTCGCCGCCGATCTTATCCGCGCCATGCACGACGCGGGCCTTCACCCGGAAGTCGAGTTCATCACGATATCCAGCTATGGTTCGGGCACGACGGGCGGCGAGGTCAAGGTGCTGCGCGACATTGACAGCCATGTCGAGGGCCGGGACGTGCTTTTGATCGACGATATTCTGGAATCCGGCAACACGCTGAAATTCACCCGCGACCTGATGCTGGGACGCGGCGCGAAGAGCGTCTCCATCGCCGTTCTGCTCGACAAGAGCGTGCGGCGCAAAACGGCCATTGACGCGGATTTCACCGGGTTTGAATGTCCGGATTATTTCGTTGTCGGGTACGGAATGGACGTGGCGCACGCGTTCCGCGAACTGCCGTTTGTCGGGGTGGTTAAGGGGGACGCTTGAAGGGATCAGGCTTGTGAAAACAGAACCTTTTCAATGTCGGCGGGCAGCCGAAGCATCGAGTCGTTTGTCAAGAAGGCTGCGCATTGTGATTCGATCGCAGTTGCCGCGTGTATTGCGTCGGGCGTCTTCAGACCCAGCTGCCCCCGCAGCATCGCAGCGCGGAGGAATGTGGCCCTGGAGGCCGGGATAAGTTGGACTATGCCATCACTTTCAAGCGCGCGGCGATACTTGACGACAATGTCAGACATGTTTTCTTTGAAAGGTTTGGTCAGCACTTCACAAAGTGTCAGTTCGCTTGTGCAGACACTGCATGCCTTTTCATCGACCAGCCGCGCAAGTTCCGCCAGCCGGGGTTCATATCCCGGAAATCCCTCGAACGAATAAATGAAAATGTTTGCGTCAAAATAGACGCGTTTGCCAGTAAGG
>JANMMM010000023.1:0-5019 GCA_031373225.1 Phyllobacteriaceae bacterium | reverse complement strand
GGCTCGTCGAAATTGACGAAAATCGCCAGCTGATCCTGCAGAATGCGGGCGGCATAGGCGATTGAATCTTCGCCCGAGATCGAGCCGTTGGTCTCAATCGTCATCGTGAGCTTGTCATAGTCGAGATACTGGCCCTCGCGGGTGTTCTCAACTTTGTAAGAGACTTTCTTGACCGGCGAATACAGGCTGTCCACCGGGATCAGGCCAATCGGCGCGTCTTCCGAGCGGTTGCGGTCTGCTGCGACATAGCCCTTGCCGGTGTTGACGGTGAATTCCATACGGATTTCAGCGGCGTCGTCCAGCGTGCAGATGACATGGTCCGGATTGAGGATTTCAACATCGCCCACTGTCTGGATGTCGCCGGCTGTGACCGTGCCGGGTCCAGCTTTGCGCACGACCATTCGCTTGGGACCATCGCCTTCCATGCGGATGGCGATTTCTTTGACGTTCAAGATAATGTCGGTCACGTCTTCACGCACGCCGGCGATCGACGAGAATTCGTGCAAAACGCCATCAATCTGCACAGCGGTGATCGCCGCGCCGCGCAGCGATGACAGGAGCACGCGGCGCAGCGCGTTGCCGAGCGTCAGGCCGAAGCCGCGCTCCAGCGGCTCGGCGATCAGCGTCGCCTTTGTCCGGGCGCTGCCTGCCTGGAATTCAACCTTGTTTGGCTTGATCAGATCTTGCCAGTTCTTCTGGATCATGTGCTTTACTTTCCATCTATCGCCACCATTCAACCGTGGCGCTTTGGGGAATTACCAAGAGGGACCGCAGGATCGCGGCTCAAACGGTTCAAATGTTAGACGCGGCGCTTCTTGCGCGGGCGGCAGCCATTGTGCGGGATCGGCGTCACATCGCGGATTGATGTAATGGTGAAACCGGCGGCCTGGAGGGCGCGCAGCGCCGACTCACGGCCGGAGCCGGGACCGGTCACTTCAACCTCAACCTGCCGCATGCCATGTTCTGCGGCCTTCTTGGCGCAGTCTTCGGCGGCAAGCTGGGCGGCGAACGGCGTTGATTTGCGCGAGCCCTTGAAACCTTGAGCGCCAGCCGACGACCAGGCGATGGTGTTGCCCTGCGCGTCGGTGATCGTCACCAGCGTGTTGTTGAATGTCGAATTGACATGGGCGATGCCCGTGGAAATATTCTTTCGTTCGCGTTTGCGAACGCGGGCGGCTTCCTTGGCCATAAACAGTCCTTCCGTTGATCTCAAACGCCGCCGTAATTCCAGCGGCTACACCTGCTCCATTGGCGTGCGGAACAAACACGAAAAGGCGCGGCAAGCCGCGCCCCCTGAAATCCAAATTACTTCTTCTTGCCGGCAATCGCCTTGGCCGGGCCCTTTCGGGTGCGGGCGTTCGTATGCGTGCGCTGGCCGCGCGTCGGCAAGCCTTTGCGGTGACGCAGACCGCGGTAGCAACCCAAATCCTGCAAACGCTTGATGTTCATCGACGTCTCGCGGCGCAGATCGCCTTCAACCTGATAATCCTGGTCAATCGCCTCACGGATTTGCAGCACTTCGGCATCCGACAATTCGCTGACGCGGCGGCTTTCCGGAATCCCGACCTTCGCCGTGATGTCTTTGGCAAATTTCTTGCCGATGCCGTGGATGTAAGTCAGCGCAATGATGACGCGCTTGTTCGTGGGTATGTTAACACCGGCAATACGTGCCATTTTCTTCTCCATATGGGCCGGAACGGGTCCGGCGCTTGGTTATCCCGCGTCCGGTGGAGGCCGGCCCTTGCGGGTTCGTTTAGGACGAACGAAACCGTTCGCCGTTCAACAATTTGAAAGACACGCCGCTATAAGCGGGCGTGTCTGGTTCGTCAACACAAAAAGCCAAAGAAAATGGCTGGATCAGGCTGATTTCAGGATTGCCTCAATCTGCGCCGTGACATCGTCCATCGCCGCCATGCCATCTGCTGTCTTCAACAGTTTCTTGGCATAAAAGTAGCCCGTCAAGGGCGCAGTTTTTTTGTAATATTCACGCAGCCGCTCTTCGAAGACAATCGCGTTGTCATCCTTGCGCACGGGCTGCCCCGCGGCCTTGGCTTCTTCTGCGCGTTTCAATATGCGGCCGACCAGCGCTTTGTCATCGACGACGAGTTCAATCACAACATCGAGGGCCATGCCTTTGCCTGCAAGCATCGCTTCCACGGCGTCGGCTTGAGGCAGTGTGCGCGGATAGCCGTCAAGGATAAAGCCCTTGGCGCAGTCCGGGTCGTCGATGCGCTCGGACACAATCCCATTGACGATCTCGTCGGACACGAGCTCACCCGCGTCCATGACGGCCTTTGCGCGCTTGCCGATGGGCGTTCCGGCCTTGACGGCGGCGCGCAGCATGTCGCCGGTCGAGAGCTGCGGAATGCCGTGCTTCGCCACAAGCCGCTCGGCCTGCGTCCCCTTCCCCGCCCCCGGCGGTCCTAAGAGTATCAGCCTCATCTTCCCCGCTTGCCCCCGCGCAACTTCGACTTCTTGATCAGGCCCTCATATTGATGGGCAATCAGATGTCCCTGTATCTGCGCAACGGTATCCAATGTCACGCTGACGACAATCAGCAAAGATGTGCCGCCGAGATAAAAGGGAACGCCTGTTGCGGAAATCAAGAACTCCGGAATGAGGCACACAAGCGCCATGTATATCGCACCGACGAGGGTGATGCGCGTCAACACATAGTCGATATACTCAGCCGTGCGCTCGCCCGGACGGATGCCCGGGATGAAGCCGGAATGGCGTTTCAGATTGTCCGCCGTGTCCTTCGGATTGAAGACAATGGCTGTGTAAAAGAAGGCAAAGAAAATGATCAGCCCGCCAAATGTCAGCATATAAAGCGGCTGGCCGTGGCCGAGTGATGCCAGAATCGCCGCCGCCCAAGAAGGAAGCGTTTCCGCGTTCGAGAAGCCGGCGATGGTTGCGGGAAGCAGCAAGAGCGACGAGGCGAAGATCGGCGGAATGACGCCTGCCGTGTTCAGCTTGAGCGGCAGATGCGACGTGTCGCCCTGAAACATTTTGTTTCCGACCTGCCGCTTCGGATACTGGATCAGCAGTCGGCGCTGGGCGCGTTCCATGAAAACAATGAAAGCAACGAGGCCGACGGCCAGCACAATAATGGCAAGGATCAATCCGGTTGAAAGCGCTCCCGTGCGGCCCAATTCCAGAGTGCCGGAAATGGCATGCGGAAGATTGGCGACAATGCCGGAAAAGATAATCAGCGAAATGCCATTTCCAATGCCGCGCGCGGTTATCTGCTCGCCAAGCCACATCAGGAACATGGTGCCCCCGACCAACGTGATCACCGCCGACAGTCTGAAGAACAGGCCCGGGTCTGTGACAATACCGCTGCTGCCTTCCAAACCGACGGAAATGGCGTAGGCCTGCACTGTCGCCAGCAGAACCGTGCCATAGCGCGTGTATTGGTTGATGACTTTGCGGCCCTGCTCGCCTTCTTTCTTCAGCTGCTCCAGCGTCGGAATGACCGACGTCATCAGCTGAACAATGATCGAGGCGGAAATATAAGGCATGATGCCCAGCGCAAATATCGCCATGCGGCCGACTGCTCCGCCGGCGAACATATTGAAGATGCCGAGTATGCCGCCGCTCTGGCGCTGAAACGCCTGGGCGAGCGCCGCCGGGTCGATGCCCGGAAGCGGAATGTACGTGCCGAGCCGGTAGATCAGCAGCGCGCCAAGCGTGAACCAGATGCGCTTTTTCAGCTCGTCCGCCCGCGCAAAGGCGGAAAAGTTCAAATTCGACGCGAGTTGTTCCGCTGCGGACGCCATTCTAATTCTCCGGAATCATTGCGCTAAGGACAATGGCGCATCTGGGCGAGATAGGAAATGAGCGCCCAATATGCAAGCGGCGCCCCAAAGGCGCCGCGTTACTTACTTGGCTGCCTTCTTCGCCGCTTTTTCTTCAACTGGCTTCGGCTCCGGAAGCTTGACGCTTCCACCCGCTTTTTCGATCTTTTCAATCGCCGCCTTGGAGGCGCCAGATGCTTCAATCGTCACCTTGGCTTTGATTTCGCCGTCCGACAGCACGCGGAAACCGTCGAGCGCGCGGCGGAATATGCCCGCGGCTTTCAGGGCTTCGAAATTGATGACTGATTTGGAATCAAGCTTCTTGGCGTCGATGGCGACCTGAATGCGGCCAACCGAGACGACGTTGAAATTCTTGGCGTGGATGTTGGTGAAGCCGCGCTTTGGCAGACGGCGGTAGATGGGCATCTGGCCGCCTTCAAAGCCGTTGATCGCAACGCCTGAGCGGGACTTCTGACCCTTGACGCCGCGCCCGGCGGTCTTGCCGGAACCCGAGCCAATGCCGCGGCCAAGACGCTTGCGGGCCTGGGTCGCGCCGTCCTTGTCTTTGATTTCATTGAGTTTCATCGGAATATCTCCTGCGCGTTCAAGCCTGGTCCACAATGCGGACGAGATGAGCCACTTTTGCGACCATGCCGCGCACGGAAGGTGTGTCTTCCAATGTGCTCTTGCGATGCATCTTGTTCAGCCCAAGACCGACCAGCGTTGCGCGCTGGTCGCTTGGGCGGCGGATCGGGCTGCCGGTCTGCTCAACAGTGAGCGTCTTTGCCGCTGGTTTCTTTGCCATTTTGTCAAATCCTCCCGGCGCTTATTCGTCTGCGCCGACGACAGCGCTGCGGCGCGCCTGCAGCGTTGCGTATTTGATGCCGCGCTGAGCTGCGACGTCCTTCGGATGCACCATGTGCTTCAAGGCGTCGAACGTGGCGCGCACCATGTTGTACGGGTTCGATGAACCGAGCGACTTTGTGACAACGTCAGCGACGCCGACAGCCTCGAAAACGGCGCGCATCGGACCGCCGGCGATGATGCCGGTGCCCGCAGGCGCCATGCGGATGACGACGCGGCCCGCGCCATGGCGGCCTTCGACATCGTGATGCAGCGTACGGCCTGAGCGCAGCGGCACAAACAGCATTTCCCGCTTCGCGGCTTCCGTCGCCTTGCGGATCGCCTCGGGCACTTCACGCGCCTTGCCATGGCCGAAGCC
>JANMMM010000013.1:0-19257 GCA_031373225.1 Phyllobacteriaceae bacterium | reverse complement strand
AGAATCACACAGGGATAATGGATGCTTAACGCGGCTTTTTGCGCTTCTGATGCCGGATTATCAGCGTGAAAGCCACATAAAGAACCGCAACTCCAAGATGCGTCACCAGCGTCAATGGCCGCGCGCCGAACAGAGCGGGAAAGCCATAATGCATCAGTGCCTCGACCGAGGCAGCGGCAACCCAGATCACCGGCCCCCATGACACTTTCATCCAAAGACCGATCGCCGCAACGGGAAACAGGACGGCAAGGCTCGCCGATGCGAACTTCCAGTGCAGCGGCATCAGATCAAACCGCCAGAGCGGCCCGTCATAGTACCCGATCAGGCGGATCCAGTAGAGGAACCCGAACAGCAGGCAGTAGGCGGCAATGATCCGGTGAAACCATGTGAACGCAGCAAAGGCGAATGTCTCCTCCGGCTTGTGCAGCTGGTCGTCATTGGCAAATATCGACATGGGCGGGCGGCCTCCGGGACTGGCGCGACTAGAAGCGGAGAACGCGCAGCGGGTCAAGGCGGGGCGGCGGCGCGTCTGGAAAATGGGCGGATTGCATGCTAAATATAGATCATGGACAAGAACCGCATCATCGCCACACTGCTTGCGAACCGGGCTGAGCTGGAACGCCAGGGCGTGCTGCACGCCGCGCTGTTCGGCTCGATGGCGCGCGGCGACGCGACGGCGCAGAGCGATATTGATATTATGATTGATGTTGATCCTGCTCGCGGAATGGGGGTTTTTGAGTATGTGGGCCTAAAGGAATATATTTCGGGCCTGTTTGACATTCCTGTTGATGTGGTCAACCGCGAAGGCCTCTTTCCCTATGTGAAGCCAGCAGCCACAGCGGACGCCATCTATGCCTTCTGACAAATCAAGCCGGGCGCTGGTGGCCATTGAATATCACATTTCCCTCATTCGAAATTTCACCAAGGACATGGAATTTGAGGCTTTTGCGGCTGATGTACGCACACAATATGCTGTGACGCGCTGCCTTGAAATTATATCTGAGGCATCACGGAAGCTTTCGGCGGAGATCAAGGCCCGCCACCCGGATGTGCGATGGATGCAAATCGCCGGAGCAGGCAATGTTTATCGCCACGACTATGAAGACGTGAAAGCGCAAGCGATTTGGAAAACCGTGAGCGCTGAAATCAACGCAATTGAACGCGTAGTCTCGACAGAAATCGCCAAATGAGGAGAAGCGACGGCGCCCGATGATCGCGCCCAAACTCACGGGCAACAACGCGAACCGCGCCCATACCAGCAATTTAGTGACGAAAGCATCCCTATGAGCAACCAGGCAATTATCGACGCCCTGACAGAGGCGCGCAAATCCGGCGGCAAGATGACGGCCTATCCGGGGCCGACGCCGCCCGATCAAGAGGCCGCCTTTGCGATCCAATCGGCGGTGCGGGGCAAGCTTGGCTGGAAACATGCCGGCTGGAAGATCGGCTGCACCAGCGAGCGGGCGCAGAAGGCGCTGAAAACGGACGGCCCCTTCCCCGGTCCCCTCTATGCCGAGCGGCTCAACAAATCCGGAACACATCTCGAAACGCTTCCCGAAAACAGCCGCGTGGCGGAGCCTGAGATCGCCTTCACCATGGCGCACGACCTGCCGCAGCGGGACGGTGCTTACAGCGTCGACGAAGTTCTTGCCGCCGTCGCCTCGGTTCATCCCGCCATCGAGATCGTCAATCCGCGCTGTCCGAAAGGATTTGACGATGTGGTCGAATGGTACATTGCCGACGGCGGCCTGAACCATGCGCTGGTGCTGGGCGAGGCCGTCAAACCTTTGGCGCGCGGGGGCTATGCGAAGCTGACCGTTAATGTCGCGGTGAACGGCGCACAGAAATATTCCGGCATCGGCGCCAATGCGCTGGGAGGCCCGGAACTTGCGCTCACCTGGCTTGCCAATGATTTGAATGCCAAAGGCCTCCATCTGCGCGCCGGCGATGTCGTGACGACGGGCGTCATCACCGAAGTGTTCGAAACTGATATCGGCGATGAAGTTGTCGCTGTCTATGACAGGCTCGGCGCGGTGACGGTCAAGCTCTGAAGCCCTGTTTTCCCAGCGCCGCCTTCGTGCTAAACGCCCGCTCACAGGAGCATCCGCATGAACTTTCCCGCCAAGCCTTTCCACCGAACCGTTGACGAAATTACCAATGGCCGCCGCATGCGGCGGATGCGCAAGGCGGACTGGTCGCGGCGGCTGGTGCGCGAGACGCATCTGACGGTCAACGACCTGATCTGGCCGATTTTTCTCATCGAGGGCGAAAACCGCTCGGAAGACATCGCCGCCATGCCGGATGTGCAGCGCCTGACCGTGGACCGCGCCGTGCGCGAGGCCGAGCGGGCGGCAAAGCTTGGCATTCCGGCCATCGCAGCCTTTCCTTACATCCCATTGGAAAAGCGCGACATTTCCGGCTCACATGCGCTGGCCGAGGACAATCTCATCAACCGCGCCACGCGGGCGATCAAGGCGGCAGTGCCGGACATCGGCATCATCACCGACCCGGCGCTCGATCCATTCACCAGCCATGGCCATGACGGCATCCTGCGCGATGGGATCATCCTCAACGACGAAAGCGTCGCCCAGATAACCGCCGCCGCCCTGATGCAGGCGCAGGCGGGGGCGGACATTATCGCGCCGTCCGACATGATGGACGGGCGCATCGGCGCGATCCGCGAGGCGCTCGACCTTGGCGGCTTTCACGACGTCGCCATCATGTCCTACGCCGCAAAATTCGCCTCCGCCTTTTACGGCCCCTACCGCGAAGCCATCGGCACGGCGGGCGTTTTGAAGGGCGACAAGAACACCTATTATCTCGACCACGCCAATTCTGACGAGGCGCTGCGCGAGGCGGAGCAGGATATCGCGGAGGGCGCGGACATGGTGATGGTCAAGCCCGGCCTACCCTATCTCGACATTGTCGCCCGCATCAAGGACACATTCGCCATGCCGACCTTCGCCTATCAGGTGTCGGGCGAGTACGCGATGATCCAAGCCGCCGCCGCCAACGGCTGGATCGACGGCGACCGGGTGATGATGGAAAGCCTCATGGCCTTCAAGCGGGCCGGATGCGACGGAGTGCTGACTTATTTCGCGCCGAGGGTGGCGGAGCTGCTGAAGGGGGGAGCCTGGAATTCGGGCTGAGGGTTGACGCGCTTGACGCCGTGTCTTCGAGACTGAGAGCCAGCGCATCCCCAGAAACCTTCCGACCCAAATCCTCTAACATCAATTCGGGGCACGTCAGCTGTAGCGGGATACTGAGCGCGACTTTGAAAAAGCCGCCGAAAATTGCACCCTCGGCAGGAGCCGGTCTCCGGAAAATCGGAAGACGCTGTGGCGGCGGGCTAAAGTGCGCGCCAAACAGACTGAAAACAAAAAACCCAGGGCAAATCCGACAATGACATCCGAAGGGTAATGCGCCCCGGCCGCCACTCTTGACGATGCCAAAACAAAGCACGCCGGAATTGTAAGCGCGCCAAGCCTTGGAAACCACACTGCAAGTATCGCCGCCAAGGCCCCCATCGTGGTTGCGTGCCCCGATGGAAAGCTGGTGAAATCATAGCCTGTGCCCCAGCGGCTGAAGAAGTCATAGACGCCGTTTGACGCAATCAATTTGGGCCGCGCACGGGCGAAGAAGAGCTTCAGAATGTTCACCAGAATGCCGGAAAGCGCGATGGCGGAAAATGCATATACGGCCTGCGTGTAGATAAGTGCGAGCTTTGCCCGCCCCGAAACCGGTCTTCCATGCCAGTTCATAAACGCTGCCGCAAACGCGATCGCCAATGAGAACAGCAGATAGACTGTCGATTTGCCTATGTCCGTGTGCGCGGCCAGCAGCCGCACTGCCGGATTTTGACTGGCCACAGCCCATTGCGAGCACAGGCCGTCAAATGGCGCGGCAATGGCTGCGGACAGAAGAGCCAGCAGCGCGAGCGCTGTCATGCGGCGGTTAAAAGCCAAGCGCGCGCCGTCATAAGCGGGGCGGCGGGCGCGCCGCGCGGCTTTTTGGGCCGTGCGTGACGGACGCAGATGCACAGGTATCGAAGCGCGGCGCGCCTCTGACCTTGGACTTGACTGTTCATTTTTCACTTGGCCGGCCCGAACCTGCAGGGATTGCGCTCTTAATACGGCATGGCTAAGCGGAATGGAACAAGCGGAGTTGAATTCATGGCCAACGACATACGCAATCCGTCTGACCTCGGCATCAACACAAGGCTTGCCCATTGCGGCTATGACCCTTCTGACTACCACGGCTTTGTCAATCCGCCGGTCGTGCATGCGTCAACCGTGCTGTTTCCCAACGCCGCCGCAATGAGCGCGCGGACGCAGAAATACACGTACGGCACACACGGCACGACAACAACGGATGCCCTGTGCGCCGCCATTGACGAGTTGGAAGGCTCCGCCGCGACGATCCTGGTGCCATCCGGCCTCGCGGCCGTCACAGTGCCGCTGCTGGCATTTCTTGAGGCTGGAGACCATGCGCTGATCGTGGACAGCGTCTATTTTCCCACCCGCCGTTTTGCCAACGGCATGCTGAAGTCCCTGGGTGTGTCAGTCGACTACTATGATCCGGCGGTTGGCGCAGGCATTGCGGCGCTGATGAAACCGAACACAAAGGTCGTGTTCACCGAGTCACCTGGATCCAACACATTTGAAATGCAGGACATTCCGGCAATTGCCAAAGCCGCGCACGAGCGCGGCGCGGTGGTGATGATGGACAACACATGGGCGACACCTTTGTTTTTCAAGCCTTTGGACCATGGCGTTGATATTTCGATTCATGCGGCGACTAAATACCCGTCGGGTCATTCAGACGTTCTGATGGGCTCGGTGTCCGCCAACGCAGGCTGTGCGGCCCGCTTGAAGAATGCCAATATGGAACTGGGCCTGTGCGTCGGCGGCGATGACGCATACCAGATTCTCCGCGGGTTGAGGACAATGGGGGTCCGGCTGGAACGGCATCAGCAAAGCGCGCTTAGGCTCGCCGAGCAGTTGGAGACCGATCCGCGTATTTCACAGGTTCTGCATCCCGCGCTGCCCTCATTTCCCGGGCACGAACTCTGGAAACGCGACTTTTGCGGCTCCAGCGGCATTTTCTCGATTGTGCTGAAAGAGCCTGCCACCCGAGCCGCATTCGCATTTCTCGATGCGCTGCGGATCTTCGGCCTTGGATATTCATGGGGCGGATATGAGAGTCTGGCCGTCCATGTCTCGATTGCCGACCGCACACTTGCAAAGGGCGGCTATCCGGGTCCAATCATCCGGCTGCAGATCGGCCTTGAGGATGTCGCCGACCTTTCGGCCGATATTGACCGTGGGCTTGCGGCGGCTTCGGCATAGGACGGGGCCTCTTTTGCAGCAGGCCGCAGGGTCTCGACCACCGTCATGTAAAGCGCTAGCTTCCAATGAGAACGGCGGGGCCTGACATGCCAAAAGACGGGAAATCGGACGACGCGGACGAGCGCGGCTTCTTCGCAGAAGTGCCGCTCGACGCGCGCGCCACGGCCAAACGCCTCGCCAAGGAATCCGGTCCCAAACATTATCACGGCCACCGCGACCGTCTGCGCGAGCGCTTCCATGAGACCGGAGCGGACGCGCTGGCGGATTATGAGCTGCTGGAGCTGATCCTGTTCCGCACCATTCCACGCGCTGACACCAAACCGGTCGCCAAGGCTCTCCTAAACAGATTCAGGTCATTGCCGGAAGTGTTTGGCGCGCAGGAGCAATTGCTCACCGAGGTCGAGGGCGTCGGCGAGGCGACGGCGCGGGACATCAAGATCATTTCCGCCATTTCGCACCGGATGCTGAAGGCCGACATTACCGGGCGCGAGGTGCTGTCGTCGTGGAAAAAGGTAATCGACTATTGCCGCGCCTCGATGGGGTTTGAAACGCGCGAAATGTTCCGCATTCTGTTCCTCGACAAGAAAAACGCCATCATCGCCGACGAGGTGCAACAGACCGGCACGGTGGACCACACGCCGGTCTATCCGCGCGAAGTTGTGAAGCGCGCGCTGGAACTCTCCGCCACAGCGATCATCCTCGTCCACAACCACCCGTCCGGCGACCCGACGCCTTCAAGGGCGGATATTGAGATGACCAAGACGGTTATTCAGACCGCAAAGCCGCTGGGGATCGAAGTGCATGACCATATCATCATCGGGCGGGACGGGCATGCGAGTTTGAAGGGGCTTCAGCTGATTTGAGTTCCACTGGCCAGCCCGCATGACTTTGGCGAGGCGGGTGGAGCGGCGACGAGGACGCGTGGTGTCAGATCGTCGAGAGAAGCTTCAGGTTGGCTATGATGCGGGGATTTTCAGGCATTGCCTTGGCGGCTTCCTGGAAGAGCTTCTTCGCCTCTTTCTTGTTGCCGCGCAACATCTGCGAATAGCCGTAGTTGGAAACAATCTGAGGCTTTCGTCCGGAAATTTTGAACAGCTGCTGGTAGGCGCGCTCGGCGAAATCATAGCGTCCAAGCTGGTCATATGAAGCGGCAAGGCCCATCCATGCTTCGGCATTGTCGCCGCGCAGTTCGACAGCCTTGCGGAACTTTTTCTCGGAGAGGCCGTAATTGGCTTCAAGAAACTGCTCTTTGCCGGCTTTCAGGTCAGCGGCGCTGATATCAGTGACCACGGTGTCAATCGCTTTTGTGGTGTTCTGGTCAATCTGGTTCGCTTGGCAGCCCGCCAAAGCAAACGCGGCGGCGATCATTGCGGTGTTGAGAATTTTCATGTGCCCTGCCCTCAGTGCGCGGCCGATTCCACATGCCGCTCTTGGAGCATTTGATAGCAAAAAACCTCTAAAAATCAGTGCCTTGATGTGGATAACAGGAGCTGGAATTATCTCTCAAACTTTACCTATTCCGCCCCGGAAATCTGCACGATGATCGGAATGACTGCGACCAGCATGACCACCGGCAGAATACACATTGTCACCGGCACTGACATTTTGGCCGGCAGTGAATGCGCCTTTTCCTCGGCCAGCGACATGCGCTTGTGGCGCATCTCATCGGAAAACACCCTGAGCGCCGCCGAAAGGCTGGTGCCTAGCTCTTTCGACTGCTGCAGCAGCGTTGCAAACGAGCGCACCTCATCCAGCCCGATGCGTTCCGACAGCGCCCTCAGCGCCTCCTCCATCTGCCGCCCGGCGCGAAGCTCGATGGTTACCAGCATCAGGTTTTCGCTGAGCGATGGGTATGTTTTGACAATCTCGCGCGACACCCTCTCCACCGCCGCCTCAAGGCTCATGCCCGCGTCGGCGCAGACGATCATCAGGTCCATGAAATCTGGAAAGCCGTTGCGGTATTCCCGAAGTCTGGTCCGGGCCTGCTGCCCGAGCCAAAGCGTCGGAGCAAAATAGCCGAAGCCCGCGCCGAATATCACAAGGCCCCAGCGGCTTGCCGCGCTCGCCTCCTGCGAAGAGAAATTGCTCCATGCAAACGCCCCGACGGCGAAAAGCGCCAGAAGCGCGAAGCGGGCGACGAGAAAATAACCGACCGCGCCCGGCGCCATGAAGCCCGCCTGCACCAGCTTCATCCGCAGCCGCGCCACGCTTTCCGGATCGTTCTTGGCGTAAAATTCCTTGGCCTTGTTAAGCGTGGATTCCGACACTATCGATTCCGCCCGCTTCGCCGTTTCCGTTTTGTCGGACGCCTTTGGCGAAGCGTCAATGCGCAATCGCTGCTTGACACCCCGGCGGTCGCTGCGGTTTGAATAGAGTGACCAGCCAAGAAGCGAAAACCCGGCGAGCAGCATTGCGGCAACCAGCGCAATTGAATTGTCCGGCTTCAAAGAGGCGATTGTCTCCAGAAAGGCTTCCATCGTCAGAACCTGAAATTCGCCATGCGCACCATGATGAAATTGCCCAGCCCAAGCCAGAAGGCGGCAAATCCCAAAAGGTACCAGGTCATGTGTTTGTCGGTGACTCCCGCGTAGAAGTGCGGCATGAAGACAGTGAGAACGGTCAACAGCGCAACCGGGACAGCGGTCAGAATGATCGCCGACATGCGGCCCTCCGCCGAGATCGCCCTGATCTTGCGCCGCAGCTTGCCCCTGCCCCTTATCACTTGCGACAGCCCGTCGAGAATTTCGCGCAAATTGCCGCCCGAAGTGCTTTGGATCGACACCGCCGTCACAAACAGCGGCAGGTCTTCCTGCCCGACCCGGTCATACATGCCGTTCAGCGCCGTGACCATGTCGGAGCCATAAGTGATCTCGTCGGCCACCAGCCCGAACTCTGTGCCAACCGGATCCAGCATTTCACGCCCCACCATGGCGATCGCCACCGGCACCGGATGGCCGGCCTTCAAGCCGCGCGTGATGAGGTCGAGCGCTTCAGGCAGCTGCACGCCGAAAATCTTGTGCCGCCGCTTGCGCATCCGCCGCAGTGTCATGAAAGGCGTCAGCGGCAAGAGCAGGGGAAAGGCGATCAATGCCGTAAGGAGCGAATGAGAAAAGTGAAATAGCAGACCGGAAATAATGGCTGCCGCGAGCGAAGTGAACCCAAGAAACTTCGGCAGCGCCATACTGAGGCCCGACTGAACGCGCAATGTCTGCAGGAATTTCAACGTGGCGGCGGAAAAGCGCGCATTCTCCAGCCCGCGCTCCTTGCGCAGCTGAAGGAGCACATCGCGCTGCGACACTTCCTTGACCTTCAGCCGCATGCGCCGGTTGATCGCATCGCGCCGGTCATTGCCGCGCGCCAGCAGCAGATACGCCGTCTCGGCGATCATGATGCCGCACAAAGCCGCCGCCGCATAGACCACATAGATGGCGCTGTCCCCGGAAAACATGCGTCAGGCCTTTGGTTTGCCGGGTTCGAAATAGGCGCCGGGAAATTCAATGCCCATCGCCAAAAGATGCTCAAGGAAACGCGGGCGGATGCCTGTCGCCTCAAAATGGCCTTCGATGGAACCGTCATTGGCCGTGCCGGTGCGCACGAATTTGAAGATTTCCTGCATCTGGATGACATCGCCTTCCATGCCGGTGATCTCGGCAACGCTCGTCACCTTGCGCTTGCCGTCGGCCAACCGCGTCAGCTGCACAATCAGGCCGATGGCGCTGGAAATCTGGCTGCGGATCGACTGCACTGTCATCGGCATTCCAGTCATGCCGAGCATCTGCTCAAGCCGGGCGACAGAGTCGCGCGGCGTGTTGGCGTGGATGGTCGCCATCGAACCTTCATGGCCGGTGTTCATCGCCTGCAGCATGTCAAACGCCTCTTCGCCGCGGCACTCGCCGAGAATGATCCGGTCGGGCCGCATGCGCAGCGCGTTCTTCACAAGGTCGCGCTGTTTTAATTCGCCCTGCCCTTCAATATTGGCCGGCCGCGTTTCCATCCGCGCCACATGCGGCTGCTGCAATTGCAGCTCGGCGGCATCCTCGATGGTGATGAGTCGCTCATCGTCGGGAATAAAAGCCGACAGGGCGTTGAGCATCGTCGTCTTGCCCGTACCCGTGCCGCCGGAAATGATAGTGGTGACGCGCCCATTCACAGCCGCCGCGATGACTTCCGCCATGTTCTGCGTCAGCGCGCCGAACTCGACCAGCCGGTGAAAACCGAGCTTGTTCTTGGAGAATTTGCGGATCGACACCAGCGGCCCATCCACGCCCACCGGGCGGATCGCCGCATTGAAGCGCGAGCCGTCCTTCATGCGCGCGTCGCACATCGGCGAGGATTCATCGATGCGCCGTCCGACGCCCGCGACGATCTTGTTGACGATGCGCAGCAGATGCGCCTCGTCCTTGAACGGAATGGCCACAGGCACCAGCTTGCCGCCGCGCTCGACAAAGCAGTTCTCGTGGCCGTTGATCAGAATGTCGCTTATGCTTGGGTCTTTCAGGAACGGCTCCAGCGGGCCGAGGCCGACCATCTCGTCGACAAGGTCGTCCACCAGGCTTTCAAGCTCGCTGACATTGAGCGCCAGCCGCTCGCTCTGCGCAACTTCAACGACGAAGCCCTTGATTTCCTTGCGCATCTCATCCTGCGGCAGCCGCTCCAGCGCCACAAGGTTGATCTCTTCAATCAGCTTTCTGTGCAGCCGGACGCGGGCGTCCAGCGTGCGGTCGTTCATCCGAACGTCCTGAGCCGACAGCGCATCCTGCTTGGCGGGCGCCGCGCGGTTCGAGCGCGGAATCTGCACGGCTTTGGCGATGTCGGCGGGAATTTCGACCGGCTGCGCCTGCGCGGCACCGGCCTTGCCCTGAAATGCGGAAAAACGGCTGCCCATGTCCAGTTACCCTGCCCGTTTCAGCAGCGAGCGGCCATAGCTCAAAATGCCGCGCTTCTCGACAATGGCGGCAGGCGCTTCGCCGGGAAGAATGATGCGCTTCAAGTCATTGACGACATTGGAATTCTTGTCGATGGAATGCAGCGGCACGCCCCGATCCACCGCCTCGCGCACCAGCCGGTAATTATTGGAAATGCCGCCGACAAAATGGTCGCCGAGAATCTCTTCGACATCCGCCTGCCGTATGCCGTTCTCGAAGGCGCGCTTCTCGAAACGGTTGGCGATGACCTGCGGCTTGATCTGCTTGCCGACAGCCTGATCAATCGCCTTGATCAGGCGCTGCGTGTGGCGAAGGCACGGCACGGTCATTTCGGTGACGAGGAACAGCCGGTCGGAACCCAGCAGCACCGCTTCAGTCCATGGAAACCAGGTGCGCGGCATGTCGATGACGACATTGTCGAAATAGGCTGAGACAAGGTCGAGCATCCGGATGACAACATCCGCATTGAACGAGCGCATCTCCGTCGGCTGCACCGGCGCGGCGAGCACGGAAAGCCCGCTCTCATGCTTGGACAGCATCACGTCCAGTAGGCGCCTGTCGAGGCGCTCCGGCTGGTTTTCGATTTCGGTGATGTCAAAGCGCGGCTCAAGGTCGAGATATTCCGCGCAGACGCCCTGCTGGAAGTTTAAATCCACCACGCAGGTCGATGCGCCGCGCACCGCCGAATTGTGCAGCAGGAACGCCGTTTCCAGCGCGATTGTCGTGTTGCCGACGCCGCCGGCGACCGGCATGAAAGTCAGCACCTGCGACTCGCTCGCCGCCGCCTCCGAGCCTTTCAGCGCCCTGACGCAAGAGCGCACCAGATCGGCGGTTGAGATCGGCTTCACCAGAAAATCGGAGACGCGCAGCTGCATCATCACGCGGGCAGTGGCCGGGTCAAACTCCTGCCCCACGACGATCACCGGCATTCCGCCGTCAAGACGGCGCATCACACGCTGAAGCGATTCAAGCTCGTCGAGCTTGCGTGTGTCCAGATCAATGATCGCCACGCCGTTCTCTACGCCGTGCAGCTCGTTGCCGAGATCGGCGACCGGCTTATGAATGGCGGCAAGCTCGGTCGCCTCGAACGCCGAGAATGCGGTCTTGATCTCTTGCGCAAGATTCTTGTCGGTCGAAACCAGAACGATATGTTGGGTCTTGGAGGCAGCCATGTCGGAATTCCGCAGTTAAATTAAGGCTGACCGCCGGCGGTGGCCGGGGCGGATGGCGCCACTTTCGTGTCACCGGGTTTTGTTCGGTCCGCAGGCGGATTGAGCGCCGTGTCTTCGACACCCGCCGGCCACGGATCAATGATCTGCAGCGCCGAGTTTGTCGCCACTGCGTCGCCGGCGGCCAAGGTCAGCCCCTCAGTGCGCATGAAATCATCCTGCGCACAGCCTGTCAGGAGGCCTGCAAGGGCCGCCATTCCGACGATTGAGTTCCGCATTTTCATTCTTCCTTACTCGAGTTCGAGAAAATGGCCGGCGCCCGCGTCCACGCCTGCCACGCCCGACTTGGCGCGGTTGGCGGCGGACACTTTGATCTCATCCACATTGGCGCCGAAGAGATCGGCATTGCTCGGCGGCAGCGTCTTATCGAGCGGGCTCGCCAACTTCTTGGACGGGTCAATCGGCTTGATGAGATGCGGCGTCACGATGATGACAAGCTCGGTCTCGCGGCGCTGATATTGCTTGCTCGAGAAAAGCGATCCGATGACCGGAGCCTTGCCGATGCCGGGAATGCGCTCCAGCGACACGTCATTGAATGTCTGCAAAAGGCCGGCGATCATGAAGCTCTGGCCATCACGCAGATCAACCGAAGTCTGGGCGCGGCGGACGATGAAGCCTGGAATGGCGATGTTGCCAACTTTGTAGGAATTGGTCGTGTCAATCGCCGACACTTCCGGCGCGATGTCGAGCGCGATCAGGCCGTCGGACAGCACCTTTGGCGAAAATTCGAGGCCGACGCCATATTTCTTGAATTCGACGGTCACCGAACCTTGGCTTCCCGCTACAGGTATGGGAAACTCGCCACCTGCGAGAAAGCTTGCCTTTTCACCCGAACGGGCGATCAGGTTCGGTTCAGCGAGACGGCGCGCCAGTCCCTTATTCTCGAGCGCTTTCAGAGTCACGTCCACAGAAACACCGGGGCCAAGCAGGCGGCCGACGATCTGGCCAGTCGTGGCTTGAACCATTTCGGCGGGCGTAAGCGCCGCTGTCAGGCCATTGATGCCCTGCGCAATGTTTGCGGAGTATTTGGCACCTAGGTCGATCACCGCCTGGCGGTTCACTTCGACGAAGCGCACATCGAGCTGCACCTGCTGCGACGAGGTGACTTTCACCGAGTCAATGACGTCCTTGCCCTCATTGAACTGTTTGGCGATGGTCCGCGCCTTGTCCGCCGCCGGCTGGTCCTTGGCGTCGCCCGACAGCACCACCTGCCCATTGGCTGTGGTTGCGCGGATGTCGGATTCCGGCAGGTTCTGCGCAATCGTCGCATTGAGCTGCGCCGTGTCATAAGTGACTTCAATGTCAATCGAACCAACCAGCTGCTTGTTCTCGTCAAACAGCGCGATGCCCGTCGTGCCGAGCTTGTGGCCGAGCACATAGAAGGACTGGTCCGTCAGCGGCGTCACATTGGCGATCTCCGGATCGCCGACGACGATCTCGAAGAAATCCTTGGAGAAATGGATCGTGCGCGGCTTGCCCTTGGCGATCTTGATCGTCTTGGTCGTTGTGCTGGCGCTGATGTTGATGACCGCGTCCTGCGCCTGCGCCGATGCGACGGGCATGGCGGCGGCGAAGGCTGCCGCGATAAACGCGCAGGCAATCGCGCGCTGCCGCTTCATTGAATGTTTCAGCATGTCCCTGACCCCAAATCCCAAACCGCTCATCGCGCAGCCTCATCGGCGCGCTTTTCTTCCACCACAGAAAATGTCTCAGACGCATGTCCGCGCGTCACGGTGATCGTGCGGAATTTGTTCTTGTCTTCTGGCAGGCTGAGGATGGAAGGCTTTGGCAAGGCGGCGACCTGCGCCATGTCCTTGCCGCGTCCGTCGAGATCCGAAACGCTGAGCGCGGCGGAATCATCACCGGTCTGGTCGCCGGCGGCGCGCAGCAGGAGATAAAGTGTGCCGATCTGCTGCGACAGCGCCACTTTCTGCGCCTCTTCGGTCGACACTTCGATCGTCACCGCCTTGGCGACGCCCGGCGTCAGCGCCCGCTCGTCTGAATTCTGGTCGGCGGTCAAAACTTTAATGTCAGACAGGATAACTTCTGACGCATATTCGCTCGGCGCCGCAGTCTGCGCCTCGCCTTCGGCAGTCTGGGCCGGCACTCCCTGCGTCTGACGGGTCAAAACCACATCAACGCGGTCGCCCGGCGTCACGAAACCGGCAACGCCCGAGATGTCATCAACGCGGATGGTAACCGCACGCTTGCCCGGCGCCAACAGGTTGGCGAGGGTGGCGCGGCCATCCGCGCCCGAAAGCTTGGCGGCAAGAACGGGTTCGTTCGGCTCGACTGGCGAAAGAACAACCCGGCGGCCGGCCCCGGTCAGATCAGCGATGGAAGCGAAGGCGCCGTCCGGCAGCGCGTCCGCGGGCCAGTCAATTTCGCTCAGCTGGTCCGCCGTCAGCTCCATTCCATAGCGCAGCGCCGCCTTTGCGACGACGATCTTTCTAAACTCGGTCACCTTCTGCGGTTCAGCTGCAACAACAGCCGTTTGACCGGAATCGGCCCGGCTTTTGACAAGCCCGTCCGCCACGAATATCGATATGCCGCCGAAAACGACGGCAAGACCCAGCATGGGTATGAGTTTGCCCTTCAAGACCGGCCCCCTGTTGCGCGGTTTTTATTGATTGGCCTGATCCTGCGCCGCGAGTCTTAAAATTCCTGCAATTAAGTCATTGAAATGTTTGGTAATTCGGGTGAGATAGTTACTCAATCCTGTATTTGGGAGCGATTTGGTTGCATTCCGCGAACAGCGGACATTTATCGAACGGCAGTCGCAAAATATGGCGATTCGTTGCAAACTGTGTGTCGAATCAATGCAATGTATGGATGATCCCTGCCCGTGACAGATGAATCTTTCGACCTTTTCGGCGGCGCGGTGAGGGACAAGGCTCCTCTTGCAAAACCTGTGGCTGCATCCAGCGCGCCAGCTTCAGCGCCAACGAAAACCTCATCCTCCAAGCCCCAGCCGACAACAGAGAGCTATTCCGCCGCCGACATCGTTGTTTTGGAAGGCCTTGAGCCGGTCCGGATGCGGCCCGGCATGTATATTGGCGGCACCGATGAGAAGGCGATGCACCATCTGTTTGCCGAAGCCATCGACAATGCCATGGACGAGGCGGTCGCCGGACACGCGACCTTTATCGATATCGAGCTTGACGCTGAAGGGTATGTCACGGTCGCCGACAATGGCCGCGGCATACCGGTCGATCCGCATCCGAAATTCAAGGATAAGTCGGCGCTTGAAGTCATCATGACCAAGCTGCATTCCGGCGGCAAGTTCGACTCGAAAGTCTATGAGACATCCGGCGGCCTGCACGGCGTCGGCGTTTCGGTGGTCAATGCGCTTTCGGATGTGCTCGAAGTCGAAGTTGCGCGCGGCCGCAAACTTTACCGCCAGACCTTCTCGCGCGGCGTGCCGCAGGGCGGGCTTGAGGAATTGGGCGAGGTGCAAAACAGGCGCGGCACCAAGCTGCGCTTTCACCCGGACGCGCAGATATTCGGCAAGGGCGCGGCCTTCGACCCCGCCCGGCTGTACCGCATGTCGCGCTCCAAGGCGTACCTGTTCGGCGGCGTTGAAATCCGCTGGACCTGCGCGCCCTTGAAGTTGACAGCCAAGGACGCGCCACCGGAAAAGGCGGTTTTCCATTTTCCCGGCGGCTTGAAGGACTACCTCGCCGAAAATCTCGGCGGCGAGTTTCAGGTCACCCGCAACATGTTCCACGGCAAAAGCGAGAAGCAGGCCGGCCATGGCGCTGTCGAGTGGGCCGTCACCTGGTTCGGCGGCGACGGCTATCTCAACTCCTACTGCAACACGATCCCGACCCATGACGGCGGCGCGCACGAGGCTGGGATGCGCATCGCGCTGGCGCGCGGCCTGAAAGCCTATGCCGAACTCACGGGCAACAAGCGCGCCTCGATCATCACCACGGAAGACGTGATGATCTCCTGCGCCGCCATGCTGTCCATCCATATACGCGAACCGGAGTTTGTCGGCCAGACCAAGGATAGGCTGGCGACGGTCGAAGCGCAGCGCATCGTTGAAAATGCGCTGCGCGATCCGTTCGACCATTGGCTCGCCGACTCGCCGCAGGATGCGTCAAAACTTCTCGACTGGGTGATGGAGCGGGCCGACGAGCGCATGCGCCGCCGCCAGGAAAAAGAGGTCAACCGCAAGTCCGCTGTGCGCAAGCTCCGCCTGCCCGGCAAGCTCGCCGACTGCTCGCAGAACGGCGCAGCGGGGGCGGAGATTTTCATCGTCGAAGGCGATTCCGCCGGCGGCTCAGCCAAACAGGCGCGCGACCGGGCGACCCAGGCCGTGCTGCCGCTGCGTGGCAAAATCCTCAATGTCGCCAGCGCCACCAGAGACAAGCTCGCCGCCAACCAGCAGATTTCCGACCTGATCCAGGCGCTCGGCTGCGGCACACGGGCCAAATACCGCGACGATGACCTGCGCTACGACCGGGTGGTCATCATGACCGACGCGGATGTTGACGGCGCGCATATCGCCTCACTGCTCATCACCTTCTTCTATCAGGAAATGCCCGACCTCATCCGCAACGGCCACCTCTACATGGGCGTGCCGCCGCTCTACCGCATCACGCAAGGCTCCAGAACGCTGTATGCCCGCGACGATGCGCACAAGGAAGAACTGCTGCGCACCGAGTTCACCGGGCGCGGCAAGGTGGACATCGGCCGCTTCAAGGGCCTTGGTGAAATGAATCCGTCGCAGCTGAAGGAAACCACCATGGACCCGAAGAAGCGCACCATGCTGCGGATCGAAATCGCGCAGGACGACATAGCTCCGACGCAGAAGGCCGTGGACGATTTGATGGGCGTCAAGCCCGAAGCCCGGTTCAGGTTTATTCAGGACCGGGCTGAGTTTGTGACGGAGCTGGATATTTGAGGCGCCTTCGGGCCTGATATTCGGGTGAATCAATCCCCTTTATCACGCCTCCGCCAGGCTCCCGCCTCCGCCCCTTGGACCGCGGCGCGGCAAGCCGGCGGGACAAGCCTTCTCATCACCGCGCCTGCTTTCGCATCCGGTCATTGAAACTTCAGGGAAGTCCAGGGCGTGTAGTCCTGCCGAAGGAACCTACCTATATGGGTGCGGGCTCGCCACACACCCATTCTTAAAATGACGAGGGGCACGGCTTTTTGCCCGGCTGGCGGATGGGACGCTCCGGTGAGAGCGTGCGAAGGCCAGGAGGGACATGAAGGGCCTCCGCCCGCCTTGGACAACTGAACCCAAAGCTGCCACAGGCCGCCCGCTCTCCCGAATGCCGGTGATCATCCGGTCCCCATAAGAGCAGCCCGGTGATTATGCGGGAAGACGCGGGGCATTGGATAGAGTGCGTCGCGTCTTTCGGTTAACCTATTGATATTACAGTATATTACTTTCTACGATGCCTGATTCAATCCACGTTTCAGACTCTCCCTCACATGCTTCGCTCCGCGAATCTGTCCTCTCCCCGGTGGGGAGAGGCGAAGAGAGCGCCACAGCTTTCCCCTCTCCCCCACGGGGAGAGGACAGCTTCGCGAAGAGAAGCAGGTGAGGGAGCGCCTTGGCTGCGTATCTCAAATCCCCTTCGGCTTATCCCCTTCAAAGCCTCAGTCAAGCAATTCCGCGATGTCCGGCCCGGCGGGTTGCCTCCCCTCCACAATCTCAGGAAGCAGAGGGGGCAGCCCCTACTTCTTCACCCGAAGCGCCGCCTCATAGGCAAGCCTGGTCCAGCTCTTGAGCTCGTCCGGATCGTCCAGCGCCGCGTCGGGCACGGTCCAATAGGGCATTTTCACCGATTTGCCCTTGCCGTCATAGGTCCACTGCCGCGCGCCGGCGGCTTCGAACTGCGGCGCGCTGATGGCATCGGCTTTCAGAAAGACTTCGCCGTCTGTCTCAATGGCAGTGATGATTCCGTTGAAATAGACGCTCTTGCCACCGAACATTTTCTTGATTGTCACCGGGCCGAGACCGGCGAACATGTCGCTTATGTCGGCGTCGTCCATCATGGGTGCGCGGCTTCCAGCTTGCTCTTGTCGGCAGGCATCAGTTCGACGCTTTCGCCGCAGCCGCAGGCGGAGGTCTGGTTGGGGTTTTTGAAGGTGAAGCCGGTGCGCAGCGCGGTCTGTTCGAAATCCATCTCGGTGCCGAGAAGATAAAGCACCGCCTCGGGCGCGACGAAGACGCGGGCGGCGCCCTGCTCGACCATATCCTCGCGCGGCTTGCCTTCGCTGGCCAACTCAACACTATATTCCATCCCCGCGCAGCCGCCCTTTTTGACGCCGATGCGCAGGCCCGCGTTTCCGGGATTGGCGGCGAGTATGTCCGACACGCGCGTGGCGGCGGCGTCGGTCATGGTTAGGACTGAGAAACGGGACATTTCATTTTCTCCAAAACAGACGGGTTCAAGGCCCGGTGCCAGATTCTATCTCAAAGATGGTGGACAAAGGCTTTCGGCGCAAGGCCTCAATACCAGCCCACCGCGATCTGCGCCTCTTCGCTCATGCGCGCGGCGGTCCATGGCGGGTCGAACGTCATGTTGACTTTGACGCCCGAGACGCCGCCAACCGTGCCGACGGCGTTTTCCACCCAGCCCGGCATTTCACCCGCCACCGGGCAGCCGGGGGCGGTGAGGGTCATGTCGATCACGACAGACCGGTCGTCCTCGATGTCAATCTTGTAGATGAGGCCGAGTTCGTAGATGTCGGCCGGGATTTCCGGATCGTACACAGTTTTGAGCGAGGCGATAATGTCCTCGGTCATACGCTGCAGCTCGTCCGGCGGGATGGATGTGGCGGCGTTGACCATCTCGATGGCTTTTTCATCCAATGCGGGCGCAAGAGCGGACTCTTCCATACTTCTTACCTCAAGCGAAAAACTGGCGCGCTTTTTCGAGCGCTTCGGCCAAGATGTCGATCTCGGCTCTGGTGTTATATAGGCCGAAAGAGGCGCGGCAGGTAGAGGTGACGCCAAAACGCTGCATCAGCGGCTGGGCGCAGTGGGTGCCTGCGCGCACGGCCACCCCGGCACGGTCAATGACCATCGACACGTCGTGGGCGTGGATGCCCTTCAGTTCGAACGAGAAAATGGCGCCCTTTCCGGGCGCATTTCCGAAGATGCGCAGGGAATTGATCTTGGTGAGCTGCGCATGGGCATAATCGCGCAAATCCGCCTCATGCGCGGCGATGTTTTCCCGGCCAACGCTCTGCATATAGTTCAGAGCCGCGCCAAGGCCGATGGCCTGCACGATGGGCGGGGTGCCCGCCTCTAGGCGGTGCGGCGGCTCGCCATAGGTGACGTTTTCCATCGTCACATCGCGGATCATCTCGCCGCCGCCCATGAAGGGGCGCATCCCGGCAAGAATGTCATATTTTCCATACAGGACGCCGATGCCGCTTGGGCCGTAGAGCTTGTGACCGGTCATGACGAAGAAGTCGCAGTCCATATCGCGCACATCGATGGGCATATGCACCGCTGACTGGCTGCCATCGACCAGAACTTTGATGCCCCTGGCATGACAGATGCGGCAGACTTCCTTGACCGGAACGACCGTGCCGAGCGCGTTCGACATCTGCGTGATGGCGACCAGCTTCGTCTTGTCGGTCAGGCATTTTTCGAAGTCTTCAATGTGAAACGCGCCCTCGTCATCCACAGGGACCCAGACCAGTTTTGCACCCTGCCGCTCGCGGATGAAATGCCAGGGCACGATGTTGGAATGGTGCTCCATGATCGTCAGGACGATTTCATCATCC
>JANMMM010000011.1:0-1813 GCA_031373225.1 Phyllobacteriaceae bacterium | reverse complement strand
GCAGCGACTTCTTCAGCAGCCTGCTAGAGGATTATGCCGGTCTTGCCCTTCTGACGCAGACGGTCCGGGTGACTCTGGACTGCTGGCCACAGGCATCGGTGTTCCCGCTTCCAATCGCGCCGCTGCTGGACGTGCTGTCTGTGACCGTCACGGCTGATGGCGACGGCTTTGAGGCTTATGCGGTGATCGCAGGACAGCGCCCGGCGCTGCGGCTGACCGGCGACCGGCCATCGGGCGTGGTGGTGATCGAGTACGAGGCCGGGTTCGGGGATGCGGGCGACGACGTTCCCGCCGATCTGCGCATGGCGATCCTTGATCAGGTGGCCGTGACCTACGATGCACGCGGCGTGACGGACCCGAGGCAGGGAACCCTTCTGTCCCCCCACATGGCCAGGACTGCGGCCCGGTATCGGAGAGTCGCGCTGTGACGGGAGGCACTTTGGAACATCGGTTCAGATGGATGGAGATTATCGCCAAGGCAGAAGTTTCTTCGAACTTTTGCAGGTTTGCCCTGAAGTTGGTCTATCAGTATGCAAACAAGAAAACCGGTCAATGCAACCCGTCTGATACCAAGCTTGCCGCTTGTCTCGGTTGGTCGCATGACACGCTCAAGCGGACGGTGAAGGAAGGCGTCGCGCTCGGCTTGTTGTCTGTGACCAGCGGCAACGGTCGCGGAAATCATTCATCCTACACCCTCCTCATTCCCGGCAACGACGTTGCCCTGCGCCTGATCACAGCTTCCGCCGACCCGGTGAAAGCCAGGGATGCAGACCGAAAAGGTACGCAGAATGACCGGCGTTCATTGAGCCCAAAGGTCCGCAAACCTGCCGCTAAAGGTCCGCAAAATGGCGCGGCCCATATAGAGCCTAAACAAACTTTTGAACAAAAGGCGGGCGCGAGCAATCCGCGCAGGCGGCCTATGCAAGGCCGCGAAGTGAAGATCGCGCGGGACAGTTGGCAAGCCCGCGAGTGTGGCGAATGGCTCTGGGCAAAGCGCCTGCCATTGCTTGCCGAGTTGCCGATCTTGGACCTGGCCGACGGCCACTGTGTGCCCTTCTCAACTCCGCCGGGCAAAGACGATCAGACGGGCACGATGATCGCCAAGGCATTCTTTGAATGGGCAATGAACCACAAACCGAAGGGTGCGAAGCATGACCGCGCAGCCTGACCTGTTCGGTGCATCTGCAGTCGATGGTCCCAATACCGGCGTTTTCCTGTCTGGGCAGTACCGACGTTCGGATAACGCAATTTTCGCGCAGCGGGGGGCGGAAAATCCGGCTGAGGCGGCGATCAACTTTATGGAATCGTTGAGAATTCCGCAGAGCCAAGTGCCGGAAAACCGGTTTTTCTCGCACCGTTCCAGAAGCAATTCGTTACCGGAGCGATGGCTGACGGGGTTGCGGCCGCAGTTCTGAGCATCGGGCGGGGCAATGCCAAGACGGCGCTGTCATCGGGCATCACCCTGGGGGCGCTGCTGGGGGTCTGGGATGATCAGCGCCAGCGGGAGATTCTGATTGCCGCCCGGACGCGGGAACAAGGCAAGGTGGCGTGGGATTTCGTGTCCGGGTTCACCGAATCCCTGCCGCTGGAGATCAAGCGGCGGCTGATCTACCGCCGCGCGCCCCGTCTGGAGATCGAATACGAGGATCAGAACGGGCGGCATCTTCTGCACGTTCTGGCGGCGGACGGGAAGTCGGTTCTGGGGTCCGCGCCGACGCTGTGCCTGCTGGACGAGCGCGGGCACTGGCCCCTGGAAAAGGGCGACGAGCTGGAGGCGGCGCTGTTGTCCGGTCTGGGCAAGCGGGGTGGCCGC
>JANMMM010000324.1:0-15407 GCA_031373225.1 Phyllobacteriaceae bacterium | reverse complement strand
TAACCGCTCCACGCACGCAGCGGCGTTTTGTGACATTTCCGGCAAAGTGGAACTGGTGCGCGAAGACATCGGCCGCCACAATGCGCTGGACAAGCTGGCCGGGGCGCTGGCGCGGCAGGGCCGCGACGCTTCCGCCGGGTTTATCCTTATGTCGAGCCGCTGCAGCGTTGAGCTGGTGCAGAAGGCGGCAGCGATCCGCGCGCCTTTCATCGCTTCGGTTTCTGCGCCGAGCGCGCTCGCCTTGCGGCTTGCTCAGGAAGCGGGGATGGGCGTGGCGGCGAAGACGCGGGACGGATTGATGATGTTTGACAGTTTCGGAGACCAAGCCAAATGAGCGACAGCGACAATGACCTGATCCGCATGGCCAACCAAATAACCGCGTTCTATGCGCCCTATCCGCATGAAGAAGGTCTGACCGGCACTAAGCAGCACATCAAGGATTTCTGGGAGCCGCGAATGCGCCGGGCGTTTGACGCGCTGGTGATGAAGGGCGGGGCAGGGCTGTCGCCGCTGGCGCTGGAGGCGGGGCAGGCGCTGGTGAGAGAGCGGCAGACGGCGTGAGCCGCTGATTGCTTTATTTGCTGCGTTCTGCTAGTATGTGCACAAATTAGCAAGACGAGGCGCGCAATGACCGACACCACCATCACCGTCCGGGTTTCGACTGAACTGCGGGACCGGCTGGAGGCAATTGCCAAAGAGACCCGGCGGTCGAAGTCATTTCTCTCCAATGAGGCGATTGAACGCTATGTGGAGAATGAAGAGGAACTCATCGCCAGCATCAAGCAAGGCATGAAAGATATAGATGATGGGCGCTTCGTTACGCACGAGGAAGCAGTGCGCAGAATCGATGAAGCGCTTGGTGAAGCGGAGCGTTTTCAGCAGTTTAAGAACGCATCGTGAGACGTCCGGTAAAATGGACAGATCGCGCCGTTAATGACCTGCGCAGACAGGTGCTTTACATCAGACAAAGCAGCCCAGCCTCTGCACTCTCGGTACGAGATCGCGTTCTCGCGGCCATCAAGTCACTTGGAAACTTTCAGACAGGACGCACAGGGAGAGTAGACGATACGTTTGAACTCTACGTTCCGAAGACCTCGTTGATTGTGTTCTATGCGTTCGAAGATGATGGAACTCTGCGAGTGGTGCGTATAATCCACGCCGCCCGTGATTTCCGCGTCGGCCAATGGCCAGACGAAGGCTAAGCCGCCTCATACCCAACCTCCTCCGCCGCCCGGCATAGCGTGTCCCAGAATGCGCGCGCGAAAGAGCGGTAGACAAAAATATCGAACGACTGCGCATCGGAGCGGTGGATCTGCGCGAGAATGTCGTGGTGCATGGTGGCGACGCCGCTGCGCGCCGGGAAGGCCGCCTCGCGGAAGTCAACTGCAAAAAGTTTTGACAGAACCCATTCCGCCTTGGGGCCGCTGACGCGCAGCGCCGCGCGGCCATGCGTGAGGTCGATATGGCTCCACTTGTCCGGGGCAGCCTGCCGAAGAATCAAATCGCGGAACTCATTTGGTCCGGCAGCAAGCCAACGGCTTTTCGCCACCTGAAAGGAAAAGCTTGCTTTCACCTTGCCGTGCGCCTTGGCGAGCGTCGCCGCGAGCGCAGGCTCCTGACCGTCAAAGGCGGTGAGTTCGCTGACGCAGTCGAAGAAAGTCTCCGAAAGCGTCACGCCTAGCGCCGCCGCCAGATTGCCGTAGAGGCCAGGAACCAATGCGTCACCCAGTGGAGTAGCACGGTCAGACATACATGCGCCTCCCTTCCGGGTCGAACATATGATGCGACACCAGCTCGACGGGAACATGCCTGCCGCGCAGCGGGTCCGCCGCGAAGGCGCGTCTGCCAATCATCACGTTGCCGTCCGCCACCAGCGCCAGCGCAATATGTCTGCCGAGCGCGGGAGAATAGCAGGCGGCGGTGACATGGCCGAGGCTTGCTCCGGGCGCTTTTGGATCGCTCGACAGCACGATATGGCTGCCGCCGGAAATCGCTTCGCCGCTGAGTGACTGAACGCCGGTGAGCGTAAGCCGCCCTTCTTTCATAAGCCCCTCGCGGCCCATCATGGCTGAACCCATGAACGGCTTTTTCTTCGAAATCATCCAGCCGAGGTGCAGGTCCTGCGCGGTCGTGCGCCCGTCAATCTCCGCGCCGGTGACATGACCTTTTTCAATGCGCAGCGTGCCGAGCGCTTCGAGGCCGTAGGGCGCAATCTCATATGGCTGCCCCGCCTCCAGCAACTCGTTCCAGACCTTCTGTCCGTGTCCCGCGCCGGAGTAGACTTCGTAGGCCAGCTCGCCGGAGAAGGAGAGGCGGCAGATCAACACTGGATGTCCTGCGACGGAGCCGCGCGCAATGCCCATGAAGGGAAGGGTGACCGCGTCCACGTCGGTCCCGGTGACGCAGGCCTCCAGCACTTTGCGCGCGTTCGGCCCTGAGACCGCCGCGCCCGCCCCTTGGTCGGTGACGGAGGTCACATGAACTCTCAGCTCCGGCCAGAGGCAGTCGAGGAAATATTCGAGATGCTGCATCACCTTGCCGGCGTTTGCCGTCGTGGTGGTCATCAGGAATTTGGTCTCGCCGAGACGCCAGGTCGTGCCGTCATCCATGACAAAGCCGTCCTCGCGCAGCATCAGGCCGTAGCGGGCTTTGTTGACGGGCACGTTCGAGAACATATTGGTGTAAACCCGGTCGAGAAACTCGGCGGCGTCCGGGCCTTGGATGTCGATCTTGCCAAGCGTTGAAACGTCTGCGATCCCAACGCTTTCGCGCACCGCCTTCGCCTCGCGGACATAGGCCTGTTCCACCGTCTCGCCCGGCTTGCCATAGATCATTGGGCGCTCCCACAGCCCGGCGGCGTACATGGTTGCGCCATTCTTGAGGTGCCAGTCATGCATCGGCGTGAGACGGTACGGACGCAGGTCGCCGAAACGCTCCGCCGCGATTGCTCCTATCGCGACGCCGGATGCGGGCGGGCGGAACTTCGTCAGACCCGCTTCCGGGATGGAGATGCCCTGTGCCTTCGCCAGCACGGCCAGGCCCGGCAGGTTTGACGTGCGCCCCTGATCTGTGGCCATGCCCCAAGTCGTGTAGCGTTTGGCGTGTTCTGAAGCCGCGAAGCCTTCCTGTGCGGCCTGGCGCAGATCGTCCGCCGTCACATCGGCCTGCAGATCGACGAATGCCTTTTGTTTTGAATCGCTTGAAGCGATTTCCAAAACCGGCGCTGGAGCTATGTCCGCAGAGTCCAGATCGATCTTCACAGGCGACGGTTTTGCCGCCTTTTTTCCCAAGCCCTTAGCAATAAAAGCTGCGACCGAATGGCCTTCGGAAAACGCCTGTGTCAAGTCGCCCGCCCCGTTTGCCGCGCCTGCGGCATGGAAACTGAACCCCGGCATTGGCTCAGGGGGCAGGAAGGCTTGCAGGCGCGCGTCCCATTTCGGCCTGCCGCCGGCCTGGCTGGCGAGCTGGATGGCGGGCGACCAGCCGCCGGAGACGCCGAGCGTTTCGCAGGCAATGATCCTCGCGGTTCCGGAGACTTCGCCGCTTGCCGCGTCGAAGGGACGGACGGATATTGATTTCAGCGCCTTGCCGCCTTCGGTTCCGACGATGGCCTGTCCGGCGATCAGCTCCGCGCCTGAACGTCCCGCGAGGAATTTGGCGAAGTCTGAAATGTCCCGCCGCACATCCACAATGGCGCTCACCGTCACGCCGAGCCGCGACAGGTCCAGCGCTGCCGCGAAGGCGGTGTCGTTGTTGGCAAAGAGCGCAACCGGCCCTTTTGGGACGACCGCAAACTTCTGCGCATATTCGACAAGCGCATCGGACAGCATGACGCCAGGAACATCATTGCCGGGAAACACAATGGGCCGCTCCGACGCGCCCGCAGCGAGGATGGCATGCTTGGCGCGGATCACCCAATGTCGCTGGCGCGGCTCGCCGGGGGACCGTTCCGCCTTGTGGTCGGCCACCCGCTCCACCGCCGCCAGCGTGTTGCCGTCGTAAAAGCCCCAGACATGGGTGCGGGTGAGGATACGCAGATTGGGCAAGGCGCCCAGCTGTTCTATGACCGAGGCGGTGAAGGCCCAGATTGCTTGGCCGTTGATTTCGCCGGACGCATAATTCAACGCGCCGCCTGCGTGCGGGTTTTCGTCCGCGAGGATCACGTCAAGACCGCTTTTGGCAGCTGTCTGCGCAGCTTTTAATCCCGCCGCTCCCGCGCCGACGACCAGAACGTCGCAAAACGCATTCATCCGCTCATAGCGGTCCGGGTCGGGAATGAGGCCAGCCTTTCCCAAGCCCGCCGCCTTGCGGATGAAGCGCTCGCAGAACATCCAGATTTTGGTGTTCCGGAACGGGCCCATGAAGGTCTTGTAGTAGAAGCCGGAGGAAAAAAGTCTTCCGGCAAGCCTGTTCACGGCGCCAAGATCATAATTGAGGGAAGGGAAGCGGTTCTGGCTTTCAGCTTCGAGGCCGTCAAAAATCTCAACCAGCGTCGCTTTGAGATTTGGCTCCCGGAAGCCATTACGCACCAGAGTCACCAACGCGTTGGGTTCTTCCGAACCCGCTGCGAATGTTCCACGCGGGCGGTGATATTTGAACGAGCGGCCAAACAGCATGACGCCATTTGCCAGAAGCGCCGAGGCGAGCGTGTCGCCTGCAAATCCCGAAAAGCGCTTGCCGTCGAACGTGAAAGAAAGGGCCCGGGAACGGTCAATCAATGTTCCGCCTGTTGGCAAGCGATGAAAGGTCATGAGCGCGCCTCGCGGGCGAATTTGGCGGAGCGGATTTCGTGTGTTTCCGTATCGCGCTCGACAAGCAGATGCGCACGGCAGCCGCCATGGTGCTGCCAGAACTCCCTGTGCCAGCCGCGCGGATTGGCGCGGTCATAGACGTATTTGTTCCAGGCTTCCTGATCCTCAGAAGCAGGATCGGGACGCACGCGAGAGGCATCGCCCTGATAGGTGAATTCGATCAGGTCACGCGGGCCGCAATGGGGGCAGGTTATCCGCATCTCAATGCCATTTCGGTGTCGCGCCCACGCCCTTGTCGTCGATGACATGGCCAGTGTGAAAGCGGTCGAGGGTGAAGGGTGCGCTTAAGGGGTGCGGCTCGTCCTTGGCGATCATGTGGGCAAAGCACAGGCCGGAAACCGGCGTCGCCTTGAAGCCTCCGTAACACCAGCCGCAATTCAGATACAGGCCGGGCAGGGGGCCGGCGGTGATGATGGGCGATCCGTCCATCGACATGTCCATAATGCCGCCCCAGGAGCGCAGCAGCCGCACGCCCGCAAGGTTTGGAAACAGCGCCGCCATTTCGCTCATCACATCTTCGACAACCGGCAGATTGCCGCGCGAGGCGTAGGAATTGTATCCGTCAATGTCGCCGCCGAAGATCAGCCCGCCCTTGTCGGTCTGGCCAAAATACAAATGCCCGCCGCCGAAGGTGGCCACAGTGTCGATGATTGGCTTCAGGCCCTCGGTGATGAAAGCCTGGAGGACATGGCTTTCGATGGGCAGCGGCTCAACGCCCGCGAGCGCCATGACTTGGCCGGTTGAGCCAGCGACGGCGACCGCCGTCTTCCCGGCCCTTATCTCGCCGCGCGTCGTCTTCACGCCAATTATCTTGCCGCTGTCGTGCAGGAAGCCGGTGACTTCGCAGTTCTCGATCAAGTCAACACCGCGCACATCCGCCGCCCGTGCATAGCCCCATGCAACCGCGTCATGCCGCGCGGTGCCAGCGCGGCGCTGCATCAGGCCGCCTTCGATAGGGAAGCGCGCGGTGCGGCTCATGTCGATGCCGGGCAGGGCGCTGGACACCTGTTCTTTTGTGAAGAGTTCTGCGTCAATCCCATTCAACAGCATCTGGTTGCCGCGCCGCGCGAACCCATCCATCTGCGCGGGCGAATGTCCGATATTAAGAACGCCGCGCTGCGAGAACATGACATTGAAGTTCAGCTCCTGCGACAGGCCTTCCCACATTTTCATTGAAGCTTCATAGAAATGCTGGTTTTCGCTGAGCAGATAATTCGACCGGATTGCCGTCGTGTTGCGCCCGACATTGCCGGAGCCGAGCCAGGACTTTTCCAGCACCGCGATATTGGAGATACCAAACTCCTTGGCCAGGTAATAGGCGGTGGAAAGCCCGTGCCCGCCGCCGCCGATGATGACGACGTCATAAGCGGGCTTCGGCTCAGGCTTGCGCCAATGCGGCCGCAAAGCGCCGCCGCCGAGCGCGCCTTTGACAAGGGTGAGAAATGAAAAGTGCTGCATGGGAAACTTATGAACGGGTGCGGCAGGATTGCCAAGATTAGCCGTTATGGCAGAATTGGCGCGGGTAAATACCGACCGCTTCTGTCGTTTTCATGGAAAATGGCCTCATCTTGTTGCGGCTGGCCGCTGCGCGTATGAACATTTTACGAGACAAATGACGCAATCTGATTCCCGGAACAATTCTTGACCCGATCCATTTCTCTGAAAATGCTGATCTGTCTTTGGCTGGCTCTCGCGCTTGGCGGAATGGCGCGCGCGCAGTCCGCCGATGGGCCGCAGGCTTTGCTTGCCGCTGTTGGCAAGCAGGTCGATGAAATAAGTCCAAAGATCGTTGCCAAGGCTAATGACGACAGCGAACTGGTCAAGCTCAAGGTGCAGCTGGAAGACCTTGCCAAACAGGTGATCGGTGTCGCCGTATCCTTCCGCCCCAGGCTAGGCGAAATCAACAAACGGCTCGCCGAACTTGGCGCGCCGCCTTCGGATGCTGACACTCCCGAGCCACAGGCCGTGCAGGAAGAGCGCAGGCGCCTGGCAGAAGAGAAGAAGTCGATCAATACGGCCCTCGGCGCAGCCGAAGACATGTCGATCCGGGTGAACAGGGAGCTTGATCAAGTCTCGCAGAAACGCCGGGATCTGTTTTCCAACAGCTTGTCACAGCGTGTGGACGTCAATTTTGCCTTTGGCAGCGAAGTGGTCACCGCAGCAGAGCAGGAGGCGCAGGCGCTGTCCCGGCAGTTCAAGAGCTGGTGGCAGTTCATCTGGAAGTTCAAGTTCGGCTCAATGCTTGCCGCGACATTTCTCGCGCTGCTCGCCGCCTCGGTCATCATGATTGGCGGACGCCTGCTGTTTTTGTCGCTCTACAGCCGCGACAAGGAAGTGACAGAACCCTCCTATCTCAGCCGCCTTTCCGTCGGTTTCTGGTCGACGCTGATCCCGTCCGTTTCGTTCGCGGTGTTTTTGACCGCCACCTATTTTTTCTTCGATTATTTCAATCTGCTGCGCGCCGACGTAAGGCCGGCAATTTCCGCGTTTTTCAATGTCTGCGCAGCGGTGTTTTTTATCCAGCGGCTCGCACAGGCGATTCTGTCGCCGGATCTGCCGAACTGGCAATTGGTGAAGGTCGCGCCGGGGCCGGGACGGGTGTTACACTGGCTCATCACTGCCACAGCCATTGTCACGGGCCTTGAATTTATCGGCAACGTCTTCAACCGGACGCTCGATTCACCGCTGCAGCTGACAATCGCCAAGAGCCTGATTGCGACGCTTCTCGTGGGGCTGCTGATCATCGTCATTGCGATGGTCAATCCCGTTCCTGACGACAAGGGCGGGCGGCCGCAGCCTTGGCCGCGCGCGGTGAAACTTTTCATTCTTATGCTCGGCCTCTTGCCGATGGTGGCGGCCGGCCTTGGCTATGTCGGCCTGTCGCGGTTTTTCTCGCAGCAGATTGTCATCACCGGCGCAATCATTGTGACCATGTATCTCGGTTTCAAAAGCGCCGCCGCGCTCGCCGATGACGGCGCGTTCGCCAATACGCTTCTGGGTCAGAGCCTGTCAGAGCGCTACAAATTTGAGCCGGTCATGCTCGGCCATATCGGCGTCGGCACCAGCGTCTTGACCAATCTTCTGGTGCTGGCCTGGGGCCTGCCGCTGATCCTGCTGCAATGGCGCTTCCAGTGGGAGGATATCAGGGGCTGGATCATCTCGGCGCTGACCGGTTTTCAGGTCGGCTCGGTGACGATATCGCTGCTCGGCATTTTCGCCGGCATTCTGGTTTTCATCTTTGGCTTTGTGCTCACACGCTGGTTCCAGCGCTGGCTCGACGGCAATATCCTGACCCGCGGCAAGGTCGATTCCGGCGTCCGTAATTCGATCAAGACGGCGCTCGGCTATGCCGGCACGGCATTGGCGGGGCTGATCGGCATTTCCGTCGCGGGCATTGACCTCTCCAGCCTTGCGCTTGTCGCGGGCGCGCTGTCGCTCGGCATCGGCTTTGGCCTGCAGAATGTCGTGTCGAATTTTGTCTCCGGCCTCATCCTTCTGGCCGAACGGCCGTTCAAGGTTGGCGACTGGATTGAAGCGGGCGCAACGTCGGGCATCGTGAAGAAAATATCCGTGCGCGCCACCGAAATCGAGACATTTCATAAGCAGACCGTGATGCTGCCGAACTCTATTCTCATCAACGCCGCCGTCGGCAACTGGACGCACCGCAACAAGCTGGGCCGCGTCGATATCGGCGTTGGCGTCCTGTACAAATCCGATCCGAAGGCCGTGCAGGAAATCCTTTTGGAGATAGGCACGCGCCATCCGCTGGTGATGAAAAACCCCGAGCCGTTTGTGCTGTTTCAGGGTTTTGGCGAGAAACAGATGAATTTTGAGCTGCGGGTGCATTTGGCGGACATCACCAATTCGGCCATTGTGCAGACCGACATAAGGTCGCAGATCATGGCGGAATTTGACAAGGCGGGGATCGAAATTCCGACGGCTTGAGCTTGCCGGCGCATGAATGGAACTCGCCAATACGGTTCAGCTGGCGTTCAGACAGGATCGACTATAAGGTTCAGGTCAAACGGGAGAAGTTCCCCGTGTCAATGGAGGCGGCGATAAAGCGCCGGTCTGAAATGAAGAGATTAATTGTTGCCGCTCTCGCCGTGTTCGCCTTGAACAGCGCAGTTCTCGCGGCAAGCGTCACCAACCGCGACGGCGACACGATAACGCTGCGCGTCACCGAAGGCGCCGATCAGGTTGATCTGCCGATCGGCCCTGGCGAAACCGTCGAGTTCTGCGCCGGCGGCTGCTTTGTCACTTTTCCCGGCGACGTGCGCGAAGTGCTGACGGGCGCCGAGACGATTGAGTTCGTCGGCGGCGCGGCGCAGTTCCGGTGAGTTCGCCACACACTCTGCTGAAACGGCCGCGCTTGCAGCGGCCGTTTCCCGTTTATTTACCATATTTTTAGCCGTTTCGCCCTTAACTACCCTCGTTCACCCTTGATTTGTCCGATTCTGCTATGTTCCGTCGCTCAGGGCAGCAGGCGCTTGGGTTGTTATGGATCATCGGGTAAAAACGCACCTCGTCCCGCTTGCGGTCGATCTGGACGGCACGCTGATTGCTGCGGATCTGCTTTGGGAAGCCATTTTCGCGTTGCTGCGGCGCAATCCGCTATATATTTTCATGTTGCCACTGTGGGCTCTGCGGGGCGCGTGCGCATTGAAAATGAAGCTCGCGGAACGTGTGGACATTGACGCGGCCGCTTTGCCCTACCGCGCAGATTTTCTGGCGTTTTTGCGCGCCGAGCATGCAAAAGGGCGCAAACTCTTCCTTGCCACAGGCAGCGCGCGGTCCTTCGCTGAGAAAGTCGCCTTGCATCTCGGAATATTTGAAGGCGTGCTTGCATCGTCCGACAGCGTCAATCTGACATCCTCGCGCAAATCAGCCGCACTAAACAGCATGTTCGGGCAGGCGGGCTATGATTACGCGGGCAACAGCCGGGCGGACCTTGCGGTGTTCGAATCCGCAAGGGCGTCCATCGTCGTCGCGCCCGACCGTGCGGCGGCGAAGTTTCAGGCACAGAGCGGGTCGCTGCGGTTTGCACCCGCTGCGGGCGGCATCAAACCGCTGTTGAAGATGCTGCGCGTGCATCAATGGGCGAAGAACGTCCTGATCGCGGTGCCAGCCGTGCTCGCCAATGACATTGACCGACCGGCGACACTAGTCGCCATCGCGCTGGCCTTCGTTGCTTTTTGTCTGGCGGCGTCAGCCATTTACATTGTCAACGACCTGATCGACCTGCCTCTGGACCGGCGACATGCGAGCAAATCAAGGCGCTCCATCGCCTCTGGCGCTGTCTCGATACCGATGGCGCTCGTCGTTTGCGGCGCGCTGGCGGCGGCGGCTGTCGGTGTCAGCTTGCTCTTGCCCATGCTGTTTCAGCTGGTGCTGGGCAGCTATGCAATCCTCACCACGGCCTATTCCTTCGCCTTGAAACGGATGCTTTTGATCGATGTGCTGACGCTGGCAGGCCTTTACACAGTGCGGGTCATCGCAGGGGCCGCCGCGACGCAGATCGACGTGTCGTTCTGGCTCCTGGCGTTCTCCACCTTCTTCTTTCTTTCGCTGGCGCTGGTCAAGCGCTTCGTCGAGCTTGAGCAGGCGTCGTCCAATCCGGCGCTAAAAATCGCGGGCAGGGGCTACCGCGCGGCGGACTTGCATGTCATCGCGGAAGCCGGCATGGCATCCGCCTTCGCATCGGCGCTGGTTCTGGCGCTCTATATAGACAGCAGCGAGGTCAAACAGATTTACGGAAATCCTTGGCTGATCTGGCCGCTCTGCCCGATCGTGCTTTATCTCTCCATCCGTATCTGGGTTCTAGCGCGACGCGGCGAGATGCATGAGGACCCGGTCGTGTTCCTCTTGTCCGACTGGCGCAGCGTCATGATGGTGTGCGTGGGAGCGGCGCTGATCTTCGCCGCAGGCCTTTGAAATCAAACAGCGTCATCCAGTCGTTTGGGCGGCTTGACCGCACGAACCGGCATTCCGCCTCGTTTTCTGATGCAATGGCGGATCTGCGGCGCGGCAACACGGCGCGGACGTCCTGGCTCGCCGTCGGCAACAGCAAGAGTTATGGCGATTCCGCCCACTGCGACAGCGGCATTCTGGTGCGCAGCCGCGAAAGCGCCCGCATCCTTTCTTTCGATGCGCAGAGCGGCATGTTGAAAGCCGAGCCCGGCGTCACGCTTGGCGACATCATTCTTCATGCCGGTCCGCACGGCTGGTTCCCGCCTGTCACACCCGGGACCAAACATGTGACGCTCGGCGGCGCCATCGCCAATGATGTGCACGGCAAGAACCACCATAGGCGCGGCAGTTTTGGCGCCCATGTCATCTCGTTCGACCTGCTCCGCTCTGACGGCGTCACGCGCCGCTGTTCGGCTCAGGAACACATGAATCTGTTCCAGGCGACGATTGGCGGATTCGGCCTGACTGGTATGATTACCTCTGCGGCGATTCAGCTGATGAAGGTCGGAACCTCTGATGTCCGCGAGCAGGTCACCCCCTTCGAGAGCCTTGAAGAATATCTTGCGCTCGCGGAAGGCGCAGACCAGGGCAATGAATATGCCGTCGCGTGGCTCGACCAGCTCAATGCTGGCGGGCGCGGGCTGTTGATGACGGCCAACCACGCGGAAACCGGCAGCTTTGTGCCACACCGTTCCAAGCCAAAGCTCACCGTGCCGTTTCAACCGCCGCTGAACTGCCTGAACGGCTTGAGCCTGTCGGCGTTCAATGCGTTGTATTTCAACTCGAAGAGCCGCAATCGCGGGGTCAAAACAAGCGCTTATGACGGGTTCTTCTATCCGCTGGACCAGGTGGGAAACTGGAATTATCTGTACGGACCAAATGGGCTTTTCCAGCACCAGAGCGTCATTCCATTCGATGCGGCGGCGTTCGCATTGCCGCAGCTTTTGTCTGCATCTCGCAAGGCTGGTCAAGCCTCTTTCCTGACCGTTCTCAAGAGGTTTGGAACAGTGGCTTCACCGAGCCTTACCCCGTTTGCGCGGTCCGGCTACACGCTGACGCTGGACTTTGCGAACCGGGGCGCCGAGACGCTGGCGCTGCTTGCCGAGCTTGACCGGATCACGGTTGATGCAGGTGGGGCGGTAAACGCTTACAAGGACGCGCGCATGTCGGCGCAGACATTTGCCGCCTCCTATCCGAACTGGCGCCAGCTCGAAGCGCTGCGCGATCCGGCCTTCATATCGGATTTCTGGCGGCGCACGGCGCTGGCCGTTTAAGAAGAATTAACCTTACCTGTTTGTATTGATTGGACAAATTCAAACATGTCCATCGAATATTAGCAATTTTTGTGGTAGGGCGCTCACATGCTTTTGCTATTGGGTTCCCGAGAGCGGGTGAAATACTTCAATGCCGGGCAGACATGCCCGCCTGCGGCGAAGTTTTTGATATTCGGGGATGCAAAATGACGAAATTTGTGCCGTTCATCCTGTTCACCGTGCTGACCAACGCCGCCGCGCAGATCATGCTGAAGCAAGGCATGATGTCGCTCGGCCCGCTGACGTTTTCGGCGGACACCGTTGTCAGCCGCGTCTTTCAGATCATCTTCAATCCATGGGTTTTCTTTGGCCTTGCGACTTTTGTCATCTCCATGGCCTCGCACCTGTTCGTCCTGTCGAAGGTGGACCTGTCCTTCGCTTATCCTTTCCTCAGCCTTGCCTATGTCGTGGTCGCGGTCATCGCATGGCTGGTCTTCAAAGAAGAGCTTGGCATCTACAAAATCGCCGGCATTGCGCTGATCTGCGCCGGGACCATCCTCATTGCCCAGAGCGGCGGTCATTCGGCGGCTGAAGCAAAGACAATGTCCAACCCAAGTTCGGAAACAGCATCATGAAGCATGTGATATTTGGCGGTGACGGCTTTGTCGGGCGGTATCTGGCGCGCGATCTCATTGCGCGCGGCGAAAAGGTGCTCGTCGCCGATATTCAAAAGAGCGATCTGCCACATTACGCCAAAGCGAAGTTCGCCCACTGCGACGTGACCGACGTGAGCCAAGTCTACGCCGTCGATATCAAGTCCGACGACATGGTCTATAACCTGTCCGCCAAAATGCTGTCGCCTTTGCAGATTCGGGCCAAACGCTACGATTTCTTCTGGCCGGTCAATTATTTCGGCGCAGGCCACATTATGAATGCGGTGGACAGGGCAGGGGCAGGCAGGCTCGTTCAGTTCACCACAGACATGATTTACGGCCACACCGTCAGCGCGCCGCCGCAGGACGAGGATCAGCCGGTCAAACCACTCGGCGAATACGGCAAGTCGAAAGCCGCCACCGAAGAAATGGCCGCCGAATGGCGCGCGCGCGGCATGAACGTGACCATCTTTCGTCCGCGCCTGATTATCGGACCGGGACGGTTGGGCATTCTCGAGAAGCTGTTCAAGCTGCTGGACGCCAATCTGCCGGTGCCGATGATTGGCTCAGGAAAGAACCCGTATCAGTTCATCTCCGTGTTCGACTGCGCCGAGATTGCCAGACTGGCTTGGGAAAAGGGCGTGCCGAACGAGGCCTATAATCTCGGCTCGCTCAATCCGCCGTCCGTGCGCGAACTGCTGGGCGGACTTATCAAGAGCGCCGGTTCGAAATCCTTTCTGCTCCCCACCCCTGCCTTCGCCGTGAAGGCGACGCTGGCGGCGTTTGACCTCATTAACCTGCCGATCATGGATCCGGAGCAATATCTGATCGCGGATGAGAATTGCGTGCGGGACACGAAGAAAGCCAAACGCGATTTCGGCTGGGAGCCAAAATATCAGGACAGCGACATGCTGATCGAAGCCTACCGGGAATACCGGGCCAAAAAAGAGGGCCGGGCCTTCAATGATTTCAAAACAGTTGCGGCGGAGTAGACCATGAACGTCAATGTGAAACCGGAAACGGAAAATCTGTTAAAGGTCATTGAGGCGCCGGCGCTCGCGCCGATGCATATCAACAAGCGGCCAAAGCTTCTCTCCGTGCGCGATGCGAAAGCCATGTCCGTGCCGGATATGACCGAGCTGTTTAAAGCGCACATGAATCCCGGCCAGCTGCATTTCATGAAGCTGCTCGGCTTTCACAAGGTGAAGATCGAAAGCGCCGAGGGCATGTATTATGTCGACCAGCACGGCCGGCGGATCATGGACTTTTTCGGTGGCTTCGGCTCGCTGGCCTTCGGCCATAACCATCCGCGCATCCTGAAGGCCCGCAAGGAGTTCGCCGAGGAAAAACGTCACGAGATCGCCATAGCCTTCATGTCGCAATATGCGGCGGCGCTGGCGCACAACATCGCGGCCTGCTCGCCAGGCGATTTGGACATGGTGTTCCTTGGCTCGTCCGGCTCTGAAGCGATGGAAGCGGCATTGAAAATCGCCGAACGCGCCGCAGGGCCGGGAAAGCACAAAGTTGTATATGCCGAGAATTCATTCCACGGCAAAACCAAGGGCGTGCTCTCCGTCACCGACGGCAAGCTGTACCGGGGCGATTTCCAGCTTGTTGAAAATGCCTTGAAAGTGCCGTTTGGCGATATTGAAGCGGTCGAGGCGCTTTTCAAATCCGACCCGGCGATTGGCGCAATTGTCCTCGAAACCGTGCAGGGTGGCGGCGGCATCATCTCCGCGCCCGCCGAATATTGGCACAAGCTGCGTTCGCTCTGCGACCTTTACGGTGTGCTGTGGGTGGCGGACGAAGTGCAGTGCGGCCTCGGGCGCACCGGCAAGTTCTACGCTTTTGAACATTACGGCGTCATTCCTGACGTGACAGCGCTCGCCAAGTCGCTCGGCGGCGGCAAATGCGCCATGGGCGCGATGATCGCGCGGCGTGAAATCTACATGAAAGCCTATGGCACGCCGAAGACGGCGCTGATCCACGCGCCAGCGACGTTCGGCGGCATCGGCGAGGCCTGCATCACCTCGATTGAAGCATTGAATATCCTATATGACGAGGACCTGATCGGCAATTCGGCGGAGGTCGGCGCCTATCTTTTGGAGCGGCTGGAGACACTGCACAAGAAATACCCGAAAATCATCAAGGACGTGCGCGGCAAGGGACTGATGATCGGTCTTGAGTTCCAGGATTTCTCGCAGACGCTGCCGATGATCCTGCGCCCGGTGGTGGCCATGCTCGACGACAAGCTGAAGGGTTCGCTCTCCGGCTTCATCGGCGCGCTTTTGCTGCGCGACTATGACATTCTCGTCGCCTTCACCGAGTATAACCGCAACGTCATCCGCCTCGAGCCGCCGCTGATCTGCAACAGGGCGCACGTGGCGCAGTTTGCGGATTCGCTGGATGACTTGCTGAGCAGGGGGATTATTGCGATTGTGAAGGACTTTGTGAAAAGTCAGGTGATGTGAAGATGCTTCTGGCTTCACTTCAAGGCTTGCGCGCAACGGCTTTGGCTGAGGCGGCGAAATGAGCGGCCTCGCGCTTCACGGGTCGGCGCCCGGCAGGGGGGAGGATGGCGACGGTTAGTAATAGCGTTCATCATGCTAACATCTCCTCAAGTTTCTTCACTGCACCAGCATCACAAAGGCCGCCTTGCCCGCCTGCTCGACCTCGCGCCCCTTGGCCGACCCATAATTGGTGTAGAACACGAATGCCGC
>JANMMM010000299.1:0-4922 GCA_031373225.1 Phyllobacteriaceae bacterium | reverse complement strand
AGGTTCGGATCGCTTTCGAGGAGATTGCGGGCGATGGTGGATTTTCCCGCGCCGGACGGCGAGGAGAGAACGAGCATCAGACCGCGCCGCCGGATTTTTGCGCCTGGCTTTAAGTCGGCCATGTTCTCACTCCAGATTCTGCACCTGCTCGCGAAACTGATCGACGGCGGCTTTCAGTTCAAGCCCAATCGCCGTGATCGATGCGGCATTGGATTTTGAACACAAAGTATTTGCTTCGCGGTTAAATTCCTGCGCCAGAAAATCAAGTTTGCGCCCCGCCGCGCCGCCTTGCGCCAAAAGTTGCCCGGCACTTTTGACGTGGGTTTTCAGCCGGTCAATTTCTTCCCTGATGTCGGCGCGGTTCGCCACGAACAGGGCTTCCGAAGCGAGGCGGTCCTGATCCAGCGCGGGCGACGCGCCGATAAGGGCCGCGATGTTCTCGGCGATGCGGGCGCGGATGGCGTCCGGCTGGCGCGCCGGATCCGTCTCGGCTTTGAGCGTCAATGCCTCCACTGAATGAACATGGCCGAGCAGAATGGCCTCGAGCGCCGTGCCCTCGCTGCGGCGCGAATGCTTCAGCGCGGCGATGGCTTCGCCGAGACATTGCAGAATGGCAGGCTCCAGCGACGGGTCCGCCGCCGCATCGCCGCGCTGCAGGATGCCGGGAAGCGACAGAACATCGGCGACGGTCGGCGGCGCGAGGCCGAGGCGGGCCGACAGGTCCGACGACAGAAGCTCGAACTGTTTCAGCACCGCTTCATTGACGACCAGGCTGTTGCCCGCCTCGCCCGCATCCAGAGAAAGCCCCGCCTGAATATTGCCGCGCGACAACGCCGACTGGAACATATGCCGCGCCGCCGGCTCAAGCCGCTCCCAGCCGGAGGGAAAGCGCAAGCGGATGTCCAGCGCCTTGCCGTTGACCGATTTCAGCTCCCAGACAATTGTCACGCGCCCGGCGTTTGCCGTCTGGCGCGCGAAACCGGTCATGCTCTCGACGGGCATTTACTGTTTAGGTTTCTCAGGCTGCTCAGTGGTCGCTTCCGCCGCCTTGGCGGCCTCGGCGCGCTGCTTTTCAACCGCGCGCCAGCGGGCGACGTTCTCATTGTGCTCGTCCAGCGATTGGGCAAAAGCGTGGCCGCCGGTGCCGTCGGCGACGAAATACAGGTCATTGGTCTTCGACGGATTGGCGACCGCCTCCAGCGCGGCGCGGCCCGGATTGGCGATGGGCGTCGGCGGCAGGCCGTCAATCGTGTAAGTGTTATAGGGCGTCGGGGTTTCGATGTCGGACTTGAGGATGGCGCGGTCGGCCGGACGGCCCTTGCCGCCGAACAGGCCGTAGAGAATGGTCGGATCGGACTGAAGGCGCATGCCCCTGTTCAGCCGGTTAACAAAGACCGAGGCGACGCGCGAGCGTTCGTCATTCTGGCCCGTCTCTTTCTCGACAATGGAGGCGAGCGTGACAAAGTCTCCGACATTTTCAATGGGCAGACCGGGCGCGCGGCGTGCCCAGATTTCGTCAACCAGTTTTTTCTGATCGCCAACAAGCTTTGCAACCATTTCTTCGCGGGTGGTGCCTTTGGCAAAGCGCTGTGTGTCAGCAAAGAGCGCGCCTTCCGGCGGGATGGTTTTCGGCATGTCGCCCGTCAGCGCATCACTGGCGGCAATGCGGCTCCAGATTTGCTCAACCGTCAAGCCTTCCGGAATTGTCAGCGAATAAAGCACTGATTTGCCGCTGGTGAGCGTGCCCAGAATGTCGCGCATCGAGGCGCCGGGCTTGATCTGGTATTCTCCGGCCTTCAACTTCTGCTCCATGCCATAGGCTTTGGCCGCCAGGCGGAAGACGCGGCCGTCGGTGATGAAGCGCTGGTTTTCGAGCTGCGAGGCGATGTCGGCAATGCCGGCTCCGCGCTTGACCTCATAATTGCGCGCCTCAACCAGCGGTCCCGGCCGGTCAAACTGCTGTTTGCCGAAGTAAACCGCAGCGCCCGCGCCGGCTGCCGCCATCACCAGAATTGTCATCAGAAAGTTCAAGAAAACCACGACTTGACCGCGGGACGACCGCGAACGGGTTTTGACGGGCGGCGGCGTGCCAGGCTCGGGCCGCAGCGCCTCATTGGCGGATTTCGGGCGCGCGGCATCCGCAGTCTGCTCTCTGCGGCCAAAGGCAGGCGCCTGTGCGCCCTGGTGTCCCGAATCGATGATCAATGCCGCTTCAACTCCCACACTTGCCGCAACAGATTAGAAGCGAATGTGGCGAAATGACGGGGCAATTCAATCACAGCGTTTCAAAACCAGCGAGGCGTTGGTGCCGCCGAAGCCAAATGAGTTGGACAGCGCCACATCGATTTGCTTCTTCTTCGCCTTGTGCGGCACAAGATCAACCTTTGTTTCGACAGCGGGATTATCGAGATTGAGCGTCGGCGGCGCGATATTGTCGCGGATGGCGAGAATGGAGAAAATCGCCTCGACAGCGCCCGCCGCGCCCAGAAGATGCCCGATGGCGGATTTGGTTGACGACATTGTCAGCTCTCTGCCGCTGCCGGCCACAAGCCGCTCGACCGCGCCGAGTTCGATCGTGTCGGCCATGGTGGATGTGCCGTGGGCGTTGACATAGTCGAGGTCGGCGGCGGAAACGCCTGCGCGCTTGATCGCCATGCTCATCGAGCGGAACGCGCCGTCGCCGTCCTCGGCCGGCGCAGTGATGTGGTAGGCGTCGCCCGAAAGGCCGTAGCCCACCACTTCGGCGTAAATCTTCGCGCCGCGCAGCTTGGCGTGCTCATATTCCTCCAGCACGACGATGCCCGCGCCCTCGCCCATGACGAAACCGTCGCGGTCCTTGTCATAGGGCCGCGAGCCTCGCAGCGGGCGGTCATTATAGTCAAAGCACAGCGCCTTACAGGCGGAAAAGCCTGCGATGGACATGCGGTTGATCGGCGATTCCGTGCCGCCGGCCACCATCACATCGGCATCGCCGAGCGCGATCAGCCGGCTTGCGTCGCCGATGGCGTGCGCGCCGGTGGAGCAGGCGGTGACAACGGAATGATTGGGGCCCTTGAGGCCGTGCCTGATCGACACCTGGCCGGAGGCGAGGTTGATAAGGCGTCCGGGAATGAAAAACGGTGAAACGCGGCGCGGGCCCTTGTCGCGCAAAGTGTAGGCGCCTTCGACAATGCCGCTCAAGCCGCCAATGCCGGAGCCGATCAGAACGCCGGACGCGATCTGGTCCTCATAGCTCTGCGGATGCCATTTGGCGTCTTCCAGCGCTTCCTGCGCCGCCGCCATCGCATAGATGATGAAATCATCAACTTTGCGCTGCTCTTTCGGCTCCATGAACAGGTCGGGATTGAAAGTTCCGTCCGTGCCGTCGCCGCGCTTTATCTGGCAGGCGATTTGGCAGGGAAGATCCTCGATCTCAAAGCCTTCAATGCGCCCTGCGGCGTTGCCGCCCGCTATCAGCCGCGACCAAGTCAGCTCCGCTCCGGTCGCCAGAGGCGAAACCATGCCAATGCCGGTGACTACAACGCGTCTCATGGACAGCCCCCCTTAAGCGCCCTGCCCGATGCATGGCCGGGCAATGTCCGCCGCAAGCGCTAAAAGATCAGGCGGAAGCCTTCTCGATGAACTTGACCGCGTCGCCGACGGTCAGGATCGTCTCGGCGGCGTCATCAGGGATTTCAACGCCGAATTCCTCTTCGAACGCCATGACGAGCTCAACCGTGTCGAGCGAGTCCGCGCCCAGATCATCGATGAAGCTGGCGCCCTCGGCAACCTTGGCCATATCGACGCCCAGATGTTCCACAACGATTTTCTTCACGCGGTCAGATACATCGCTCATGTCATTTCCTCAGGTTATGCGTTCACCGCTTGGTTAGCGGCATGGATTCGTCATTTCAAGCACTAAAACAGGCGGGCGAGAATGGCAACATGGGGAGCCACAGGTTTCAACGGGTTTTGCGAGGCGGTTTGGCGCTTTAGGAGCGCCTCCTGATATCCTCATAGGCCGTGCCGTCCCTGTGCGTGTAGATGGCGGGCATTTCATCGCCGGGAGCAACAAGGTCGATATCCGGGTAATACGCCCCGTCGCCCTCGATCCGCGAGCCGATTTCAAGCACCGTGGCGTCGTTATCCGAAAGGTTCCGAAGGCTGTGCCCGTTAGGATCGGCGGCCTTGAACCCCGCGCAGTCGCCCGCCCGAAGAATTTCCGCGCCCGCGTCTGTCACCAAGGTGACTTCGCCGGACAGCACAAAGACGAACTCATCCTCATGCGTATGCCAATGGCGCTGGCTCGACCATGCGCCGGGCGGCAAGGTCAGGAGATTGACGCCGAACTGCGTCAGCCCCGCCGCATCGCCGAGGCGTCTGCGGGACCGGGCGCGGCAGGGCTCGTGGAAGGGCGGCGGATACATGCTGCCGATGACGGGGATGAGGGCGGCGATGTTGATTTTGGCGGACATGGGGCGGGACCTCCGTTCAAACCGCCATCAAACGCCTGCGGCGGCCCGCGCGCAAGCGGCGAATGGATGGCCTTCGCCGCAATGCCCTGCATATCGGCGCCAGTCGCCAAATTTGAAGCTCAATTGCGCACGCCCGCGCCTCACCATCTGCCTGCTCTGGCCCCACACGGCGAGGCGTGCGGGTTCAGAAGAGGCGATGGGGGATAAAACCGCGCGCTGGAAAAATAAGCTCCATCCTTTTCAACAACTTATCTCTCCTCGCAAAAATACTTATCCCCCATCGCCCGCCTTGCCGCATAATGCCGCGAAAGATCGGGGACAGTTTACTTGGCCTGTTCCATTGCTGCCTATTTGGCAGCGGACGGAGAAAGCCAAGTAAACTGTCCCCGATCCTGGAACCGAGGGAACACGCATGGACTGGGACGAAATCGTCGAGGCCACCCGCGCGCGGATCATCGCCGCCATCGC
>JANMMM010000215.1:0-1657 GCA_031373225.1 Phyllobacteriaceae bacterium | reverse complement strand
CGCCCCCCCCAAAAAATCATCCTCTTACCCCAAATCATCAACAACCCCCCCTAAATCCTCACTTCCCCGCCGCGCTGACCTCGTCCATCGCCACGACAAGCGGCATGGCCTCGACGCCGCCGCGCATCGGAAAGCTTGCCTCTCCCTTGTGCACCAGAATACGCCGCTCGGCCTTGAGATCGTCTGCGGCGATGTGGAACCCCTTGTCCAATGTCGGCGCGCTGGAAAGCTTGATTTCGATGGCCCAGCATCTTCCCGGCGCGAACTCCAGCACAAGGTCCGCTTCCGCGCCCGCCGCCGTGCGGTAGAAATAGGGCCGCGCCTTGCCCTCGCTTGCGCCGATCAGAGATTCGATGACAAAGCCTTCCCAGCTTTTTCCCACGACCGGATGCGCGCGCAGCGCATCCATCGAGCCGATGTTTAAGAGGGCATGCAGAAGCCCGCTGTCGCGCACAAACGGGCGCGGCGACTTGACAAGGCGCTTACCGGTGTTGACCGACCAGGGCTGGAGCGTACGGACGAGCAGGAGCTTCTGCATTATGTCGAGGTAGCGCGCGATGGCGGGACTGCTGACGCCCATCGACCTTGCATATCTCTGCGCGTTGAAAAGCTCACCTTGGTCATTGGCGAGCATGCGCCAGAACAGACCAAGGTTTTCGGCGGCCGCCTGAATGCCAAACTGCGGAATGTCCCTCTCCAGATAGGTCTGGATGAAATCGTGGCGCCACTGAAGGCTGGCGGAGTCCTTGTCTTGCAGGTAGCTCTCTGGAAAGCCGCCCTTCAGCCACAGCCCGTCGATGACGCTGCGCGCGGGTTCGCCCGGCACTGCATCCGCCAAGACTTCGCGCGGGTTGAGCGGGCCGAGTTCGACAAAGCTGATGCGCCCGGCAAGGCTTTCCGAGGACTGGCGCAAAAGGTCCATCGAAGCCGAGCCGAGGATCAGGAACTTGCCGCCCTTGCCCGCCATCCGCCGCCGCGCGTCGATCTGGCCGCGCAGAACCTGAAAAATTTCGGGCGCGCGCTGCACTTCGTCCAGCACAATCAGCTTGTCGGCATAAGCGGAGAAATAAGCAACAGGATCGTCAAGCTGCCGCCGGTCAATGGGGTTTTCCAGGTCGAGATAGCGCGCCCCGTCGCCAAGGTCCGCCACAATCGCCCGGGCGATGGTGGTCTTGCCCACTTGACGCGGCCCGGTCAGCGCCACGCTACTGAAAGCAGCGAGGCGGCTTTGGATCAGATTGAGGGCGTTTCGGCGTATCATCCTTGTAGTATTAACGTTCAACGTTAAATTTGCAAGGTAAAAATCTCGAAATCCCGGCTAGCGCATCGGTCGCTCAAATGGAATCACCTTGGCGGACGCCGACCCAAATCCGTCATTCCGGGGCCGCGAGGCGGAACCCGGAATCCAGAGTGGCGAAGAACGAAGTTTCGCTCCTCACATTGTGTCGGCTTGCTCTTCCAAGCCCGCCATTCTCACCCAATTACCAACACACCATCTCTGGATTCCGGGTTCCGCTGGTAGTGTGCGTTAAGTTCTGCAAATTCGCCGGGAGGGCGGCGGCCATGGCAGGCTGGTGATGTTCAACGTCACTGATTCCCCGAAAGGAACGCCGCCATGACCAAGAGTGAAGTAAAATCCGCCAGCGCCGCCGTCAAA
>JANMMM010000210.1:0-9313 GCA_031373225.1 Phyllobacteriaceae bacterium | reverse complement strand
ATGCGGAAGCAGCCGTTGGAGGCCGCCTGTCCGATGGTCCAGGGCTGCGTTGTTCCATGGATGCGGATCTGGGTGTCGCGCTTGCCCTGATACAGATACATGGCGCGCGCGCCGAGCGGGTTGCCCGGACCGCCTTCCATTCCGTCCTTGTAGCGCAGGTATTTTTCCGGGCTGCGCTTGAGCATGTCGGGCGTCGGCTTCCAGCTAGGCCATTCGACCTTGCCCTTGATCTTGGCAATCCCCGTCCAGCCCAACCCTTCCGAGCCAATCGCCACGCCATAGCGCCGCGCTCTGTTTCCGGGCTGCACCAGATAGAGCAGTTTCTGACTGGAATTGACCACAATGGTGCCCGGAACAAAAAGCGTATAAAAATCAACGTCCTGTGGGGCGTATAACGGATCTATGACAAACGGCTTCTTCGACGATTTCTTCGCCTTCTTGATGGACTTCACATTGGCCGTGGCATTTTTTGGCTTCTGAATTGGCAGGCGTACTGTCACAGACGGGCGGTCAACCACCTGATCCACACCGGGAAGCCCCTGCAGCATCGGCCCAGCCCGGCTCACGCGCGGCAGCACCTCTGCCGCAGTGAGCGACAAACCTATAATCACCAAACGCCGCGACAGCATTCCAACCCCCAAGCCCGGTAAGAAAGCCCCACACTAGTCATGTCAAATTAGCGAACCGTTACTTGTTTGCCAAGTGAATTGCGCGGACTCTATTTGTTTTTTTGAAGCGCCAGATACGCGCGCAGCCCCTTTTCTCCGCGCGGCGTTGTCCAGCGGTGGTTCCACGCGAAGGCCGGCCGAAGAATGGGAGACAGGAGCTTCAGAATTGGACGCAGCACCGTGACCTGCCAGACAATGGCGACATGAACGCAATCAGGCCGCTGGCTGAGCTCGGCGCTCCACAGTCCCTCGAAATCCCCGATGGTCCTCACCTCCACGCGCCGGTCAGGCTCAAGCGCGGTCGCCTCCAGAACGAATTTCAGTTCGTAGGGAAGAAATCCCCGCGCCCTCGCCTGCAATCTGTCGCCAACCTTGGGCGCACCAGCCGGACCAAGCCGCTTCACTTCCAGATAGACGCCCTTCCACCAGCGCGGCAGCAGCTCTCCCTGCGAGAGAACCGCATACACGTCCGCAACACTTGCGTCTGGAATTACCCAGCTTTCATCGAATCGAAAAACATTGGAGGGCATACCGTTGCCTCTCTTGAACCGGACAAAGGCCGCTAAGTGACAGCCTGCTTCCGGTGTCGCCTCAGAGCACGGTCACTTTCGTGCCGATATCCACACGCGAGAACAGGTCAATCACATGCTCATTGACCATCCGGAAACAGCCGTTTGACGCGGCGGTGCCGATGGTCCAAGGCTGTGTGGTGCCGTGAATGCGCAGATATGTGTCCTTCTGGCCTTCATACAGGTAGATTGCGCGCGCGCCGAGCGGGTTGTTCGGCCCGCCATCCATGCCTTCGGCATATTGAGCGTATTTTTCAGGCGAGCGCTCGATCATTTCCTTTGTCGGGATCCAGCGCGGCCACTCCTGCTTGTCGCCGACCGTGACGGAGCCATGAAAATCCAGCCCTTCCTTTCCGACGGCCACACCGTAGCGGCGGGCAGAAAAGGGAGTTTCAATCAAGTACAGAAACTTCTGCTGGGAATCGATGACAATCGAGCCGGGGGTGAAACCGCTGTAAGCGACTTCCTGAGGTTCAAACTTGGCGTCAATCGTATAGGTCTTCTTGCCAATCTTCTTGACAACTTTCTTGGGTGACGCCTTTGCAACGTCCGCGACTTCCGTCTTTGGCTTGAGCTTGAGTATTTTCAGTTCGCGCTTCTGGATCTCCTCCAAGCGGTCTTCTTCTTGAATCCTTGCCAGCTCCCTGCGGCTGACGCGCTGAATTTTGGGCCCGTCATTCTTGACCTGCGCGTTCTTTGCCAGACCCAGCCGCTCCGCCTCTTTGCGTTTCAACGCGTCGAGCCGCGCAAGATCATCCGCCGACAATTTCTTGCCGCGCTTCTTGGCGAGGCGCAGGCTCCTCTTGAGCGCTTTGAGATCAGCGGCGTCCGCAGCGGCCTCAGCCTCGCGCTCAGCTCTGGTTTTGAACCCGAACAGTCCGGCATGTGATTGCGCTGTCAGGGCAAGTGTTGCGAAACCTGACAGGAGAAGGCGTCGAGAAATCATGATTGTTCTATTTCCAACTGGGTCGAATCTTGGGCTTCGACACGTCACGCCAAATTGCGGCGCAATGTTGCCGTAATTACCTCATTTGCCTTGTCTGCCTCAAGGTGGAGCACGCAAATGTGATCGCCCGATGCAGAATGGCAACATAATTGCCGCTCAGCGCCGTACATTGCGCTTGGACTGCTATTTCTATGGATGGATCAGTTGGCCGGCGGCGTTGCTGGTTTAGGCTCAGTGGAAGACGCCGGCGCTTCCGGGGTCAGCGGCAGCTTCGCGCCTGATGCCGCAGGTGCTGGCACTTCAGCTGCCGGATCTGCGGCGGCTGGCGCCGGGGCAACAGGCGTTTCAGCGGCGGGAACAGCCGGAACCTCAACGGCGGGAGCCGGAATGTCTTTGCCCCCCAGCTGCTTGAGCACGCCTCCTTCGCCGCCGGATTGGGTCGCCGGAACCTGATCCAGAATATCGGTTGGCTTATCACCATAGGCCGCCAGAATCGACAGGAGCAAAGAAGTTGCAAAAAACGCCGCGCCCAGGATTGAGGTAGAGCGCGTCAGCGCATTTGCCGCACCGCGCGCCGTCATGAAACCGGAACCGCCGCCGATCCCAAGCCCGCCGCCTTCAGAGCGCTGCAAGAGCACGACGCCGACAAGCGCGAGCACGACCATCAGGTGGATCACAATAAGCACGGTTTGCATGAACAGTTCCGATTTCTTCGATGTTAACGCGGGAAATTAGTCCTGCGCGCCAGATTCCCGGCCCCTTTACACGCGATCACCGCGCATGGGAAGGCCGACCGCCGACCCGTGGTGAAATGGCGGCGGCCAGCCAACAGTGCAAGGGCCTATGCCTCAGATACTGCGGTATGCGTCGCAAATTCCGAGGAAATCAGCGGACTTCAAGCTGGCCCCGCCCACAAGCGCACCATCGACATTGTCAATCGACAGCAACTCTTTGGCATTGGAAGGTTTCACCGAACCGCCATACAGAATGCGCATTTTTGCAGCCGCAGGTCCTGTAATCGGACCAAGCTCTGCCCTGATATGCGCATGGGCGTCCTCAACATCCGCAATTGTCGGTGTCAGGCCGGTGCCAATCGCCCAGACGGGCTCGTAGGCAATGACTGTGTTCTTCTCGCTCGCGCCCTGCGGCACCGAACCTTTCAGCTGCCGCGAAAGAACATCATTTGTCACACCGGTGCGGCGCTCATTTTCGGTTTCGCCAATGCAGACGATTGCCACCAGACCTGCCCGCCAAGCCGCCTGAGCCTTTGCGTTCACAGTCGCGTCGCTTTCTTTATGATCGGTGCGCCGTTCGGAATGACCAACAATCACATGCGTCGCGTGCGCGTCCTTCAGCATCGCGGCGGAAACGTCCCCTGTATGGGCGCCTGAATCTTTCGAATGGCAATCCTGCCCGCCGACATGCATCGGGCTGTTGGACACGATATCGGCCGCGCGCATGACCAGTGTGGCAGGCACACAGATCAGCCCGTCGCAATCAGCATCGATCCCGGACATGAACCCTGCCCGCATCTGCCTCAGCTCGCTCAGCTGCTCAGAAAGCCCGTTCATTTTCCAGTTGCCCGCCACGAGCGGTTTGATGCCAATTGTCATAATCTGTCCCTGAGTTTGGAAATCAAAACCGGTTCGTAGCAAATTCAAACGATTTGGCAATCCGCCGAACGCAAAGGTTTCGCCTTGCTAGCGCCCATTCCCATGCCTAAAAGACGGCATGCATCAACTTGCCTTCACACTGGATAACACTTGAATGTTAGACTCGCTTCGTAACGCCGCTCAAAGCTGGCTCGCCAAACTCCTGCTCGGCATGCTCGCCATCAGCTTTGTAGCCTGGGGCGTCGGCGATGTGTTCCGCCAGGGATTCACCGGCAACAGCGCAATCAGCTCCGGCGACAGCAGTGTCTCGCCAATCGAGTACCGCCTCGCCTATAACCGCCAGCTGCAGATTTATCAGCAGCAGCTGAACCAGCGCCTCACCCGCGAGCAAGCCAAAGGCATTGGCATTGACGGGCAGGTCATGGCGCAGCTTACGGCAGGAATTGTGCTGGATGAGCAGTCCCGCAAGATGAAGCTTGGTCTGTCAAGAGAGCGCCTCGCCAATCTCACCGCCGAAGATCCCGCATTCAAGGATGCGTCAGGCGCTTTCTCCCGCTCGGCGTTTGACGGCGTATTGCGCAATGCGGGCATGCGCTCGGAGGATTATCTGAAGAGCCGCGGGCAGATAGCAATCCGCCAGCAGGTCGTGGAATCGGTGACCGACGGCGTTAATGCGCCAGACGCCTACCTTTCTGCACTCGTCATTCACAGCGGCGAAAGCCGTGATGTCGATTACATCGCCCTGCCCGTCAGCATTGTTCAGCCGCTGCCGGAGCCAACTGAGGCGGAACTGAAGACTTTTTATGACGAACGGAAACAATCCTACAAGGCGCCGGAATACCGCAAGTTCAGTTTCGTCTCCCTGACCCCGGAAGGGATCGCGAACTCCGCTGCGGTGGACGATGCCACAGTCAAAGCCGACTATGACAAAAACATTGCGCGCTATACCAAAAATGAAACGCGCAGGATCGACCAGCTTGTGTTCGCCACAAGGGACGCGGCGCTCGCCGCCAAAGCCAAACTCGCCTCGGGTGCGACATTTGACGAAATCGTGACTGCGGAAAAAAAGTCGCCGGCTGACGTTTCGCTCGGCGATCTGCAGAAGAAGGACCTTCCGGACGCCAAGGTCGCCGACGCCGCTTTTCAGCTTGCGGCAGGCGCCGTCAGCGACGTGATTGACGGCGCGTTTGGCCCGGTGCTGATCCGGGTCTCGGCCATCACGCCCGAAAGCGTCCAATCGTTCGACTCAGTCAAGGAGCAAATCCGCAAAGATATTGCTGTCAACGAGGCCAATGAAGTGCTGCTTGAATCGCACGATGCCTATGAGGACGCGCGCGGCGGCGGCGACAATATGGAGGCTGCGGCAAAGGAAGCGAAGTTGAAGATGGTCATAGTGGAAGCGGTCGACATTGCCGGGTTGAAGCCGGATGGCGCAAAGGTTGAAGGACTGCCTGAGAGCGCCGAACTGCTGCCCGCCCTTTTCGCCACAGAACCCGCAATTGAAAACACGCCGCTCAACCTCGGATCAAACGGGTTTCTCTGGTATGAGGTCGTCAGCGTAACCGCCGAGCGCGAACGGCCGGTCAAAGAGATTAAAGCAAAGCTGACCGCCGATTGGAAAACCGCCAAAGGCGCGGAGCTTTTGGCCGCTAAAGCGGCGGACACGGCCAAGCAGGCAAAGGACGGCAAGTCCCTTGACGAACTTGCGGCGGCGCTGAAGCTGGAGAAAGCGACCAAACGCGGATTGAAACGCGACACCGATGACGCGGATCTTGACGCTGCCACGGTGGAAGCGGCGTTTGGCGGCGGCAAGGGCCATATCGCGGTCTCGGCCGGCGGCTCCGGTGAGACACAATATGTTATGAAAGTCGCGGAGACCTATGAGCCAACCGATAAATCCCCTGCGGCAATTGCCGACGATCTGAAAACGCGCGCGAATTCGGCCGTTTCTGACGATCTGCTCGACCAGCTCGTGTCGCGACTGCAGGGAGAATTTCCTGTGACGGTCAATCAGGCGCTGATCGAACGCGCGCTGGCGAACTGATCATGGTTGAATTCAAATCCTTTGTTCAAAAAGTCGCAATCGGCGGCACGCTGTCCAAAGCCGAGGCGCAGGACGCTTTTGACACAATGCTGACCGGCGGGGCCACGCCCGCTCAGATCGGCGCTTTCCTCATGGCTTTGCGCGTCCGGGGTGAAACCGTTGACGAAATATCCGGCGCTGTCGCCTCACTGCGCAGCAAAGTCATCCCGGTCGCAGCGCCCGAGGGAGCCATGGACATTGTCGGCACTGGCGGCGATGGATCCGGCTCTTACAATGTATCGACAGCAACGGCCTTTGTCGTCGCCGGCTGCGGCGTCAAAATCGCCAAGCACGGCAACCGCGGCATGTCGTCCAAATCAGGCACTGCGGACACGCAGGCGGCGCTTGGCATTAAGCTGGAGGCTTCTCCGGAAATCATATCCCGCTGCATCGAAGAGGCCGGTATCGGCTTCATGTTCGCGCAGGGACATCACCCGGCGATGAAGCATGTCGGCCCTTACCGCGTCGAACTCGGCACCCCCACAATTTTCAATCTTATGGGACCGCTCTCCAATCCGGCGGGCGTCAAGAGCCAGCTCCTCGGCGTCTATTCTCCCCATTGGGTCGAACCGCTGGCGCATGTCTTGAAAGAGCTTGGCTCCACCAGCGTCTGGGTCGTGCATGGCGATGGTCTGGATGAAATTACCTTGACGGGAACAACAAAGGTTGCCGCGCTGAAAAACGGCGCCGTGACTACTTTTGAAATTTCTCCAGAAGAGGCCGGGCTTTCGCGATGCGACCCGCAGGCGCTGAAAGGCGGCGGACCGCAAGACAACGCCGCCGCCCTGCGCGCCGTTCTCGCGGGCGTGCCCAGCGCCTATGCTGACATCACCAAGTTCAACGCCGCCGCCGCGCTGATTATCGCGGGACGTGTCGCCAATCTCAGAGACGGCGTGGCCATGGCTGAGCATTCAATTCATTCTGGCGCAGCCAAAGCTGCGCTGGAAAAATTGGTCGCCGTGTCCAATGGCTGACATTTTACGTAAAATCGAAGCCTATAAGCGTGAGGAAATCGCAGCGGCTAAAGTCCGCATTCCGTTGGTCGCGATTAAGTCAATTGCTAAAGACCAGGATAGGCCCCGAGGATTCCTCAAAGCGCTTGAGGCAAAGCGCACCGCAGGTGAATACGCGCTCATTGCCGAAATCAAGAAAGCCAGCCCGTCCAAAGGTCTGATCCGCGCCGACTTCGATGTGCACTCGCTCGCCCAAGCCTTTGAGCGCGGCGGCGCGGCCTGCCTGTCTGTGCTGACGGACATTCCCTCTTTCCAAGGCGCGCCGGAATATCTCGCCGCAGCGCGGGCTGCATGCGCCCTGCCTGCGCTGCGCAAAGATTTTCTGTTCGACGCCTATCAAGTTTACGAAGCGCGCGCCTGGAGAGCGGACGCCATCCTCATCATCATGGCAAGCGTAAGCGACACGCTCGCCTCCGAACTTGAGGAAACCGCTTTTGAACTAGGCATGGATGCTCTCATAGAGGTGCATGACGAGGATGAGACGGAACGCGCCCTGAAGCTGAAGTCGCGCCTGATCGGCGTCAACAACCGCAGTCTTCGCACCTTTGAAGTCAGCCTCGACACGTCCGAACACCTGGCAAAACTCATCCCTCCGGACCGCCACCTCGTCGGCGAGAGCGGCATATTCACCCATGACGATTGCGCACGGCTGGCAAAATCAGGCATAGACACCTTTCTCGTCGGCGAAAGCCTGATGCGGCAGCATGATGTGTCCGCCGCCACGCGCGCCCTCCTGACCGGAGGCATGGCGGCGTGAGCAAGCTGACCCATATCGATAAGACCGGCGCCGTGCATATGGTCGATGTCGGCGGCAAAGCGGATACCGAGCGCGAGGCCTGCGCCGAAGGCTGCGTCATCATGTTGCCGGAGACTTTGACGATGATCCTGTCCGGCAACGCCAAGAAAGGCGATGTCCTGGGAGTGGCCCGCATCGCCGGCATCATGGCGGCGAAAAAGACGCATGAGCTGATTCCGCTGTGCCATCCGCTGATGATCACAAAAGTCAGCGTCGACATTAAAGCCGACGACAGCCTTCCCGGTCTTCGCGTATCCGGCTCCGTCAAGGTTTCCGGCAAGACAGGCGTCGAGATGGAAGCGCTCACCGCCGTCACCGCGGCCTGCCTCACCATCTATGACATGGCGAAAGCCCTGGACCGGGGCATGGTGATCTCGGACATAAGGCTGATGACAAAATCCGGCGGCAAGTCTGGATCATTTCAGCGCGCCTGACGAATTCGGCGAAAACTGACGAAGCTCATCCGTTTGGGTGATGCGCGGTTTCGCTCGGAATGTTCTGATGAGCGCAGTGACCAAACCTGCCTGAGGCGGCCGAACATGCGCTCTCAGGAAGCCGTGGTCGTGCAACCCGCGCCGGAGATGCCGCACATGATGCCGAACCAGATCGACTTCGGGTTTCCATCCCGCATCCTGCCATTTGCACCAAATCTTGCCCCGACATTCGCTCTCACGGAGAAACGGATGCGAGCGGCACGTGAGACACATCTGGGCTACCCCTACAATCTGAGTTTTGATCCCGGCGTCCCGGCAAGCCTCGGCAATTACCTTATCAACAATCTGGGCGATCCCTATGCGGGTTCTCACTATGGGTCGGAAGTCTGTCAGCTTGAGCGCGAGGCGGTCAATTGGCTGATGCGGCTCTGGCAGTGCGACGACCCGTCTGACTTCTGGGGATCGATCGGCGCGAGCGGCACCGAGGGAAATTTGTGGGGCATATACCTTGGCCGCGAAGCGCTGCCGGATGCTGTGTTGATACACAGCGGCGAAGCGCATTATTCCATTCCCAAAGCCGCCCGCATTCAGCGCATTGAAACCGTTTCGGTGGCCTGCAATGAAGCGGGCGAAATTGAGCCGAGGGCCTTTTCCGCCGCGCTTTCCACGCTGAATGGGCGTCCAGTCATCGTCGCGCTGACGTGCGGGACGACCATGAAGGGCGCGCATGACGACATTGCCGCAATCATCGAAAAGCTGGATGAGGCCGGGATCTCCCGCGAAAAGCGTTACGTCCACATAGACGGGGCGCTGAACGCCATGGTCATTCCATTTCTCGCCGAAGCGCCTGACGCCATCCGCCCCTCATTCCGCCACGCCATCGACAGCATCTCCACCTCCGGCCATAAAATGATCGGAACGCCGATGCCATGCGGCGCACTCATTGCGCGCAGGGAGCATGTTGACCGCATCGCCTCGGCCGTCGCCTATCTGCGCTCAAACGACACAACGCTGATGGGCTCGCGCAATGGCCACGCGGTTCTAGCCATCTGGTCTCGGTTCATGGGCCATGGCGATGACGGCTATTCGTCCGACGCGTTGAGTTGTGCTTACAGAGCAAAGGCGTTGGCCAAACTGCTTCGTCAGGAAGGCGTGCCGGTGCTGCTCAATCCATTTTCTTTGACTGTTGTC
>JANMMM010000173.1:0-12434 GCA_031373225.1 Phyllobacteriaceae bacterium | reverse complement strand
GCACCACCTCGCGCAGCCGGGTTACATTGTCCCCGCTGCTCTCATGGGGACCGGGTGATCAACCGGCATTCGGGGGAGCGGGCGGCCTATGGCAGCCGGGTGTGGTTATCCCGGCGGGCTGAGTCCCTTAGCCATGTTCCCCCCGGCCTTCGCGCGCTTTCACCGGAGCGCCCCATGCGCCGGCCAGGACAAAAAGCCGTGACAGGGCGTGTGGCGAGCCACACCCATATAGGTCAGTTCCAACCGGCAGGACCACACGCCCTGTACGTCCCTTGGAATTCAATGGCCAGACCGGAAACGGGGCGTGGTAAGGAGGAAGGCTGACCGTCCTAACCCGCCAGCCAAATCGGCGCGCGCGACAAGGTCCGAAAGCTGCGCCCTGGCATCGCACATTTTGATGATCGCATTGGGCAGAAATAGAGCTAGAAAGGCAGCTGACTTCAAGGAGACACAAGTGTGACCATATCCGGCAAAATCCGCGCAGGCATAGGCGGCTGGACTTTCGCGCCCTGGGAAGGCACGTTTTATCCGGCCAAGCTCGCCAAAACCAAGCAGCTCGCTTTCGCCGCCTCGAAGTTGAAAACCATCGAAGTCAACGGCACCTATTATTCGGGCTTCACCCCCGCGACCTATGCGAAATGGGCGGCGGAGACGCCGGACGGCTTTGTGTTTTCCATCAAGGGCAACCGCTTCGTCACCAACCGGAAAGTGCTCGCGGAAGCCGGCGAGTCCATGCGGAAATTCTTTGCCCAAGGGCTGGAAGAGCTGGGGCCGAAACTCGGGCCCCTGGTATGGCAGTTCGCCAATACGAAAAAGTTCGAACCTGATGATTTCGAAGGCTTTTTGAAGCTGCTTCCGCGCGAACATGCGGAATTGAAACTGAGGCATGTCGTGGAGGTGCGGCATCCAAGCTTCGTCGTGCCGGAGTTTCCCGCCCTGTGCGCCAAATACGGCGTCGCCATATGCCATGCCGACCACGCCGCCTATCCGGAAATCGCCGATGTGACGGCGGATTTCGTCTATTCACGGCTGCAGAAGGGCAATGACGATATCCCGACTGCCTATGACCACGCAGACCTTGGCCGCTGGTCCGGCATTGCACGGCAGTGGGCGCAAGGCTTGGAGCCGGACGGCCTCGTCTATGCCGACCCGGTTGCCAACGCACAGGGAAAGCCGCGCGATGTGTTCATCTATTTCATCCACGAAGGCAAAGTCCGCGCCCCACAGGCGGCGATGGCGTTTCAGGCGCTGGTGGATCAGAGAGACTGACCGGCTGGCGCAGCAAGCGCTGAGACAAAATCCTCAGCGACAGATCCCCTCCCCGCCATCTTCCCCGCTCCGCCATGCATAAACGCGCCAGCGCAGGCCGCCTCAAACGCGGGCATGCCTTGCGCCAGAAGACCTGCAATCATCCCCGCCAGAACATCTCCCGACCCCGCCGTCGCCAGCTCGGGTCCGCCATTAGTATTGATCGCGGCGCGGCCATCGGGGGAAGCGATAACTGTGTCGGGGCCTTTGTAAAGCACGACTGCGCCGGAGAGCTTCGAAGCCTCGCGCGCTCTTTCATGCTTTCCTAAGCCACTTTCGGACGCGCCGGGAAAAAGCCGCTGAAACTCGCCCTCGTGCGGCGTTATCACGACTTGACCGGCGCTGGCCTTACTCAGTTCGAACAGTGTTTCGGCGCTGTCAGCAAACGCCGAAAACACATCTGCATCCAGCACGATGCCTCTTTCAAGACGGCTTTCCAGCGCCAGCCCAACAACTTCACGCAGCCATGCATATCGGCCAAAAGCCGGACCGATGACCAGCGAGCCGAGGCGCGGATCGGCCAGCAAGCCCGCCACCTCCTGCGCATTATCCGCCTTCTTCAGCATAACCGAGGTCAGATGCGCGGCGTGGACCGAAAGCGCCTCCGTGGGCGCGAACATCGTCACCGCCCCCGCCCCCGCCCGCGCCGCCGCCATGGCGGCAAGCCGCGCCGCGCCGGTTGAAGCCGCGCCGCCGGAGAAAATTCCGGCATGGCCGCGCGTATATTTGTGGGTGGAGGGATCGGGCTTGGGAGAAAAGCGAGAAAACAATGCCGGACAGTTTTCCCAAAGCGCGGGCGCAATGTCGTCAAGGACGCTGCGGGGAATGCCAATGTCCGCCACATGCAGCTTCCCGCAAAGGCCGCGCCCTGGAAACAGAAGGTGTCCGGGCTTCTTGCGAAAGAATGTCACTGTATGGGCGGCTTCAAAACAATCGCCCTCGGCCCTGCCGCTTAGCCCGGAAACGCCGCTCGGCAAATCCACAGCGACGACAGGAGCGCCGGCGCGTCGTATCGTTTCAGCAGCTATGGCGTCATCGCCTCCCAAAGCGCCCGAGAATCCCGCGCCATAGAGCGCGTCGATCACGACGTCGCCTTCATACATACCCAACTGAGCGAGCGGCGTAACAGGCCCGCTCCATCGCTTGGCCGCCGCATCGGCATCCGTCCTGGGCTTTGGGGCACGGCTTCGGAAAACCACCGTCTCGATGCCCAGCGCCGCCAAAAGCCGCGCCGCGACATAGCCGTCGCCGCCATTGTTTCCCGGACCGCACAGGACCACCGCGCGGCGGATGCCGGGATAGTGCGCGAGGACGACCGACTTCACCGCCTGCCCGGCATTTTCCATCAGACGCGCGCCGCTTATGCCGCCCCGAGTGGTCAGAAGGTCGGCCCTGGCCATCTCGCCTGGCGTCAGAACAGCGTTTTCGTATTCCAAGGCCCTGACCATCCGCGCCTCCATGTGGAACGAGCAGTATCGGCGCTGCGGCAGCTCAGAACAAGACCGACTTCCCAGGCACCGGTCAACCAGCAAGATACAGGCCGGCGGCTGCGCCAACCGCGCCGCGATTGAAAATTTCGCGCATCTCACCCAAGCGGGTGATGGCGCGAAGGGCGAGGCGTGCGATCTGTGCCGCTGACAGGAAAGGAAACCCAAATGTTCAGCCACATCACAGAACTGCAAGCCGCGGCCGCGCTTCTTCCCCTCGCTCTTCCCGTTGCGGCGATGGCCTTGGCGATGGCGGCGGCGCTTCGGGCGAACGCCAACCTTCTAGCCGCGCCGCGCCTGACCCGCCGTTCTTAACCCTTCGCCACTGCGTCCAGCGCCATCAGCCGCCGCAACAGCGCCGGTAAGTCCTTGAGGGCCACCATGTTCGGCCCGTCGGACGGCGCGTTATCCGGGTCCTGATGCGTTTCGATGAAAACTCCGGCGACGCCGACGGCCACCGCCGCCCGCGCCAAGGTCTCGACAAACCGCCGCTCTCCGCCGGTCGATGTTCCCTGCCCGCCCGGCTGCTGCAACGAATGCGTCGCGTCGAAAATCACCGGCGCGCCGGTTTCTGCCATTATCGGAAGCGAGCGCATATCCGAGACCAGCGTGTTGTAGCCAAAACTCGCGCCACGCTCGGTCAGCATCACTTTCGAATTGCCCGACTGCGTGACTTTCGCAGCGACATTCTTCATGTCCCAAGGCGCGAGGAATTGGCCCTTCTTGATATTCACCACCTTGCCGGTCTTTGCCGCTGCGATCAGGAGATCGGTCTGGCGGCAGAGGAAAGCCGGTATTTGCAGCACATCGGCGACTTCCCCCACCAGCGCGCACTGCTCCTCCGTGTGCACATCTGTGAGAACCGGCAGATCAAACTCCTTGCGGATATCGCTGAAAATGCTCAGGGATTTTTCAAGGCCAAGCCCCCGCGTGCCGGAAATCGAGGTGCGGTTGGCTTTGTCGAATGAGGATTTGTAAACGAGGCCGATGCCGAGCTTGGCCGTCAGCTCCTTCAACGCCCCGGCCATCATGAAAGCATGATCCCGGCTTTCCATCTGGCAAGGCCCGGCGATCAGCGCCAGCGGCAGCGCATTGCCAAAACGGACGCCGTTCAGATCAATGACCGGATCCGGCCCAGTCATGCCGACGCCTCGAACACATAAGCCGCGCCTTGGCCGGCGACCGGCTTGACGATCAGTTTCCCGGCCTTTTCAACAAATGCCACCGCGCGCGAGGTCAGCAGATAGCGGGTCTTGGCGATGTCGCTCACACCAAACACAATCCCGCGCATCAGGACGCCGCGCCGGTCGCCATGGGTGTCGAGATCATAGAAGGCCTTGAGGCCGGGATGAGTCAGCACGGAGAGGGTGGCGCTGCCCGACTTCACATCCATGCCGAAGGAATGCGCATCGACTTCGCGCTCATTCACCACCTCTTGCAGGAGATATTGAAAGTCCGTGGGGTTCGGCTCGCTCATCAGAACGGTCTTAATCGACGCCGCGCCATTCTCATGGCCCGTCAACTTCGAACGGTCAGCCTTTGGCACATTGATGCGCTGGCACGTGAAGAAGAACGAGTCGGGCGAGCGCAGGTCCGCCGCAAAGGCCAACCGGAAATCCATGCGCGCCGATTTGCCTTCCGGACCCACGAAATCGCGGCCAAAATCCAGAATTTTCCCGGCTGATATCCCGCCCCGTTCAAACTGCGCCTGATCGCCCTCAGCGTCGCCTGAGCCCAGAACTATGGCCGAAAAGCCCTCCTGCCCCTTGCGGAATCGGAAGGCCGCGTCGCGGGCGGTGAACATATTGCCGTCAAGGCTCGCCGCCTCCGCCGTCTCGCGCTGGCCGATGGCCAAGGGCTCCAGAAACGTGCCGTCCGCCAGATAGACGCAGGCATTCTCCGTGCCGAAAGGATGCACGCCTTTCGCCGCCACGATAAATCCAAGCTGCTCATGCCGCTTTTGCGAAACGGCAAGGTCGAGCGTCGGCAATACGAGATGGTCGAGCGGGCGGGGCTTGCGGGGCTGGGTCATGGGCGCGGTTTGCATGAAGAGGGGCGGATTTGCAAGATAGTCAAACAGGCGTCCGAATTTTCAAGGCGCAAGTGTGTGTGGAAAAAGCACCACAATGGCTTGAGCCCGCCGCTCTGAAGTGTCCTTACTCATTTCCCTGAAAGGCATCTCAATGACCCCTTCGAAAGATATTTCCCGGCTCCTCGAAATCATGGCCGCGCTCAGAACGCCTGTCACCGGCTGTCCATGGGACCTGGTGCAGGATTTCAGCACAATCGCGCCCTATACGCTGGAAGAGGCCTATGAAGTGGCCGACGCCATTGAGCGCAACGATCTGGAGGACCTCTGCGACGAGTTAGGTGATCTTCTGCTGCAAGTGGTGTTTCACGCGCAGATGGCTTCGGAAAAGGGGGCCTTTTCATTCGGCGACGTCGTCGAGCGCATCACATCGAAAATGATCCGCCGCCATCCGCACGTTTTCGGCGACGACAAGGCCCGCCGCGCCGGCATGGCCAAGGGCATGTGGGACAGGATCAAATTCGCCGAGAAGGCCGAGAAGGCGGCACGGCGCAGCGCCCCGAGCAATCAAGCCGCGCCCGACAAAGGCTTTCTCGACGATGTGCCGATCAATCTCCCCGCCCTGACGCGCGGTCTGAAATTGCAGCAGCGCGCGGCAAAAGTCGGGTTTGACTGGGATCATGCCGCGCCAATCCTCGACAAGATCGAGGAGGAAATCGCCGAGTTGCGCGCGGAAATCAGCGCCGGGGAAAACGACAAGGCGCGCGGCGAATATGGCGACCTGCTCTTCGCGCTGGTCAATCTCGGACGGCATTTGAAAGTTGATCCGGAAGAGGCGCTGAAGGCGGCGAACAACAAGTTCCGGCGCAGGTTCCGGCACATTGAGGACGGTCTCGCAAATGCTGGCGGAAGCCTCGAAGCGGCGACTCTGCAAGAGATGGAAGCGCTTTGGAACGAAGCCAAGGAAAATGAGAAATCTCTCTGACTTTCAATGCTTGACGAGACGTTCTTCAAGTTCTTTCGATGACAGCGCCGACATTCTGAGACCAAAGGTCACGCTGCCATCTTTGTTGTCTTTGCGTGAAACGATTTCGGCATTTTTGTAAATCCAGCTCAGTTCCGCCATTTTCGTCACCGGCAGCTTGATCTTGATCTCCTGGAGGCCGCCGGCGAGCTTTTCCTCGATGAGCGTCAAAAGCTTGTCCGCGCCCTCGCCTGTCACAGCGGACAGCTCGACAATGGCGCGCTGACTTTGCTTGCCATTTTTCAAAGCGCTAAACCGCTCGGGCCGCACATCGGCGCTGATGAGATCAATCTTGTTCCAGACATCAATGACGCGGCTGTCCTCGTCGGGGCCAATTCCGAGGTCCGCCAATATCCGGTTGACGTCATTGGCTTGCGCCGACGTGTCCAGATCGGAAACATCGCGCACGTGGAGAACCAAATCTGCCTCGACCACTTCTTCCAGCGTCGCACGGAAAGCGGCGACCAGATGCGTCGGCAGATCGGAGATGAAGCCCACCGTGTCAGACAGGATGCACAGCCGCCCATGCGGCAGAGTGAGTTTGCGTAGCGTCGGGTCAAGTGTTGCAAACAGCATGTCCTCCGCCAGCACCGCGGCTCCCGTCAGCCGGTTGAACAGGGTCGATTTGCCGGCATTCGTATACCCCACCAAGGCCACAATCGGCTGCGGCACCTTCTTGCGCTTGGCCCGGTGCAGCATCCGTGTGCGCGCCACCTGTTCCAGCTCAAGCTTCAGCCGGTCAATCTTGTCCTGCAGCAGCCGCCGGTCGGTCTCAATCTGGGTTTCGCCGGGACCGCCCATAAAGCCGCCGCCGCCGCGCTGGCGCTCAAGATGCGTCCAGCTTCGGACCAGGCGGCCCTTCTGATAGGTGAGATGCGCCAGCTCCACCTGCAAAACGCCCTCTTTCGTCTTGGCGCGGCGGCCGAAAATTTCGAGGATGAGGCCGGTGCGGTCGATCACTTTGGTTTCCCAGGCCCGCTCCAGATTGCGCTGCTGCACGGGCGTCAGCGGATGGTCAATAATGACAAGATCAAGTTCAAATTCTTTGACGAGCCCGCCGATTGACGCCACAGTTCCCGAACCAAGCAGCGTCGCAGGCCTCGGCAAAGACACAGGCGCGACCGCGCTGTGAAGGATTGAAAGTTCAATCGCCAGCGCCAGCCCGCAGGCTTCTTGCAGCCGCGCTTCTTCGCTTCTGATGTTGGGAACATCGGATGCGCCGGACTTGCCCGCAGCACGCTTGAGGCGCGGCACAATCACCGCTGCGCGGGTTTGCCGCACGGCCACTTCATGGCTGGACTTGGGACCTTCGGGTGATTTTCGGATCGTCAATTGTCCCGGTCGTCGTCTTCGCCTTCAAACATCTGAACCGGCATCGAGGGCATGATGGTGGAAATGGCGTGTTTGTAGACGAGCTGCGAATGGCCATCGCGGCGAAGAAGAACGCAAAAATTGTCAAACGACGTGACGACGCCTGTCAGCTTGACGCCGTTGACAAGGAAGATTGTCAGCGAGTTCTTTTGCTTTCGGACCGAATTCAGGAACAGATCCTGAAGATTTTGTGACTTCTCAGCCATTGTTCTGCTTTCCGACTGGCGTCTTAAACGCTCTCTTAGAGTCCGGGGACCGGTTATAATGGAGCTTAAAGCACCAAATCAGCGATGCAAATAAACCGATGGTTGCTGCACTTCTAAATTGGGGTTATCAGGCTCTGATTTTTTCCGCAACGTCAAAAAACGCATCCCGGAGCGAAAGTGACAGACTTCCGGGGCTGCCATTGGCAATCGGCGAGTCATCAATGCGCACAACCGGCATTATCAGCGTGGTTGCGGCTGAAATAAACGCCTCGCGCGCGCCTTTGGCTTCGTCAACGCTGAATTCACGCTCCTCAATCTTGAGGTTGAGTCTGGCTGCAAGATCAAACAGCGTTGTCCGCGTCACGCCGCGCAAGATGCCGTGCTCGGCCGGCCTAGTCACGATAACGCCGTCGCGCGTGATGATCCATGCATTGGTTGCCGCGCCCTCTTTGACAAAGCCGCGCTCATCGACAAACCATGCCTCGGCCGCGCCCGCCTCTTTGGCTCTCTGGCGCGCCATGACATTTGGCAAGAGGCCGACGGTTTTGATATCCACCCGGTCCCAGCGGTTCTCCGGCACAGTGATAACGTTAATGCCCAAAGCGGCACGGGCATTGCCTGCGGGGCGGTCGGTGCGCTTGGCCGTCACCACCAGCGAGGAGCGCACATTCTTGCCCGGAAAGACATGGTCGCGTTTGGCGACGCCGCGCGTCACTTGCATGTAGAACATGCCGTCGCTGACCCGGTTGCGCCGCACAGTCTCTCGGATAACGCGGATTAAAGCGTTGCGCTGAAGCGGCCATGCAATCTGCAACTCGCTCAGCGAACGGTCCAGCCGGTCCAGATGCCGCGTCAAATCTACAATGTATTCCTCCCGCACCTCGCAGACTTCATAAACGCCATCAGCGAACTGATAACCCCGGTCCTCAATATGGACGCTCGCCTGAGAGTGACGCACATATTGGCCGTTGACATAGGCGATCCTCGACATTCTTAAACTCCAAGCGATTTCAGTTTGCGGTGCAGCGCCGAGCGCTCCATGCCGACAAATTCGGCGGTGCGCGATATGTTGCCGCCAAAGCGATTGATCTGTGCGATCAGATATTCCTTTTCGAAAAGCTCCCGACCTCCCGCAGCGGCAGCGCCATGATGTGCTGGTCGCTCTGGTTCGGCGCGCGCGGCAGCGTGTCGCCGACTTCGGCAGGCAACAGGTCCGCCGTGATGACTGAGTCCGGATCGTCGCCGCGCGCCAAGATCAGCAAACGCTCCACATTGTTGCGCAGCTGTCTTATATTGCCGGGCCAGCCATGGCTCTGCAGCACAGCCATCGCGTCATCGCCGATAGGCCGGACCTTGATGCCGGACTGCTGCGCCACCTGCCTCGAAAAGAACGCGATCAGCGAGGGAATGTCTTCGCGCCGGTCCGCCAGCGGCGGCACCATGACCGGCACGACCGACAGCCGGTGAAACAGGTCCTCGCGAAACCTTCCCTCGGCGATCAATTCCTCTAGGTTCTGTGCGGTCGAGGAAATTATGCGCACGTCGACCTTGACCTTTTTACTGCCCCCTACCCGTTCAAACTGCTGATCGACCAGCACGCGCAGAATTTTGCTCTGTGTCTCGCGCGGCATGTCGGCAACCTCGTCGAGATAGAGAATGCCGCCATGCGCCTCCTCCAGCGCGCCAACTTTGCGTTCGCCGCCGGTCATCTCCGTGCCGAACAGCTCGATCTCCATCCGCTCCGGCGTGATTGTCGCCGCATTCAATGTGACAAACGGCCCTTTGGCGCGCGATGAGCCCTTGTGGATGGCGCGCGCCACCATTTCCTTGCCAGTGCCCGACGCGCCGAAAATCATCACCCGGCTATTGGTCGGCGCGACGCGCTCAATGGTCTGGCGCAGATGGTTCATCGCCAGCGAGCCGCCGATCAGCTCAACGCTGTCATTGCTCTTGCGCTTCAGTTCGGTGACTTCGCGCTTCAACCGCGAATTTTCCAGCGCCCGCTCCGCCACCAGCACCAGCCGGTCCGCCTTGAACGGCTTTTCGATAAAGTCATAGGCGCCGCGCTTGATGGCGGAGACCGCCGTCTCGATATTGCCATGGCCGGAGATCATGACGACGGGAAGATGGGGATGAATGGCGCGGATTTCGTCGAGCAGCGAAAGGCCGTCGAGCCGGCTGCCCTGCAGCCAGATATCGAGGAACATCAGCCGCGGCACGCGTTCAGTTATTGAAGCGATCGCAGCATCTGCGTCACGGGCCGTGCGCGTTTCATGGCCCTCGTCGCTCAATATCCCCGCCACCAGTTCGCGGATGTCCTCCTCGTCGTCCACTATCAGAATATCAGATGCCATGATTCAACTCTTCGCTCATTTCACGCGCTTTTTCTTTGATAAAACCGGGGACGCTATTCGCAGGCGCTGGCGAAACGCTTTCACTTTCAGCCGCAGCAATGAGAAATGTCAGGCGGATCAAGGCCCCGCGCCCGTCATGGAAATTCTCATCCGCATCGCGCAGCGCCAGAGTTCCGTGATGATCTTCGACGATCTTTTTGACGATGGCGAGGCCAAGGCCAGTGCCCTTCTCCCGCGTTGTCATATAGGGCTCCAAGAGCCGGTGCCGGTTGTCGCGCGGCAGGCCTTTGCCATTGTCCATCACATCAACAATGATCTGTTCGCCTTCAAGCGCGGCGCGGACTATGAGATGGCCTTCGGTCTTGGGATCATCGGCCATGCGCGCCTCAATCGCCTCGGCGGCGTTCTTGATGATGTTGCCAAATGCCTGGCCCAGCATCCGGCTGTCAAAATTACCATAGAGCGGCGCGTCGGAAATCTGCCGCTCGAATTTGATGTCGGGCCGCGACACTTCGACGAGAAATGCCGCCTCGCGGAGCGTGTCGCGCAAGTCGAGCCGCTTGAAGGCCGGCGCGGGCATCCGGGCGAAACCGGAAAATTCGTCGACCATGCGCCCGATATCGCCGACCTGCCGCACAATCGTGTCAACGCATTGATCGAACACTTCGCGGTCTTCGGTGATAACCTTGCCATAGCGGCGCCTGATCCGCTCAGCGGAGAGCTGGATCGGCGTCAGCGGGTTTTTGATCTCGTGCGCGATGCGCCGGGCAATGTCGGCCCAGGCGGACGAGCGCTGCGCCTGCATCAGGTCGGTGATGTCGTCAACGGTGACCACATAGGAATGATCGAGGCGCGACGGCCCCTCCTCCATCGTGATGCGCACATTCACCGCCCGCTCCGCGCCGTTGCGCAAAAGCGCCGTCTGCTCGCTGTAAACGGCGCGCTGGCTGCCCTTGGCGCGCTCAAACACGCCGCCTATCTCCGGCGCTATGGACATCAGGCTCTTTCCAGCTGCGTCGTTTGCGGCGACCGAAATCATCTGCTCGGCTGACTTGTTGACAATCGAGACCGTGCCATCCGGGTCCACGCCGATAATGCCAGCCGACACGCCTTCCAGCACCGCCTCGGAGAATCTGCGCCGCTCGTCAATCTGGTCTTTCGCCGACAGGATTTCGTTGCGCTGGGTTTTCAGCTCTGAAATCATCTTGTTGAACGTGCCTGAGAGCGACGCCACATCGCCGTCCGAGCGGCGAACCGGCACTTCCACGTCCAGATTGCCCTGCGCCACATCGTCCGCTGCGCCGATCAAAAGGCGGATCGGCCGCACCAGCCTGTCTGCAACGGCGATGCCAGTCCATATGGCCGAGAGAAGCACGACCAGAGTCAGTCCGAGATAGAGAAGCGCGAAGGCGATCTGCGTGATGGTCCGGTTGGCTTCAAGGCCGTTGTACTCAGCCGTATTGGCTTGGACGATCTGCACGGCTTTGATCAGCTCAGGATCAACCGTGCGGATCGTGTAGAGAAACGCGCTGTCAATTTCCTTGAGCTTCAAGACCGCGCCGACCAAATTGCGGGTCTTCGGCGGGATGAGCACCGGCTGGCCGTCCTGCGCCGTTTTCAGCACTTCCACCGGCACCGGCGGCAATTTCTCTGTTGTGCCCGTGTCTGCCTGAATGATGACATCGCCGTTCTCCCGCACAAGCGAGGCGGCGATCAGGCCGCGGCCGACGCTTTGCCGGTCCAGCAGCTCCTGAAAGCCGTTGCGGTCCAAGCTGAAGAGCGTGCGCGCCGCGTCAAGGTCCACCGCCATGGACAGCGTCGTGCCTTGCAGATTGCGCGCATTGTCCTCGACGTAGGACTGGGCGATGCTGATCGAGGAAGAGACGATCTCCTTGGTGCGCACTTCAAACCAGCGGTCGAGTCCGACATTAAGCGTGAATGCCGCAACAATTGCCACAACCACTGCGGGAACTGCCGCCACCAGCGAAAACAGCGCCACAATGCGCACATGCAGCCGCGCGGCGGCGCGCTGATTGCGCCGCGCCGTCAGAATGCGGGTAACTTCCCGGGCGATGAGCCCAAGCAAAAGGAGAATGAGAACGCCGTTGGCGACGGCCAGCGCCGTGGTGATTTTCTCGTCGGGGACGATGGGCGTCAGACCCATCAAGATCAGAAATGAGATAATCGCCGTCGCCAGCGACGCCAGAACCACCGTCAGCCCGGATTGCGCCAGAAGCTTGCGGCCCTCAGTGACCGTCCGGTTTTGCGCGGGCAGCTGATCTGCGCTTGATAATTCACTCATTGTCAGAATCGCCAGCCCAACTCACATTTCGTTGCTATGATGCAACATATTGTGGCGGATTTACAACAAGTCAGGTAAAGAAAAGCGGTTCACAATTTCTGACATTGTGTGAATGTTCGGGAGATTTCCGGCGCCGCTGTGCCGTCAGGCCCGCCCAGTCCGGTACACCGAAATGTTCAGCTCGCGGATTTTCTTGCGCAGCGTGTTGCGGTTGAGGCCCAAAAGCTCGGCGGCTCGGATTTGGTTGCCGCGCGTGGCGGTGAGGCAAGCGAGCAGCAGCGGCTTCTCAAACTCCGCCAGCACGCGCTCGTAGACGCCCGCCGGCGGCAGATCGTCACCAAAGGCGGCGAAAT
>JANMMM010000122.1:0-7209 GCA_031373225.1 Phyllobacteriaceae bacterium | reverse complement strand
CGATAGTGTCGTCTCTTGAAGGAAAGGGCGCAGGCACTGAAAACACCGGGTCAAACAGGCCGGGGACCGAAATGCGGGGGATGACCTGATCCTTGCCCCAGTCTTTTCCCCACTCCTTTGACCATCCAAACCCCTCCGGCGCAAAGCGTTTCAAAGGGTCAATGAGGCAGAAGGCGGGAATGCGCTCCGGGCCGCCGCTGCGGGCAAGTCCTTTGGGAAAGGCCCGCGAACCGCTCAGCCTCAGCTTCACCGCAAGCCCGCGCGCGGCCATGACAATCAGCCGCCGCGCCGCGGATTCGGCCGGACGCAGCAGGATCAGCAGCGCGCGGTAAAAATGCCGCGGCATCTCCCCAGCCCGCCTCGGATCATACCCGAGGACAGCGAGCAGCGGCACGATGGCGGCAAGGATCCGCCCGCGGATGCTCTCGACGATCTCGTTCCAGTCCATCGGCGTCCTTTCCGGTTCAAAACTCACGGGCGGCATTATGGGGCTGGCCTGGAAGGGGGGGATAAGTATTTTTGCGGGGCGTTGATTTTATTGGGAGAATCCGTGTTTTGAGAGATTTCTGTCCCCCAATAACGCCGTCGGCGCGCGGGCGCGCAAGATCGGCTTCAGTTAGTGCAGCGAGCGTTGAATTTTCTCCCACTTCTCAACCAAAAGGGGTGTTTTTGATTGACAATTACAGTAGGTCGATCAAGCTGGACCGGTCAATCGTCGGAATCAGTCCACGAGGGGGAGATAATGAGATCAACTTTTGTGAAATTGTCCGTTTGTGCTGCGCTTTTAGTCTCGGCTTCTTCAATTTCGAGCCTGACCTTTGTCCCAGAAGTTGTTGCTGCCAACGGTTGCGTGACGATAAAGGGCGGAAAGAAAATTTGTGGGAAACTGGTTGGCGATGCGGTTTTCAAGAAGTGGTTTGAGGATCAATGCTACCTTTACAAGACCGGAAAGCAGGGTCAGCATTTGGATTGCAAGAACGTGAAAAAGGTTTTGCCAAACGGCAATTTGTGACGTTTGCTTGCAGACTGAGTGCGCGTGACTGCGCCTCGCGCTCGGCTGCGTCCTCGCTGAATTGAGGAAGCAGCGCGTCCTTCGAGACCACCCTTCGGGCCACATCAGGCCGAGGGAGGATGGAGGCTCTTCGAATGCATTCTGCGTCAGCGGCGCACTTGAGGCGGTGGCGTAGGCGCGGGTCCATCGCCGATTGACAAAAATTGCCAATGCCCCCATCTTCCCTTCAGCGAGGTGACGCCATGGGCACGATGAATGTCAGCCTGACGAAAGAGCTGCATGAATATGTCGAGACGGAAGTCGCGAGCGGCGATTTCGCTTCGGCCAGCGAGGTTGTGCGCGCCGGCCTGCGGGCGCTGCGCGATGAGCGGGCGATTGCTGTGGAAAAGCTGGAAATATTGCGGCGGGAAGTGAAAATCGGCTTTGATCAAATGCAGGCCGGACTGTTCTCGCACAAGACGGTGAATCAGATTGCCAATGAGGTCCTGCGCAGGCACAATTTGTGACGGCGCGGCTCACGCCGCAGGCCGAAAGGGATGTGGATCAGATTCTTGAACACACACTTGTCTCGTTCGGCATTGCTCAATTCCACAAATACCAATCATTGCTCGACCGGGCCATTGCGGGCGTCGCCGAAATTCCCTTTCGTCCGGGATCGAATGCCCGGCCGGAACTTGGCGAACGCTATCGGTCATGGCACATCCAACTCACTGGCAAGCGACGCGAAGCTGCGGCCCACATTGTCTTCTATCACTGCCTGACAGACGACCCCGGCACAGACATCGTTGTCCTTCGCATTCTTCACGAGCGCATGGACCCGGAATTGCATCTGGGCTGAGGCGACGCCGCTCCATGCCCCTGCGGCATTTCCTGCGCCGCATGGGGCGAAAACAGCGGCTTGAGATTGCGATCATGCCCAAGGCGGCATATTCTGTTTCTGTCCTTCAGGAGCACAATCCCATGCCAGCCCTCGCCGCCGCCCAGACCGTCTCCTTCATCCTCACCGCCGACATGCAACGCGCCGTCGCGTTCTACCGCGATGTCCTCGGCCTGCCTTTCGTGGAAGATAACGGCTTCGCCCATGTCTTCGCGATGAACGGCGGCACGCTGCGGATCACCCATATTGACGGCCATCAAGGCGGGCCGCATCCGGTGCTGGGCTGGGTGGTCAATGATGTGCGCACTGAGGCTGCGGCGTTGACGCAAAAGGGCGTCAGGATGGAAATCTATGAGGGCATGGGTCAGGACGGTCAAGGCATCTGGGACGCGCCGGACGGGCGGGCCTCTTTGTGTTTTTTCAAGGACCCGGACGGCAATGTTCTGAGCATGGCGCAATGATCAAGGCAGCGCCTTGGTGAGCGCCGCCACAAGCCCCTGCGGCTTGTAGCCGAGCTTTGACGGCGTCAGCCCCAGCCGCACCACGACCAGCCTCTTGGACGGAATGATGGCAACCGACTGGCCATCATGGCCGAGCATCCAGAATGTGTCCTGCGGCAGGTCAAATCCCGCATCCGGGTCAAACCCGGCCTGCGTCCCCGCCTCCGGCCCGCGCAGCCAAAGCTGGCCCTTGCCATATTCCGGGCCATAGCCGGAATCCGACACCGCCACCGGCGCGCGCATCATCGCAACATAGCCGGGAGGAAGGATCGCCCTGCCGTTCCATACCCCTTCCAGCCGCAGCAATTCGCCGAACCGCGCCCAGTCGCGCGCTGTGGCGTAGAGATAGGACGAGCCGGCGAACGTCCCCGACGCGTCCGCCTCCATGACGGCGCTTGCCATGCCGAGCGGGCCGAACAGCGCCTGCGCCGGATAGGAATCGGCGTTTCCGCCGAGCGCATTCTGCCAGATGCGCGACAGGAGCACCGCCGTGCCGCTCGAATAGTTGAATTTCAGCCCGGTCTTGGCGTCGAGCGGCTTTTTCAAGGCGAAATTCGCCATGTCCGGCTCCAGAAACAGCATCCGCGTCACATCCGTGACGCTGCCATATTCCTCGTTGAACAGCAGGCCGCTGGACATGCCCATCAGGTCGGCGACGTTGATATTGCGGCGCTCGTCGACCGCCCAGCCAGGGAAAATGTCCTTCTTGTCCAGAGCAAGTTTTTCTTCCCCGACCAAAGTGCCGAGAAGCGCAGCGTTGACGGTTTTGGTCATCGACCAGCCGAGCAAGGGCGTCTTGGCGTCAAACCCTTCGCCATGGCGCTCGCCAATGATCCGCCCGTTGTGAATGGCGACAATCGCCCGCATGCCGGGCCCTTGCAAAGCCGGATCATCCAAAGCCGCTGCGATTGCAGGATCTTGAGACGCGGCAATTGTTTCGCCTTCCGGCCACAGCGCCGATACATTGGCGGGCGCAGCCGGTTTCGCGGGCGCTTGCAGCGGCGCAAGCCTTCCTTCGGCGCTGACGCTGGTGCAGCCAAGGCCCTGCCGGTGAATGGCCTTGTTTTTTCCAAACAGGCCGAGCAGCCCCGCCTCAACTTCGCCCTTGGCTTCATCGACGCTGACTTGCATCAGCCGCAGCAGCGGATGCCCCGGCGCCTGCACGTCAATCTTCAACACTTCCTGCGCATCGCGCTTGGCGATGAAGTGATTGGAGCAGACAATTTTTGCCGAATAGGCCGACCCGACCCGGATCAGCGCGGGCGGCGCGGCGTAGAGGAGAGCGGTAAGTCCGCCGACGGCCACGACCACAAGGATCAGCAGCCATTTCAAAAATTTCAAAACCCGCCGCATTTTTGCCTCCGCCCCTGCGCTAATTGTCGGCGCGGCGGGCGGCAAATGCAACAGCCGTTAACGGGCCGTGAATCAAATTTGATTATTGCAGACGGGTAATGCGGGCTTGGGAAACTGGAAGATGCGTTTGAAATTCGCCGGCGTTGCTGTGGCCGCGCTCTTGAGCGCCTGCAACACCGTCACCTATGATCTCGGCGACATCCAGGTGAAGCCGCAGCGCTTCACCGAAACCGATCCCGCGCCCTATGACGGCCGCCAGCCACAGTCTTACGCCGTGCATGGTACGGACGTGTCGAAATATCAAGGCGACGTGGACTGGCAGACCGCCAAGGCTGGCGGCGTTTCCTTCGCTTTTATCAAAGGCACTGAAGGCGGCGACCGGGTGGACGACATGTTCGCGCGCAACTACGCCGCCGCGAAAGCCGCCGGCGTGCCGCGCTCGGCCTATCATTTCTATTATTTCTGCACGCCCGCCGCCGCGCAGGCGCGCTGGTTTATCCAAAACGTGCCGAACGATCCGTCCGCCCTACCCCCGGTTCTGGACATGGAATGGAACGACAAATCCCCCACCTGCAAGCTGCGCCCTGCCCCCGAGACCGTGCGCGCCGAGATGCAGACCTGGCTGTCCATGGTCGGGCGCCACTATGGCAAGCGCCCGGTCATTTATGTGACGCCGGACTTTTATCAGGAGAACCTCAAGGGCCATTTCAAGTCCCACCGCTTCTTCCTGCGCACTGTCGCAGATCACCCCTCACAGAAATATCCCGGTCAGAAATGGGTGTTCTGGCAATATTCGGGAACGGGACGGATACCCGGCATCAAGGGCGACGCGGATATGAATGTGTTTGCCGGTTCGCCGAGCGCATGGAAGGCGTTTGTGGCGGGGAAATAGGCGCGGTCAAGTTTCGGGTGGCCCGCATGTCCGCCGCTTTCAAACCACAGTCCGCCATCTCCCCCGCCGTCTGGTGCATGCCGCTTTTCCTCAGCCTGCTCTGGGGCGCGTCGTTCTTCTTCGCGCGCATCGCCGTCAAGGAAGTGCCGCCGCTGATGCCTGTTCTTCTGCGGGTCGTCATCGCCGCCGCCAGGGCGACCGTGGTGTCGCTGGTCACAATGCTCGTGCTGGTCAGCGCCATCCTGCGTGGAACGGTGTTTCTCGGCGAAAGCCTGAGACTGACGGAGCTGTCCGGCATGGCGCTGAATCCGGCCAAAGCTCCAAATCCTTGATAACGCTCAATTTAATTAAAATTGCGTATACGCGCAATGAATCTGTTTAACCGTGTTTAACAATTAATGACCCTGAAATTTTCGAGTTCATTTTCAAGGGCTTAACACAGTGGTTAACAATTTTATTCCGCTTTTACGCTGCAATGCAGCATGGATTTCTCTTGGCGCTCGCCGCATTCAAGGCTAGATTTGTCGCAAGATCAACACGGAGACAAGCCGATGGGACTTACCAAGTCGCTCAATGTCGTTATGTTCTGTGCTGCCTTTGCGTTCGTGAGCGCAGTGATTTTGGGGTTCATCCCCTGAGGCGACTTTTGGAAGCGCGGCGTTTCGGCCTTTTGCTTCCAACCTCTCCGAAAAGAAAAAGGCCGGGGTCCGATCCGGCCTTTTTTATTGCCTGTAGTCAGGCGGCAACCGCCGCCGCCTCAGTCGCGTGCATCAACCGCACGCCGATCAGGTGGCAGATGGCTACCTCAAGTACGCAACGTCACCGTAATACGTGACCGGGAGTTCGCCGCCGACCGATTTGATTGCATAAGGCAGATCAGGTCCGTTCGATGCCTGCAAATGTGCGCAGGACTTCGGCGGCATGGGCCGTGGGGTCGTATGGCGGGTTGCCGATGCCGTGTGAATTGGGTTCCGTGGTCACGGTTTCCCAAAGCTGATTGCGATTGCCCGCAGCGAAGTCCAGCAGGGTGTCGCGAACGAAGGTGTCCCTGCTGGCCTGCTCGTCGCTCTGTCCGGGGCGTCGCTGGCCGACGATGCCGTACATCTCCGTGCCGTGCACGGCTGGCGCGCCTTTAACCGGTCCGACCGTCAGCAGACGGGCGTTGCCGCCTGCGGCAGCGTGCGCGAGGGCCGCACGGGCGGCGGGCAGGGTGAAGGAATAGTCGGTATACAATGCCCCGCGAACCTCGGCCGGAGTGCGTCCATTGACGTCGTAAGCGGCAACGATGCGCCCGGCACGGCTTCGGGGGATGCGGCCCCTCGAGGCGAACACATCGACGATATTGCCGATGGCGCCCGGGTCGAACGCCGGGTCGTTCAGGACGTACCAGTCGACTTCGTGGGTGGTGCAGCTGAACAGGATGTCGATCTCAGGGCGCCTCCCGGATTGGAGGACACGCAGGGGGTGGCCGATTAGCACACCGCCAGGCTGCGCGTGGTCATCGACAATGCTGGTCGTGGTGCAATCGATGCTCTGCCTCTGCCCGAACTCACGAGGGCTGACCTTGATGAATGTCTCGACGAGGAGCTTCGCATCCAGAGTGAGTAATTGTTCGGGATCGTCCGCGATGCCGAGTTTGGTGAGGAAAGCGATCGCAAGCTCCTCGGCCCACCAGGCAGGCACAATGCGGGAAGCACCGCCGGAGAACGCTGCAATGCGGTGATAGAGGCCGTCTGCCGCAGGGGCGGCGATGAGAGCGGTTGCGCAATATGCGCCGGCGCTATGGCCGGTGACGGTGACATTCCGGGGGTCGCCGCCGAAGTGCGCGATGTTCTCCCGCACCCACTTGAGTGCGGTGACGATGTCCTGAATGCCGAGGTTGGTGGCGTCTGCGAATACGCCTCCGTACTGGGAGAGTGAAAGCCAGCCCAGCGGCCCGAGTCGGTAGTTGAGGGACACGCCGATGGCGCGGTCGGTGGCCGCGAGGCCCGAGGCGTTCGAGGTGGTCTGGGTATTTGCGCCGACTTCGAACCCGCCACCGAAGATATAAACGATTACTGGAAGCCGCTCCTGGCCGGCATCCTCGGGAGCCCAGACGTTGAGGTTCAGGCAGTCCTCACTCAGCCCGTTGTCGGCTTCAAGCCAGCCGGCGTTGCCGGCCTGCAGCGGTGCAGGCCCCTTCTGGTCGTAGGGCCTGTCGGGATCGAACGGAAGCAGGACCGGCCGGCAGAAACGACCTGCGGTGGCGTAAGGGATACCCAGCCAGGAAAGGACCGGGCAGGCAGCGGTATCGGCATCGGTCATTGGTTCGGTCTTTCTAGTGACGGAGGCGGTCGAGAGCCGGGACGGTGATGGTATAGAATCCGAGATAAGTGAGATGTCAGCGCCCAGCGTATGTTGTGCCCGTTCTATGGAACTGAACCGTCCGGGGATTGCTGGAGGCTTAATGGGTTAAGTTAAGCGGCCATTTTGGTGTTGTCCATCATGGCGTGGAGGTTTGTTCGGCTTCGGCGGGCGGGATGTTGCCGATGGGTTCGAGCAGGCGTCTGCGATTGAACCAGTCGACCCATTCCAG
>JANMMM010000294.1:0-34884 GCA_031373225.1 Phyllobacteriaceae bacterium | reverse complement strand
GCGGGCGCGGCGCGCGAATACAAGGGCTATTCAATCACCGCAACGCCCATCAAGGAAGGCGGCCAGTTCCGGCTGGCGGGCATGATTTCCAAGGAGGTCGGCGGCGTTGTGAAAGAGCACAAGTTTGTGCGGGCGGACCTGTTCACGGGCAAGGACGAGGCGGTTCAGTTCGCCTTTGTGAAGGGCGAGCTGATAATTGACCAGAGCGGCGACGGGATGTTTCAGTAGCCGTCACACCTTCTCCGCAACCGCCTTCAGCCTTTCAAGTCCCTTGCCATAGTCCGGCCCGACCATCCGGTCGAACATCAGACCCATCCATTTCATCGTGATCCCTTCAAGCTTCGGGCTTTTGAAGCCCCATGTCGCCTTGGTTCCCGCATCGCTCGGCTCGAAGGTCCAGACGCTGACCGCAGTGCCCATGTCGCCAAAATCAAGGTCAACTGAAATGCGCTTGCCATCGACAAGCTCGGTGATTGTCTGTGAGCCCTTGCCGACACTGGTGTTTTCCGACGACCAGCTCATCTTCTGCCCCACGCCGGTCTCGGGGCCTTCAAACGTGTAAACGGTCTTCGGATCAAGCTCGGCCCAAGGCGAATATTCCTGAAAACGCTTCATTGAGGCGACGATGGCGAAGACTTTCTCCGGCGGCGCGGCGATTTCGGCGGAGCGGCTGAAACTTGCCTCATCCGGCAGGAGAAACGAGCCGCCGACAATGATGATGGCGGCGGCGGCGATGATGTAAGCGAGCCATTTCAGGAATGTGCGCATCGCGGTTTGCCTCCAGAAACATGCCGAGGCAGCTTACGCCTTCGCCGTGGCCGCGCCAAGGGAAATGCGGGAGGTGGGGGTCTTGCCATGCACGCGGAAAACTCCCATCTTGGGTTGCGGCGGAGGCGGGCGTGGCGGATATCGGGATTACGAACGAAAAAAAGCTTAAAGATTGGCTTAAAGGCAAGCCACGCGACTGGGCGCAGGTCATTGCGACGCGAGCGGCGCTAAGGGTGCTCCCACTTACGGGCTGCATCCTCCGTCCCAGTGAGATTTCTGAAGAGCTCAAAATTTTTTTTATGGGAGCTGTCTTCCGCGCAAACTTCATTGCTTGGGCGGCGTGCGTTTATCCAGCTACAAAGATGTCCTCCGCTGCCCGCTCCGCCACAAGGATGGCCCAAATTGCGATAGAAGCTGTTGCCTCCGCATCTCACGGCGTCCGATCTGCTTACCCTGTCCGTTCCGCCGCCTCAGATTCTGCCGTCGCTGATGTCGACTCCGCCGCAAACGCAATCTATTCGATTTTTGACGCTGTCGCAAGCTCGCGGTCCACGGCCAGCTACCACGCCCACGCGGTCATCCGTGCCGCCGAGGCCGCCGATTCTGCTGCTAAAGGCTCCCATGACATTTGGAATGAGGTAGGCAATGACATTTCGCGGCTTGAGTTCGAGGTCAACGAACCTGTTAGAGCAGCGCAGCGGCTAGCCGCCAAAACCCTTTGGCTGTCTGCTGCGCCTCGCTGGGCGGATGTCGCTTGGAGTGAATGTGAAGTGGAGTTACACAATGGGGACCCGAATTGGGATCATTTTTCTGCTTGGTACAGTAGGCGATTGCTCGGTAGGGTTGGCGGATTTTCGGTGCGCAGTGGTAATGCTGAGACCATTGACAACCGCATCGCCACTCAATCGGATCGCTGGTGGGCGCGCGGCCCCGAAGGCACAAACAGAGACATTGCGGAATGGATTAAGCGCGCGAGGGGGCATCGACTACCCGAGAATGTTGACGATTCTCATCCTAGTTCCGCGACGGGATTTATAGTCGATTACCTTCGAAAAATCGGGCGCCCCGCAAGGACAGCTGAAATATTTGAAGCGTTGATGCTGGCAAAAAAAGACATAAAGCGGTCAAGCATGCATTGGATTCTTTACCGTCTGATTGGGCGCGGACAGATTGAATGGATAAGTCGGGGTATTTATGCTGCCGTCATAACTTCGGTTGAAACAGCGCTCGAAGGGAACAAGACCCAAATAGATCCCCCAATTGAGCCATGGGTCGATCCAATTGTTTCGCTGAACGACCAGCCATTTGGCTTTTCATTCAAGGAACTAGACAGCCAACTCGCCATAGCAAGATCAGGGGAAGACACCGATCTTAGCTCTTCACGCGATGCTATAACGCGGCATCTTCACTCGGAAGCCTCGCGGCGTGCTTCTGACTTCGCGGCCATTGGCGGCAAACTCGACAATCAGATCGGCTGGCGCGGCATGGGGCTTGCCGCATCACGGCTTTTTTCAATCCTCGCGCTAGGGCCGGAGGCAGTGGCTGAGCGCATTGCCGAGGTATGGGCCGATGTTGTGGAGCTTGGGTCGTTCCTCGAACAGGACAATTCCATCCGCAGCGGTCAATCAACTTTCGCTGAACCCCTCGACCCGGAAATGCGCCGGTCGCTCGAAAGTCTGGTCACTATCGCTTCGACTTATGTGCGCCGTTATCCGACGGCTGCGACGCTCGATATGGAAGCAGGCGCGTTCAAGACGGGGCAGGATTTGGTGCCGCAGGCGCGCATGATTGTCGAAGGCGCGCGGCAGTCCGGTCTCTTGAACAGAAATGACGCTGGAATACTAGAAGCCATTCTCAGTACCGCCGTGCGGTCTGACGTCCAAGGCAGCAAAGCGCGCACCGTCGGCGTCCAATCCTCGCGCAACATTGCTGGCACGTCGGCTAAGTTCATCGCCGCCGCCTATGTTAGCCTTGTAATGGGCGCTGCGGCTTCGAACTCGATTTTGATAGGAAATGGCGTCGCTTTCGTCCTTGCCACGGAAAAGGCGATTGTCGAGATCGTCAAGGACTTGCCCGATCATGTCAGTTTGGCGTTCAAGGCCATGATCGAAAAGTTGAAAACCGACCCGCCAGCCTTGCCTGAGCCTCCGCGTTTGGAAAGTCCCAAAGACAAACGGAGAGAAGAGGAATCCGATACTGATGGAGGGCCGAAGGGGCGCGGAAGCGTTAGAAGTCGTCAGTAGAGTTTTTCAAAACGAACTGCAGTCAGTTCCAACTCAGATCGTCTCGCGCTCTTTCTTCGCCGCCTTGCCGGCATGGGTCAGCCGGTCAACATAGGCCAGGATCAGCGCCGAGAACACAAAGGCGAGATGCATCAGCGTCGCCCACATCATCTTGTCGTTCTCGTATTTCGTGATGTCGAGAAAAATCTGCAAAAGGTCGATGGACGAGATCGCGACAATGGTCGAGGCGACCTTGATTTTCAGCGAGCCGGAATCGATCGTGCCGAGCCAGTGGACGTCGTCCTCGGCGTCAAACTGCGACACAAAGCTCTCATAGCCCGATATCATCACCATGACGACAAGGCTCGCGACAAGCGCCGCGTCGATGAGCGAGAGCATGGAGAGGATCGAGTCCGCCTCGTCCAGCGTCAGCGCGCTTAGCATGAAGGCGTAGAGCTTTTTGGCGAAGGTCAGCGCATAGACGGCAAGCGCCAGCGCCAGCCCGAGATAGAAGACGACCAAAATCCAGCGCGATGCGAGGAGCAGGGATTCAACGGCGAGTTCAAGACGTTTCATGAAGAACCGATTCGGGTTATGATCTCTGGCGAAGAATAGACGCGCAATCATGGCGGCGGCAAGAAGCGGGGTGGATATGCAGCGGCTTTTGCACTTTGAAAAATCCGGCCAGCCGCTGGCGCCAAGGGCGCGGTTCCGCTCGCGGCTGGTGAAAAATGTCTTGGCGGGCGCGCTGACCGTGGCGGCGGCGCTTGGCGTGGGCATGGCGGGCTACAGCTATTTCGCCGAAATGGAGCCGGTGGACGCGTTTTTGAACTCGGCGATGATCCTGTCCGGCATGGGGCCGGTGGGGGAACTGACGAGCGATGGGGCGAAGATTTTCGCCGGGGTCTATGCGATCTTCTGCGGGCTGCTGATCTTCGCGGTGGCGGGGCTGATTCTAGCGCCGGTGTTTCACCGGGTTCTGCATAGGTTTCATGTGGAGGATGATCAAAAGTGAAGAGGCCGGGAACATGCCCGGCCCATTCCATTATTTGGCGCGCACTACTCCGCGCTCGCGACCGGCGTCACCAGCGGCGTGATGCGTCTGAACACGACGCGGCGGTTCAGCGGCTCCTTCGCCTCGGTCTTCACCTTCAGATACCGCTCGCCATAGCCCTGCGTGGTCAGGTTCTCCGACGGCACGTCGAAGACGTTGTTGAGCGCGATGGCGACGCTTTCGGCGCGTTTGTCGGAGAGCGCCAAATTGGCGTTGTTGGAGCCGACAGCGTCAGTATGGCCTTCGATCAGGAAGGTCTCCGCCGGGTTCTTCTTGATGAGCTTCAGCATTGCGTCGGCCATTCCCTGCAGCTTGTCGATCTGGTCCTCATCAATGTCGGCGGTGCCGAAGCCGAAGGTGATGTTGCCCATTTCGATGCGCTGCGCCTTGTCGCGCACGCGGGCCGAGCGCTTGACATCCAGCACCGAATAGATGCGCTCGACGCGCTCGACCGGCGGCTTTTCGAGGAAGGTGTAATAGTCCTCATCGTCCTCGATCAGGCTGGCGTTGAGCGTGTATTCGCGCACCGGAACACGCAGGATGAGCGGCGGCAGGTCATAGACCGGGTCGCGCCATTCGACATATTCCTCGCGGTCATATTCCGGCGTGTAGGCGAGGATCACCTCGCGTCCGTCGGGGAGAATGCGCGAGCGCTGGATCACATCGCCCCAGCGGTTCTTGATCGTCACAACCTGCACGCCATTGTCGCGCACGATGGTTTCGCGGGTGCGTCCGCGCGGAAGGCGCTCGATGATGATCTCGTCGCCTGTCTCGGCCAGCCGGCGCGAATCGGGCGCTTCAACGAACGTGACATTGTTGATGGTGAAAATCGTCCGGTCGTCGATGATTTTCAGCACCTCCTCCTGCGGCGGCGGGGGTGGGGGCGGCGGGAAAGCGTCGATGCGCTCGCCGATTTCAAGGCCGATGGCCCCGATCACCAAAGGCAGCAGCAGCGCGCGCGCCGAAGCATCGTCAACTGGCGGCGGACCGGCAGGGGGCGCCATCACGGGCGCGGCCGCAGGCGCTGCGGCTTGTCCTCCAACCGGCGGCGGAGGCGGCGGCGCGATCTCCTTGAAGCTGTCAAGCACCGGCGCGGCCTCCTGCATCTTGGCCTCGGGGAGCACTTCGAGCGCGGGCGGCGCGGCGGCCGCATTGGCTGCAGCTTGCGCCTCCGCAGCGGCGGCGGCAATCGCGGCAGCCTCAGCGTCGGCGGCAGCTTTGGCGGCGACCTCGGCATCCAGGCTCTTCGCAGCGTCTGCAGCTGCGGCGGCCTTTGCGGCGGCGTCTGCGGCCGCTTTCGCAGCCGCTTCCGATTCCGCTGCGGCCTTTGCGGCGGCGTCGGCGTCAACAGTCTTGCCAGCTTCAGTGTCTGCGGCGGCCTTTGCAGCTTCCGCAGCGGCGGCGGCAATCGCGGCAGCCTCAGCGTCGGCAGCGGCTTTGGCCGCAGCCTCCGCATCGCCAGCAGCCTTTGCGGCAGCCTCGGCGTCGGCGGCAGCCTTTGCAGCAGCTTCCGCATCAGCGGCAGCTTTTGCGGCGGCCTCTGCATCTCCGGCAGCCTTGGCCGCAGCCTCGGCGTCTCCTGCGGCCTTCGCAGCAGCCTCGGCTTCGGCAGCGGCTTTGGCAGCGGCCTCGGCGTCACCGGCAGCCTTTGCGGCGGCTTCTGCATCTGCAGCGGCTTTAGCCGCAGCTTCGGCATCAGCAGCTACCTTGGCTGCGGCTTCACCATCAGCGGCGGCTTTTGCGGCGGCCTCCGCATCCCCCGCGGCCTTAGCGGCGGCTTCCGCCTCGGCGGCAGCTTTGGCAGCGGCGTCAGCTTGAGCGGCGGCCTCGGCGTCGGCAGCGGCCTTGGCGGCAGCTTCCGTTTCGGCAGCAGCCTTGGCGGCAGCTTCCGCCTCTGCGGCGGCCTGTGCGGCGGCGGCTTCGGCGTCACGGGCGGCGGCGAGGTTCGCCTTTGCCTCTTCGACCGCAGCCTCGAATGGCGCCGTGTCCGCGCCTTCGGCTTTGGCCGCCTCTAGCTTGGCCAAGGCGTCGTTCAGCGCCGCTTCGGCATCGGCGGAACTTGCCTGAACCGAGACAATCAAAGACTGACGGCTGGGCTCCCTTGGCAGCGTCAGAGACAAAGCAGGGGCTGCGGCCAGCAAAGCGGCGATGGCCGCGCTGGCATAGAGGGATGTGGCGCGTTTCATGCAGATTTTCCCTTCAAGGAATTTTGAGTTTTTGTTTTCCCGGCAAATTGCGACGAAAATCGGGTCCGCCGCAACATGCGGGCATGAACCCGGACTAATGATCTGTGCATGAAGCTAACGTGAAACTGCCGTTCAAGTTCCATTCATCGGGTCTCGACGGCTAAAGCGCCCCGGTTTAAGACACAGCATGTCCGAAGCACCCTTCTGGAAAACCAAGACACTTGGCGAAATGAGCCCCTCCGAGTGGGAATCCTTGTGCGACGGCTGCGGCAAATGCTGTCTGTCCAAGCTTGAGGACGAGGACAGCGGCGAAATTCACTGGACCAGCGTCGCCTGCCGTCTGTTTGATTCCGGCGCCTGCAAATGCCGCGATTACCCGAACCGCACGAAAAAAGTGCATGACTGCGTGCAGCTGACCCCGGAAAATGTGGGCACGATCTCATGGCTGCCTTCCACCTGCGGCTACCGGCTCGTGCATGAAGGCAAAGACCTGTTTGACTGGCACCCGCTGATCAGCGGCCGTCCCAATTCAGTGCATGAGGCGGGCGTGTCGGTGCGCGGCAAAGTGACCGCCTTCGAAGGCGACCTCGCCAGCACCGATGATTACTTGCTGCACATGCTGCGCAAGCCGCTCTGAGCATTAATTATGAACCGAATATGAACGTCGGTTTCCGCGCCCATTCATGTTACATTCACCATAATGGTGGACCCATCAAAGGAGGCTTCGATGAAAACCATGTTCAAAATGCTCGGTCTTGCAGCATTTCTCGGCTTTGGCGTCAGCGCGGCTCAGGCCGGCGGCTATGCCGGCGACGAGCGCGAATTCTACTACCGCTCGCCGGATTTCAATCACAATTGCTTTGACATGCCCTGGCACCCCGCCTGCCATCCGCGCCCGATAGCCCGCCCGCATCCGCCGCGCCACGGTTTCTACGTGCAGCCAGGCATTCAACTTGAGTTTCAGTTCGGCAATGTGCATCCGCGCTACCGCGAATACAATCCGCGTCCGATCGTCCGGAAGGTGAGATTCTGCACCAATGCCAAGGCGGTTCACAAAGCGCAGGCGCTCGGTTTCCACCATATCCGCGCCTATTCGTTTCAAGACTATATCGTCGTGAAGGGCAAGAAACATGGCCGCCGCGTCGAAGTGACCCTGTCGCGCCAGCCAGGCTGCCCTGTCATCCAATACTGAGACAGATGAAATGAAAAGCCGCCGGGAAAAGCCCCGGCGGATTTCCCGTGGGACCTATTGCTTGATTTCAAACGTCACATTGACATTGACCCGGTAGGAATTCTCGCCCGCCGCCACCGGCACGGCGTCCGACGCGCTTTTGGCCATCGCCATTTCGGCCCGCAGCATCGGGATTGGCTGCGGCTGGAATGACTGTTCGGATATTTCGAGAATGCGTCCAGTGGCAACGCCGGCGGCGGCCGTCAGCGTCTTCGCCTTGGCGACGGCGTTCTCCATCGCCTTCTTACGCGCTTCGTCAAGCAGACCGGACGTGTCGTCCTTGACGAAAGTGATGTCGCCGCCCTGGTTGACGCCGAGCGTCACCGCCTGATCGATGATTTCGCCCAGCTTTGAAAGGTCGCGGATGCGCAGGGACAGCGTGTTGACAACGGAATAGCCGACGATTTTCGGCTGCTCGGGTTCCGGCTTGTTCTGGTCCGGATAGACATAGCGCGGCTGGATCGAAAACCCGGCGGTCTGCAGATCCTTGTCGGCGATGCCGGCGGCCTTCATCGCAGTCAGCACTTCGGCCATCGCTTTGCTGTTGTCATTTAGAGCGGCGCGCGCCGTCTCCGCCTCGCGCAGCACCGTCAGCGAAATCAACGCCATGTCAGGCGCCGCAGACGCATGGCCCTCGCCGCTGACGATGATGCGCGGAGACAGCTCATCGGCTGCGCCGGCGGGCAGGGTGTAAATTGCCGCGCTCAAAGCGGCAAGAGCGGCGATCAACGTGGAATTGCGCATGTTCAGTCTCCAGATTGTCCCTTAAGAGGGTGAGTGCCAGCCGATTGTGGCGGATTGTTGCAGAAGAAAGACGCGCGGCGGACGCGGTTCCTTGGGTTCCCGGCAAAAATAAATTGCGGCTGTCCGCGCCGCGCCATTCATCTTGCGGAGGCGCGGCCAATCCGCTACGACCCGGCGCGGCGGGCCTGTAGCTCAATGGTTAGAGCCGGCGGCTCATAACCGCTTGGTTGGGGGTTCGAGTCCCTCCGGGCCTACCAGCATTCTCAGTTCTCAATCCGCGCGGTGCCGGAATAATCATCATCCCGCGTCCAGGCGATTTTAGCCTCGCCGATTTTGCTGATCGTGAAGCAGAACTGTTTGCCCTTGTACCACGTCGGCCATTTCTGACACAGCCGCGCGCCATTGGTCCACCAGCGGCCCGCCTCGCTGGGCGTGAACAGCCTGGCGAAGGAGAAGCCTGAAATGTTGCCAACCACCGTGCCATTGCTCTTGTAATAGAGCGGCAGCTCGAGGCCAAGCGGCGTCGACAGGTAGACGCGCTTGCCGCCGATCAGGCTTTTGATTTCGTCGCCCGAAAGAGGCGCGGCCTGCGCCGCAGCGGCCGAAAAAGCCATTGCGCATAGAAAAGTGGATCGAAAGAGTTTCGGTTTCATGAGCACAGTTCCGTTTAGCGAAAGCTACGCGGAACACCGGCGGACGGATCACCCGCGCTGCGCGGTCACGTCCAGAAAAAACGCACCATATGAAAAAACACCGGCGCGGCGAAGATCAGGCTGTCGGCGCGGTCGAGCATGCCGCCATGGCCTTCGATCATATGGCCCCAGTCCTTGACGCCGCGGTCGCGTTTGATGGCGGAGGCGACGAGGCCGCCGAAAAAACCCATCAGGCAGGCGAGGCCCGCCATCACGCCGGCCTGAAAGGGGGTGAAAGGCGTCAGCCTGTAGAGGAGCGCGCCGATCATCGAGGCCGAGATGACGCCGCCGATGAGGCCTTCCCATGTCTTGGACGGCGAGATCAGCGGCGCGACCTTGTGCTGGCCGAAGAGCTTGCCCCAGATATATTGCAAGACATCGCTGCCCTGCACAGTGGCGATGAGGAAGGCGATCAGCAGCACGCCCTTCGCCTCAAATCCGGGGATCGGCAGGATAAGCAGCGCCGGCACATGGCTGATGCAATAGACGGACAGCATGATGCCCCATTGCTGCTCGGCGATACGCTCCAGAAACCGCGATGTGTCGCCGGAAAACGCGGTCAGCGTCGGCATGGCGAGGAAACAGTAGACCGGGATGAAGATCGAGAACAGGCCGTACCATTCGGTCCAGAGCAGCCAATATTGCCCCGGAATGATAATTGCGAACATGCCGAGCAATATCCAATGGTCGCCGCGCCGCGTGTGGGTGAGCGTCACAAACTCGCGCAGGGCGGCGAAGGAGATGAAGGCGAACAGGACAATCACGCCGCGCTTGCCGAACAGGAAGGCGATCGTGATGGCGATCACCATGACCCACCAGGCTTTGATGCGGGAATTGAGGTTGGCAAGGCCCGGGGGCAGGGACGCGCCGTTGCGGGTGGCGCGCGATGTCAGCGTGTATGCGACAAGGCTCGCGGCGCTTAAGACGCAGAGCACGGCGACCAGGAACATCATCCCGTCATACATGCGCGGCGCCCTCCGCCTTGGCCGGATTGAGCGCCAGAAGCGCCGCCTGCGCCCGGTCGAGAAAGTCCCGCCGCTCTTCACCTTCCACCAGCGTGATCGGCGCGCCGAAAATGACGCGGCATAGAAGCGGCACGGGCAGGAACGCGCCTTTCGGCAGGACCCGCGACATGTTCTCCACCCAACAGGGCACAAGCTCGACCGAAGGCTTGGCGAGCGCCAAATTGTAGAGGCCCGATTTGAAACGCAGCAGCGGCTTGTCGCTCATATTGCGCGTACCTTCCGGAAAGAAGATCAGCGAATAGCCTGAGTTCAGCGCGCCGGTCATCACCTCAAGCGGGTCTTCGCTGCGCTCGACCCAGTTCCGCTCGACCAGCACCGTGTTCAAAATATCGGTCGCAAGCATCCGGCGGAATTTCGTCGCCTTCCAATAGTCCGCCCCCGCTACCGCGCGGGTGCGGGCGCGCTCCTCCGGCTCAAGGCAGGAGGACAGGAGGATGAAATCGCCATGGCTGGCATGGTTGGAGAAATAAATGCGCTGCCGCTCCGACGGGCCTGTCCCCTGCCAGATCGGCCGCACGCCGGTGATGCCGCGCGCCAAGCCCGCCAGGACCATGCCCGCCAGCTTCTGCAAAATCGGCCTGTGATCGATCACGAAAAATCCCCCGCCGCCATAAAGACAAAAAGCGCCAGGAACACAAGCAGCGCCGCATGCTGGTAATTCAGCAGCCGCGCAGTTCCGGCGATGCGCGCCGCGAGCGTCCGGTTTTCCTCCGGCAGTTTGCGCAGCCCGGCGCGGGCGAGAAAGCGGTCAACAGCAATACAGCCAGCCTCCTCGATTTCATAAGAGGCGAGCAGACGGAAAAGCATGGCGTCGAACAGAATGTAGATGGAAAGCGCCAGCGCGGCGGCGGCGGCGAGGGCAAAGCCGGACCAGAGCAAAAGGCTTGCAGGCTTCTGAAAACCGGCAAATACCGGAAGGCCAAAAAACACAGCACCGACCAGGGCAATCCCCGCAAGCGCGCTGATCCGCAGCTTTGCCGCAAAGGCCGCCGCGCTCATGGCCGTTCCTCCAAAGCCGCGTCAACCAGCGCAGCCTCGAGATGGACGGGCCGCCCTGTCCTGCGAACAATGGCGATAGCTTCCGCACCGTCCGCCGCGTGGCCGGCGCTCACCAGCCAGACCGCAACAGCGGCGGCGCTGCGCTGCATTCCGAGGGCGCAGCAGACGAGGACCTTGCCGTTTTCCTGAGTCTTTTGAATCGCTTGCGCGGCTCTCCTCAAAGTTTGAATCGGCGGAGCGGCGAGATCAAGCATCGGAAAAGCCTTCACTTCAACGCCTCCAAGCTTTGGAACAGGCATTTCGCCGGTCATGTCAATGACGGCGCTGAATCCGTTGATTTCAGACTCTTTCGGGATGCGGCCGAGCCAGACATTTGCGGACACCTGAACGCTTGGCGGCAGCCTGCGCGTCCAGGCCCAGGCGTTGATACGCGCGCCCCAGCGATAGGGCATCAACAGCAGATATGAGGCGAGCGAAACAGCGCCGTCAGTCCGCTTTTGAAAAACTGAGACGCCAAGGCCAAAATAGGCGGCGGCAACGAGGGCGAGGGAAATGGCAGGCCAGATCCAGAGGAGCGAGAGCGGCGTCAAGCGCAGGGAAAAGATCGCAAGGCAAAGGAACATGGCCGCGCCGATTGCGTAGAAACGACCAACCTTCCAAAGCCTTTTTTTCCCTCGCGCCGCCACTTTCGCATAAGCCGGATTTCCACCTTGAAACAGCCACAGCGCAAATAGGCCAAGCAGCGCGCCCGTCGGAATATCCATGACATGGTGCTGAAACGTGGTGAGGACCGATAAGCCGATCATGGCGCTCCAGACATGCCAGAGCCGCAATCCCCAGCCGCAGAGCCGCCCCCGCCAATGATCCCAGATGATGACCAGCAGCGCGATATGCAGCGACGGGGCCTGGTTGAACGGCTTGTCGAAACTGCCGAGCGCGTCGAACATGAAGCCGGTCAGGCCGCTCGTTTCCGGCTTGACGAAAATAGCGCGCAGCGGGAACAGGATGAAGCAGAAGACAGCGATGATCTGGCAGGTCAGATAGCGCTTGGCCGTGCGGTCTACCTCTGCCTCATCGCCGCTGAAAAAAAGCGTCGCCACATAGAAGAGGTTGATCGACCAATAGGGAATGATCGTCCATTCCATGAACGGAATGGCTTGCTCCCAGTCCATGGCCACGTCCGGCACGCTGGCGCGCAGCGAGGCTAGATAGTTGGACAGGCCATAGCTCGTATAGAAAAACGGGCCGAGGAAAACGAGCCAGAGCGCGGTACGCTTGGCTGCCGGAACTTTCGGCAAAGCGTCCGCCAAAATCAGCCCTTCACCCGCTCGGCCATCGACACCGTGAAAATCCCCCACTCGTCAATCCGCTGCTCAAGCTTTCGGAACCCCGCCGCCTCGACAAGCTGGTCCAACTCGGCCGGGGTGCGCCGCCGCATCACCCAGGCCGCGCCGCCCCGGTGCGAGGTCAGCGCCCGGGCGATCATTTCCAGCTGCGGGTGCCAAGGCTGGCCGGTATAGAGGAGCAGGGCGCCCGGCTTCATGGCTTTGGCGAGGCCGGTGAGTGACGCGCTGATTTGTCCATTGTCGGGGAACAGCTCATAGAGGCCGGAGACGATGGCGAGATCGGGTTTTGGCGAAATAGCCGCGAGCTTCTCGGCATCGAAAGCATTGGCCTCATGGAATGACGCAATGGCATCGAGACCGCGCGCGGCGATCATCTTGTTCCCGGCCTCGACATTGACCGGCGAATAGTCCTGCAGGCGGATGGAATCCGGTTTGATATCAGACTTTTCAACCGCGTCGAGCACATAGCGCCCATGGCCTGCGGCGATGTCGAGCACATGCGTTGACCGCTTGGCTTTTTTCAGCTGCGCCAGCGCCCGACCAATCATTTCCTCCAGATGGACTTTCCGCTGCCTGATGCCGCGCCAGCCGATGGAGTTGAGGAAAGTCGTGTCGATCATCCTGCCGCCGGGGCCAAAGCCGCGCGGCTGGTTCTCATAGACATAGTCCAGCGTCGAGCCGGAATCGAAACCGGTCCTCATGCCAATTTTCATGCCCTGCGAAAACCATGCGCCAAAGCGGATGTTAAGGCGCGTCAGCGCCCAGTACAGTCCCCTTGGCGTCAAGAGACCAAGCGGTGTTGAAATCCTGTCGGCCTCGTCGCGGGTGAAGCCGGATTTGTCCGCCTCAAGCAGCTCAAGCGCCTGCGGCGCTTCGCCGAACCGCGCCTCGATGAAACGTTTGATTTCGGCCAAGACCGGCGCGCGGTCCTTCTCTCCCAGCGTGTCGTGAAAAAAGCCGGGAAGCACTTGCCGCTCTTTCAACGGGCTGGCGAGATTGACGAAAAAATCATGCTGCGGCTTGTGCCGCACCACCCAGTCGCTGCCGGAGATGAACATCTGCACCGGCGCGATGATGGCGCGGGCGTCGGGAACGATGCGCTCGGCTGTGTCGTAGAGATCAAGCAGGATGTTCGAGGCGATGGGACGGGTGATGAGCGGGTCATTGCCGAAGCTCTTGATGCGCTCCGGGTCGTGCGTCAGGAACCTCGCTTTGACATAGGAATTGACGAAAAACCGCCCCTTGATCTTCTGCCACAGCCGGATGCTCTCCCGCGCCAACGGCACATAGAGCTTCACGGAAAAGGCGGGGGATGCCAGAATGAGCGCGCAGATTTTCGGCGCGTAGTCATGCACCCATGCCGAGGCCAAAACCGCGCCGACCGACTGGGCGATGACGGCCACTTCCTCGATCTCAAAGCCGCCTGTCTCGCATATATGACGCGCGAAGCAGTCGAGGTCGCGCGCCGAGGCGGCGAAGGACGGCGAATATCCCCGCACGCCGGGCGACTTGCCGTGACCGCGCGCATCCCATGCATAGAAATCGTAGTCATCCAGGCCGAGTTCCTCCACCAAATGCGCGACGCGGCCTGAATGCTCATGGCCCCTGTGCAAAAGGATTACAGCGCCCTTGGGAATCGTCACGGACGAGCGCCAGACCCGGAAAAAAATATCGCTGCCGTCGTGCGTCTTGAATCTGGCTTCCGCCGCTGATTCCAGCGTGCGCGGGGCGCTTGTCATAATTTGCTTTCCTTCAGCCCGGCGCGCGCGCGGTTGATGACGGTGAGCGCAGACAGGAGCGCCATAAAGGGGAAAACGAATTTGCCCCATCCTTCGAAAGTGACGCCAAGCGCCAAAAGCACCGCAACGCCACCCAGCGCCAGCGCCCGGTCGCTCTTGCCGAAAGGTCCTTCATAGCGCCGCGCGCCGCCCGCGATGACGCCGAGCGCCCCGGCATATTCAGTGAGCACAGCGATGATGGCAAACAGGACAACTCCCCATGACGGGAAGGGCGCGATCAGCGCGAATGGCAGGATCAGCGCGGCGTCCGACACTGCGTCGGTCAGTTCATTGAGATACATGCCGAGCGTCGATTTCTGTCCGAATTCCCGCGCCATCATGCCGTCAATGGCATTGAGTGCCATGCGGACGAACAGCACAACGGGCAATAGCCAGAAGATGTGCCGGTATGGATGAAACAGGGCAATCGCCACTCCGGCAGCGATGGACAGAAATGCAGCCGCAACCGTCACCATGTTCGCCGTTGCGCCCAGCCGTGCCAAGCCCGCCGCCAAGGGGCGCAGCACATTCTGGAACGACGGCTTGATCGAATAGAGAGTCGCCATAAGTCCCCCGCCCACACAATATTGCAACCTTTAATGTGGCCTGGTCAAGTCCCGAGGCTGCGCGATCTGTTCCGCGACGGCCAGCGGATATTCGTCCTCAGTTGCTCGTAGAGCGAAACAGGACCGCCGCCCTCCACGCGTCCCGCCACCGCGCCAATCCGGCCCTGATATGAGCCGAAGGCGGGGAGGGTGCCACCGCTTCGTTTTCAAACGCATGCTCCCTGCCGAGCGCGAGAAGCGACGCACCGATGCTGGTGCCGGTGCTGGAGCCGCGCACGGCGATCACGTTGCGGCCTGTGGCGACGGTGAGCATGTCAAGATAGGCGCTGTTTTTCGCAAAGGGGCCCTCGACAATGACATCGCCCGCGCCGCCGCTTAAATCCAGCGAAGTCGCCGTCATCATGGCGAGATAGAGCGAGGCGGCGGAAGCGCGGGCGGCCCCCTGCGGCTCCTCAGGCGACCACTTGGCGTTCATTCCCTGAAACGGGCCGGACGTGCGCTCGACGCTGGGCAACAGCAGTATGGTCTCATCCAGCACCTGGCGCAGCGAATTGTCATTTCCCTCGACGCCAGGCGGCACGATCATTTCATACTCCCTGCCGCCCATGAACCGCGCCGACGCGACAGGACGGGCGAACGCATCGACATTGGCGAGACAGTCGCGGGCGGGATCGAGTCTGTCCAAGCCTGCCCCGGCGGAAAAAATGATAACCCATGTGCCGGTGGACACGACGGAGAAGGGCGCTTTGCGCGACATGAGATGCGGCAGCAGCGAGGCGTTGGAGTCATGGATGCCGCAGGTGACTTGCATCGGCTTTTCAATTCCAATTGCCGCCGCAATTTCTGGCTTGAGCGGACCAAGAACATCAAAGGCGGAGCGCAGCGGCGGAAACAGCTTGCGCCAACTCTGGCTCGTCACAAGCGAAGAGAAATCCGCCTTGGCCGGCAGCCAAAGGTCAGTGTGCGCGCCGAGCGATGTCGCTTCGCTTGCTGCAATTCCGGTGAGCCGTATGGCCCAGTATTGGGGGAGCATCAATATGTGCGCGGCCTCTGCGAACTCCTCCGGAAAACGCTTCTGCTGCCAGAAAATCTGCGCCGCCAGATTTAGGCCAATCGGCAGGCGCGGCGAGAAAGTTTCGGAAAATGGCGGGCGGACCGCGTCATATTCATCGGTCAGCTCGTCGGGACCGGTATGCTCATAGTCGAGCACTGGAAGCGCAAGTGAGCCGTCTTGCCTGACCAATGCCGCACTCGCTCCATGCGTGGTGATCGAAATGGCGTCGAAGGGCCTGGCAGCATAATGCTCCCGAAGGGATGCAAGGACAAAGTCCCACAGGCTCTCCATGTCGAAATGCGGGTAGAGGCCGCCGCGCAGCACTGTATTGGGAATTCTCCGGACGGCGCTTTCCGCAAGCGCCGCCGTGTCAACAATAACAACTTTCGCATTGGTCTTGCCAATGTCGATGACGGCAATGCGGCGCGGCTCTGCCATCTTCATGCCATGTGAAAAACGGTTTCGAGCGGGATTGCGACCGGCTCCTTCGCTTCGTTCGTGCGCATAATGTCGGCCATATGCGCCCACCAGCGTTTCATCACCGGTTCAAGCGGCAGTGCGCCCATCGTGTGATATTTCCTGCGCCAGAGAACGCCAAACAGGATGTTTGTCTCCTCATCCAGATGGATGGAATAATCCGACACGCCGGCGTCTTTCAGCAGCGTGACAAGTTCCGGCCAAATTTCGTCATGGCGCTTTTGATATTCGGCTTTCATGCCGGGATTCAGAAACATTTTGAAGGCGTATTTTTCCACGGGCCGCTCCAGAATTTACGCGGCCCCGCCGGGCTTGCGCAAGTCCCTGAACCGCTCCGCCAGATTGGGGCCAAGCACCGACATAATCAACAGGATGCCGATCACTGCCGTTTGAATATGCCCCGTTATGTTCATCAGCGCCATGCCGTTGCGCAGGTTGAGGACAATCAGAATTGAGAACAGAACGCCGATGATCGTGCCGCGCCCGCCAAAGACGCTGACGCCGCCGAGCAGCACCATGGTGATAATGTCGAGCTCAAAGCCGCTTGCCGCGTCGCCGCGCACCGAGGCGAGCCGCGCCGCATAAAACAGTCCGGCGAGCGCGGAGATGACGCCGCAGGCGATGAATAGAATCGCCTTGACGCGTTTGACGTTGACGCCGGAATAGCGGGCCACTTCGGCATTGTTGCCGATGACGAAGACTTGGCGCCCGAAGCCGGTGCAGTGCAGGATGACGGCGCAGAGGACGAACAGGATGGCGAAGGTGACCAGCGACAATGGGAACGGGCCGATGAATGCGTCGCGGCCAAGACTGTTGAACCAGGCCGGAAACCCGCCAATACCCTGATCTTCGAGCAGCACACGGGCAAAGCCGCGGAAGCCGATGAGCATGGCAAGCGTCACCACCAGCGACGGGATGCCGATATAGGCGATGAAGAAGGCGTTGATGCCGCCCGCCAACGCGCCGAGCATCAGGCACAGGACAATCGCCAATCCGGCGGGCACGCTGCTTTGAACCATGATCGCAAAGGCGCAGGCCGACAGGCCCATGACGGAGGCGACGGACAGGTCAATCTCGGCATTTATGATGATGAAGGTCATGGCGAGCGCCACGATGATTTTTTCAATCGACAGCTGGAACAGGTTGATCTGGTTCTGCAGCGTCAGAAACTGCGGGACGATGGCGGAATTGACCGAGACTGTGACGACGAGAATGACCAGCAGCAGGCCTTCCCATGTGCCGAGCCGCGACAGAATTGAGGGACTGGCCATCAGCTTTTCGCTCCTGCCGCTGCGGGGGCTTTGACGTTTTCCAGCGCCGCCTTGCTTTTCATCCGTCCGAACGAGCGGCTCATCCACGTGTCGGCGGCCACCGCCGTCATGATCAGCATGCCAAGCAGCGCGTCGCGCCAGAACTCCGACACCACCGCCCAGCGCGTCAGGCTGTTGTCGATCGTGTCAACGAGAACCGTGCCGAGCAGGACGCCGAAAATCGAGCCGGAGCCGCCGAAGATATTGACGCCGCCTACCACCACCGCCGCGACCGATTTCAGCTCAAAGCCGAGGCCGGCGACGACTGTGATGTTGCCGAACTTGGCGAGGAAGATGAAACCGGCCAGCCCCGCCAGCGCGCCGGAGAGGACGAAGCTGGTGAACACGACGCGGGCGGAGTTGATGCCCGCGATGACTGCGGCGTCGGGGTTGGAGCCGACCGCATAGAGCTTGCGGGCCACGCGCAACCGCGACAGCGCCAGCCAGAAAATGACAGCCGCCGCAAGCGCCATGACGACAATGGTGCGGAAATCGATTGGGCCGATGGAGAACAAAGTCTGCTGCGGCAGGTCCACCAGCCATTTGGGCAGGCTCGATGTGGTGATGGTGCGTGCGCTGGAATATTCAACGAGAAAAGTGCGGAACAAAGCCAGAGTGCCCAGCGTCACTATAATTGACGGGACACGGCCATACGAGACGAGCAGCCCATTGATGGAGCCGCAGAATGCGCCCAGCGCCATTGCCATCATCAGCACCATGACTGGATGCACGTCCGGATACGTGCCGAGGAAATCCCCGATGATGTAAGCGGAAATGCCCACGACCGATCCAACCGAAAGATCGATGTTGCGCGTCATCACCACCATGGCCTGGCCGATGGCGATGGGCAGGATGACGGCGACCGAGGTGGCGATGCGGTTGAGCATGCGCGGCGTGAAGTACCCGTCAATCTGCGAGGCGAAGAACAGCACTGTGCCGAGAAGCACCAGCGCCAGCGCCGTGAGACGAAGGGTTTGCGGATGGAAATTTTTCATGACGCCAGCGCCATATGTTCGACAGATGATTGTCCCGTGGCCACCGCGATGATGTTCTCCTGCGTCGAGTCCTGTATGTTGAAAACGCCCATCTGCCGCCCTTCGCGCATCACCAGAATCCGGTCGGCGAGCGCCAGCGCTTCCGGCAGGTCGGAGGAGATCACGATGATGGCGACGCCCTGCTTTGCGAGATCGCGGATGATGTTGTGCACCTCCGCCTTTGCCCCGACATCGACGCCGCGCGTCGGTTCATCGAAGATCAAAAGCCGCGGCTTGGTCTCCAGCCATTTCGCCAGCATGACCTTCTGCTGGTTGCCGCCGGAAAGCTTGCCAACTTCGGTCACAACGTCGGGCGATTTGATCGACAGCTGCTTGCGGTATCTCTCCGCCATGTCATTCTCCGCCTTGCGGTCGATCAGTCCGAAACGGCGCAGAAATTTCTTCAGGCTCGGCAGCGAGGCGTTGGCGAAAATCGGCATGGTCATGGCAAGGCCGAGTTTGCGCCTGTCCTCCGAGACATAGGCGATGCCAAGCGCCATGGCCTGCTGCGGCGAGGTGATGGCGACCTCTTTGCCGTCGAGCGTGATGCGTCCGGCGCTCGCCGGATCAATGCCGAACAGAGCCAGCCCGACATCTGTGCGGCGCGAACCGACGAGACCCGCGAAGCAGAGAATCTCGCCTTTATGCAGGTCGAACGACACATCGCGGAACACGCCTGCTCGGCTCAGCCTTTCCACGCTCAGGAGCCTTTCCCCAAGTGGATTGGGCTTGGTCTTCATGGCGAACGCGTCTATGTTGCGGCCCACCATGTCGCGCACCATGCCGTCATGCGTGACCTCGGCGATGGGGCGCGTCGAAATATGTTTGCCGTCGCGCAAAACCGTGACGCGGTCGGCGATCTGGAAAATCTCGTCGAGGCGGTGGCTGATATAAAGCACCGCGACGCCGCTTGCTTTCAAGGCGCGGGCCACTGTGAGCAGGCGCTCAACTTCGTGCGCGGAGAGCGAGGCCGTAGGCTCGTCCATGATCAGCACTTTGACATTCAAGGAAAGGGCGCGGGCGATTTCAACCGTCTGCTGCTCGGCCAGCGTCAGGCCGCTCGCGGCGCGGCGCACGTCAAGCGACACGCCAAGTCTTGCGATCAGCTCGTCCGACCGCTTGTAAAGCTCGCGCCAGTTCATCACAGCGCCCATCCCCTGATGGCTGATGAAAATGTTTTCGGCCACATCAAGGTCTGGAAAGACCATCGGCTCTTGAAAGATCGCGGCAACGCCGATGCTCTGCGCCTCCTGCGTTGAACGCACGGTCACGGCTTTTCCATCCGCGAAAATGGCTCCCTGATCGGGTTGATACACGCCGGTCATGATCTTGATGAGCGTGGACTTCCCCGCGCCGTTTTCGCCGACTATGGCGTGCACTTCACCCGGCATTACTGTGAACGACACATCGCTCAGCGCCGCCGTCATGGCAAAGCTTTTGGAGATATTGCGCAGTTCGAGGACGGGTTCGGACAAGGCGGGGTTCCCTGAAAAAATTGTGCGAAGTTCAACAGGGCCGCCCGGAAGGGGCGGCCCTGGAGTGCGCTGGAAGGAGCGGCTTACTTGGAAGCGGCTTCAACATTGTCCTTGTTGTAGACCGTGAACGGTCCCATCAGGATGCGCTTCGAGCCTTTGCGGCCCGGATCTTCCTCGATCTTGAAGTTGCCCATGCGGCCGGCGGTGAACTCTTCGCCGATCTCGCCCTTGATCGCCCCTGTCGCAAGCGCGTAGCTGGTCTGGTAGGTCAGGTAGCCAAGGTCGACAAAGCTCCAGAGCGCAAACTCAGGTGCGCAGCCGTTCATCGTGTAGCTGACCATTTCGGCAGGCAGGCCAAGGCCGGAGACCTTCACCTTGTCGCAGAGCTTCTCGTCCTGCAGAGCCTTGGAAGCCGAAGCGATGCCCACGGTCGTCGGAGCCATGATGACTTTCAGGTTCGGATACTTGTCCACCAAGGCCAAAGCGGCATTGTAGGATTTTTCCGACTGATCGTCGCCATAGACGACATCGACCAGTTTCAGATCCTTATATTTGGGATCAGCCAGGGTCTTCTTCATCGCTTCAATCCAGGCATTCTGGTTCGCCGCATCGGGTGTGGCGGAGAGAACCGCAAATTCACCTGAACCGCCTGCGAGCGAAAGCGCCATGTCGGCCAACACCACGCCGATTGAGCCGAAATCGACCTGCGCCACGAACACGGTCTCACCCTTGCCGTTTGGAATTGGCGAGTCCCATGTCACGACCTTGGTGCCTGCCGCCTGGGCGGCCTCGGCGGCCGCGGCGATCTGGTCGCCCGCATTGTTCGACAGCATGACAACGTTCTGCTTCTGCGTCGTCGCGGTGGTCAGCATTTCAATCTGGCCGGCGACGGAGTTTTCGGGCGTCGGTCCGATATATTGCAGCGAACCGGTGTTGCCCAGTTCCTTGTGGGCTTCCTCCGCGCCGCGGTTGGCCTGATCGAACGGCAGAATTCCGAGGAACTTCGGCAGCAGCACGATATTGGCCGCGCCGCCCGGCTTGGCCATCATGGCGTCGGCTGCGGCGATGCCGGTCATAGCTGTGAAGGCAAGCGCGGTGCCTGCCATCAGTAGTTTCATCTTGCTCATAATGGTTCCTCCCTTTGAGCGTTACTTAACATTCCACCAGCGCCGGCTATGCCGCCGACGTCGATTCCTCCAAAAGCGCTGCGGTTCCCGCGCCCGCGACAATCAGCTTGACACCCGCGTTCTCCAGCATGCGCTGTTCGCTGTCCGCCACGCCGTCGTCGGTGATAATTGTCGATATCCGGTCAAGCCCGCACAGGATGAGGCTCGAGCGCTGGCGGAATTTTGAGGAGTCGATCAGCACGACCAGCTCGTCCGCCTGATTGATCAGCTTCTGCTCCGCCTGGATGAGCAGCGGATCGCCTTCCATCAGGCCGAGCGGGCCGAGCCCCTGTGCGCCCATGAACATTTTCTGCGCGTAGAAATTCCGCGTCACATCATTGTCGAAGGGCGAGAGGATGATGTTCTGCTCGCGGTAAATCATGCCGCCGGAAACCATCACCGTGTTCTTCGAGTGATGCAACAGGTGCTCGGCGATCGGGAAGGAATTGGTGAAGACCTGCAGCCGGTGCGAATGCAGGAAATTGACCATTTGCCAAGTCGTCGTGCCGCCATTGATAATGACCGACTCGCCGTCATGGCAAAGCTTGACGGCTTCTCTGGCGATCGCGCGCTTCTGCGCCACGTTGATTGTCTCATTGACGCGGAACGGGCGGCCGGCGAGGCCGACAAACTGCGGCGGCGTGATGCCCTCCGCGCCGCCGCGCACGCGACGCAGGCGTTTCTGCAGATGCAGCGCGGCGATGTCCCGCCGGATCGTCGCCTCGGAGGCTTCCGTCAGATCGACCAGCTCCTGCACCGTCACGACAGGTTTTTCCTGGACGGAAGACAGAATGATCCGATGGCGCTCTCTCTCGTGCATGGTTCCTCCCAGCAAATTAACATTTCATTCATTTCGGACAGTGTCAATCATTTTCAGTCAAAAATTATCATATTGCAGTGCAACATGATTGTTTGTGACTGTTTTTGATTGACACGCAACGGTTTCTGTCTAAATATCGCCGATATCCAGAAGGCCCCGGCCTTGTGTCACACCGCTTTGGGAGGAGGCTGGAATGTCAGCACCGCAGCTTGCAAGTCTTTGGGATGACAGCGAGGCCGCAGGTATGAGCGAAGCCGAACGGCTGGTTTACCGCTCCAATCTGCTCGGCTCCGATCTGCGCATCACCAATTTCGGCGGCGGCAACACGTCTTCGAAAATCACGGAAAAAGATCCGCTCACGGGTGAAGGCGCCGAAGTGATGTGGGTGAAAGGATCGGGCGGCGATCTGGGCACCATCAAGCTGGACGGGTTCTCGACGCTCTACATGGAGCGGCTGCACGCATTGAAAAAGCTCTACCGGGGCGTCGCCTTTGAAGACGAGATGGTCGGCTTCCTGCCGCACTGCACCTTCAACCTCAACCCGCGCGCCGCCTCCATCGACACACCGCTGCACGCTTTCGTGCCTCGCAAATTCGTCGACCACATGCACCCCGACGCCATCATCGCCATTGCGGCCTCGAAGGATTCAAAGGCGCTGACGGCGGAGATTTTCGGCGGCGAAATCGGCTGGCTGCCTTGGAAAAAGCCGGGGTTTGAGCTGGGGCTTTGGCTGGAGAAATTCTGTGTTGAAAACCCCGGGTCAATTGGCGTTGTGCTTGAGAGCCATGGCCTGTTCACCTGGGGCGACACTCCGAAGACGTGTTATGAAACAACGCTGCGCATCATCAGCCGCGCCATGGATTGGCTGGACGAAAGGACGGCGGGGAAGGCGGCATTTGGCGGCGTCAAATACAAGGCGTTGCCTGATGCCGAACGCAGGTCCATTGCCCGCAAACTCATGCCGGTCATCCGCGGCCAGATCAGCGCCTCGGAAAAGAAGGCCGGACATTTCGACGACAGCGCCGCCGTGCTGGAGTTCGTCGGCTCCAAGCGGCTTGAAGACCTGGCAGCGCTTGGAACTTCCTGCCCTGACCATTTCCTGCGCACCAAAATCCGACCGCTGGTGGTCAGTTTTGATCCGTCTAACCCTGACGTCGATGTGACGCTTGCAGGTTTGGAAAATGACATCGCCGCCTACCGCGAAGGCTACGCCGCCTATTACAATTCCTGCAAACACGACAATTCGCCGGCAATGCGCGATCCAAACGCCGTGGTTTACCTCGTCCCCGGCGTCGGCATGATCACGTTTGCAAAAGACAAGGCGACCGCGCGCATTTCCGGCGAGTTCTACATCAACGCCATCAACGTCATGCGCGGCGCGTCGGGCGTTTCCAACTATCAGGGGCTTCCGGCGCAGGAGGCTTTCGACATCGAATACTGGCTGCTCGAAGAGGCGAAACTGCAGCGCATGCCGAAGGCCAAAAGCATGGAGGGCCGCACCGCTTTCATCACCGGCGGTGCTGGCGGCATCGGCTCGGCGACGGCGCAGCGGCTGCTGGCCGAAGGCTGCAATGTGATGCTCGCCGATATTGATTCCAAGTCGCTGGACGAAGTGGTGGATGGTTTCGCTAAACAGTTCGGCAAAGACAGAATTCGCGGCGTGGTGATGGATGTCACCAAGGAGCAGGCGGTCATCGGGGCGTTTGACCGCACGCTTGAGGCGTTCGGCGGGCTGGACGTGGTGGTCAATAACGCCGGCATCACGCTTGCCGCCAATGTCGAGGACACGACGCTGGAGCTTTGGAACAAAAATATGGACATTCTGGCGACCGGCTATTTCCTGGTCGGGCGCGAAGGCTACCGCATCATGAAGCGGCAGGGCATCGGCGGCTCGATGATTTTCATCGCTTCGAAAAACGCCATCGCCGCCTCGGCGGGTGCGTCGGCCTACTGCACCGCCAAAGCCGCTGAAGTGCATCTGGCCCGCTGCATGGCGCTCGAAGGCGCGCCGCTGGGCATCCGGGTCAATGTCGTCAATCCGGACGCGGTGCTGCGCGGGTCGAAAATCTGGCAGGGCGAATGGCGCCAGCAGCGCGCCGCGTCAAACAAGATTTCCGAGGACGAGCTTGAGGAGCACTACCGCAAGCGCTCGCTGCTGCTGCGCTCGGTGTATCCGGAAGACATCGCCGAAGGCGTCTATTTCTTCGCGTCGGACCTTTCGAACAAATCCACCGGAAATTTCCTAAATGTGGACGCGGGCAACGCCACGTCCTTTTCGCGCTGACAGGTGACGCCATGATGATAGACGCTTCGCTGATCAAGGCGGAAAACGCCAGGGGCGCGAAAGCGCTGAAGGAAGACTATCAGTCGCTCGGCAATCGCCTGGCGCGGCGCGGCGTCGATATTGACGATGTGAAGAAGAAGGTGTCAGCCTACTCGGTAGCAGTCCCGTCATGGGGCGTCGGCACCGGCGGCACCCGCTTCGCCCGCTTCCCCGGCGCGGGTGAGCCAAGGCATATTTTCGACAAGCTGGAAGACTGTGCGGTCATTCATGAACTGACGCGCGCGACACCGACGGTCTCGCTGCACATTCCATGGGACAAGACCAAAGACCCGAAGGAGCTGGTGCAAAAGGCCAAGGCGCTCGGCCTCGGCTTTGACGCGATGAACTCGAACACATTCCAGGACCAGCCGGGGCAGAAACATTCCTACAAGTTCGGCTCGCTCAGTAATGCCAGCGCGGCGACCCGCAGGCAGGCGGTGGACCACAATATTGAATGTATCGAGATCGGCAAAGCCATCGGCTCAAAGGCCCTGACCGTCTGGGTCGGCGACGGCTCGAACTTCCCCGGCCAGACGCATTTCACCAAAAGCTTTGAGCGCTATCTCGACGGCATGAGGGACATTGTCAAAGCGCTGCCGAAGGACTGGCGCATTTACTCCGAACACAAAATGTACGAGCCGGCTTTCTATTCAACGGTCGTTCAGGACTGGGGCACCAATTTGATGATCGCGCAGGAGCTGGGAAGCCAAGCGTTCTGCCTCGTCGATCTCGGCCACCACGCGCCGAACGTGAACATCGAGATGATCGTGGCGCGGCTGATTCAGACGGGAAAGCTCGGGGGGTTTCACTTCAATGATTCCAAATATGGCGACGATGATCTCGACACCGGCTCCATCGACCCGTTCCGCCTGTTCCTCGTTTTCAATGAGCTGGTCGATGCGGAGCTCTGCAAGGTCAAAGGCTTCAAGCCCGCCCACATGCACGACCAGTCGCACAATGTCACCGATCCGATCGAGAGCCTGATGCGCTCGGCCAACGAGGTGCGCCGCGCCTACGCCCAAGCCTTGCTGGTGGACCGGTCCGCGCTTGACGGATTCCAGAAGGATAACGACGCGCTGATGGCATCCGAAACGCTGAAAGACGCGTTCCGCACGGACGTTGAGCCGATCCTTGCAACGGCGCGTATGGAAGATGGCGGCGCAATTGACCCCATCGCCGCTTACCGGGCAAGCGGATACCGCACGAAAGTCAGCGCCATCCGGCCAAAGGTGACGGGCGCGGGCGGCGGGATTGTCTGAGTTGGCGTTCAAATAAATCCGTTGAGGGGCCATGTTCGTTAGCCTATAGACGGCGCAACACAGGCCGGGCAGGCAGGATTCGGCTTGGTCTTCTGAGGCACAGACCCTCCATTGAGGGTCCTATTGGAGCGGCTCGCGCAACTTGCTCAGAATTTTCAGGAACAGCGAAAACATCCGGCTGCTCAAGCGCCTGCTGAGGGAAAACTTCCGCAGGCACTTGCCGCAATATGCGGCGGCCATAGCCGCCATGATAGTCGTCGCGGCCGCCACGGCGCTAAGCGCCTGGATCATGCGCGATGTGGTGAATGAGCTTCTGCTCACCCGCGACACAGGCAGAATATACTTCGTGGCGGGATTGGTGGCTTTGATTTTCATTATCAAAGGCACGGCGGTTTTTGTTCAGTCGGTTTTTCTGAGCCGCGCCGGCAACGCCATAGTCGCGGATCAGCAGCGGAAATTGTATGACCGCATACTTGGCCACGGCCTCGAGTTCTTTCATTCGTTCCAGTCCGGCGATCTTATCACCCGTATGACGCAGAATGCGGCGGCGGCGCGGGATGTGCTCAATCTGCTGGTGGTGGCAGGCGTGCGCGATCTTCTGTCGCTCATTGGCCTCTTGGCTGTCATGGTCATCCAGCAGCCTTGGCTGTCGCTCGCGGCATTCCTCATCGGTCCTCCCGCGATTTTTGGAATCAGCGTTCTCGCCCGCAAGGTGAAGAAAATCGCCGGCGGGCAGTATGTCTCACTGGCCGAAATCGTCCGCATCATGCAGGAGACAATTTTCGGCATAAAGGTCGTCAAATCTTTCAATCTAGAAGACAAGCTGCGCGGCGAGATGAATGCGGCGGTGACGACCTCTGAGCGGCTGGCAAACCGCATCGCGATGCTTGGCGCGGGAACCAACCCGCTGATGGAAACTCTGGGCGGGCTGGCTATCGCGGGGGTCATCGTTTTCGCAGGCGCATTGATGAACACTGAAGGTCAGACTCCCGGCGCGCTCATGTCATTTCTCACGGCGCTGCTGCTGGCCTATGAGCCCGCCAAGCGGCTGGCGCGGCTTCAGATTTCGCTGGAAAGCGGACTGGCCGGTGTGCGGATGATGTTTGCGCTGGCCGACCGACCCTATGCGATGGCTGAGGCTGATAGCGCCGCCCCGCTCTTAGTGACAAAGGGCGAGGTCAAATTCGACGGCGTCACTTTTGGCTATCAGCCGGATATGCCGGTCCTGAAGAGGATGAAGTTCAAGGCAGCGCAGGGCAAAGTCACCGCTCTTGTCGGTCCTTCCGGCGGCGGAAAGTCCACAATCCTCAATCTAATCCTTCGCCTCTATGATCCGGAAGCCGGGGCAGTCATGATCGACGGGCAGGACATACGGCATGTCTCATCGGCCTCGCTGCGCCGCGCCATCGCCTATGTCAGCCAGGACACATTCCTGTTTGCCGGGACCATCCGCGACAATATCGCGATGGGATCGGAGGGCGCGGAGGATGCGGCCATCCTTGAAGCCGCCAAGGCGGCGCATGCGGACGAATTCGTCCGCGACTTTCCGGGCGGCTATGAAACGCAGGTTGGCGAAAACGGCGTATCGCTTTCCGGCGGGCAGAAACAGCGCATTGCGATTGCCCGCGCGCTGCTCAAGAACGCGCCGATCATCCTGCTTGACGAGCCGACGTCGGCGCTCGACGCAGAGTCCGAACAGCAGGTGAGATTGGCACTGGAGGGGCTGCTCAAGGGCCGCACCGCCATGGTGATCGCACATCGGCTCTCGACCATACGCTCCGCCGATGTGATCTGCGTGATTCAGGACGGCAAAGTTGCCGAGAGCGGCACGCATGCCGAGCTTATCAAGAACGAATCCTTCTATTCCGCGCTGCACGACATCCAGTTTGCAGCTTGATATTTCACGAAATATTTCAGCTGCTTAACTCGCGAAACCATTGACAAACCCCGCAGCCGGTTCGACAATTTGCGGCAGGGGCGGGAATATTGGGAGTGAGCCATGGCCAAGCGCGCCTATTTTGCATTCATTGTTTTGATTTTGGGTCTGTCAGGGCTTGTCCTGCCTGCGTCAGCGGCGGAAACCAGGCGCAAAATCGTCATGACTCAAGATGGCGACTATTTTGGCTTTGATCTGCGTTCTGAAAAGGATGTGAGCCTCGACCAGTGCAAGAGCATTTGCATTGATGACAATAAGTGCCGCGCTTTCACCTATAACGCCAAAGCCAAGTGGTGTTTCCTCAAGACTGATTTCGGCGAGCTTCAGACTTTTGCCGGGTCGATTGCGGGAAAAGTTGTTGAGGGCACGGGAGAACCTGACCTTGGCGCGCCGGCTGCGCTGACATTTGCCTCCAACTATGCCGACGCCGCCGCGCTCTACCGCACCAACATCATCGCCGCCGCACCCAAGGACAACAAAGAGAGCATCAGCGCGCTGAGCGAAGCCGCCTTGTCATCCGAGCGGACCGGCGACGCGCGCACCGCGCTTTACAAGTTCGGCGTGGCGGTTTCGCTTTCGCCCGAAGAAAGCGCGCTGTGGTCGGGCATCGCCCGCGCCGCGCTGAAGATCGTTCCCAATTCAGATGAGACTTCGACGCTGCAGCAGGCCGCAGTCTCAGCCGCGATGAACGCCTATCAGACCTCGCGCACCGTTTCCGAGCGCGCGGAAGCGCTCAGCCTATTGGGCCAGGCGCTTGACCGGCAGCAGGCGGGCAGACCTGTCCTCGAAGCCTACAAGTCCAGCCTTGAGCTGGCAAACTCACCCGCCATTCAGGCAGCCCTCGCCGATGCGCGGACCCGTTATGGGTTCCGCGTCACCGGCAACACGGTTGACCCGGACGCGGCAACGCCGCGCGCCTGCGTGCAGTTCTCGGAAGCGCTGACAGATGCGGACTATAAATCCTTTGTGACGCTCGACGGCGCGCCGCCGCAGACGCTTGAAGTCGGCAGCAATGAGATATGTTTTGATAATCTCAAGCATGGCGGGCGCTACCGGATTTCGCTGCGCGCCGGCTTGCCGTCTTCCGTGAGTGAGGTTCTGGAAAAGCCGGTGACAATCAACGCCTTCATCCGCGACCGCGCTAAGAGCGTGCGTTTCAACGGCGACAATTTCGTGCTGCCCGGCACAGCGCGGCGCGGCATTCCTGTTGTCTCGGTCAACGCCGACCGTGCGCTGGTGGAACTCTACCGTGTTGGTGACCGTTCGCTGACACAGCTCCTGAACGGCGAACAGTTTCTCACCCAGCTCGATTTCTACGCCATCCAACGCATCCAAGACGAGATCGGCGAGCCGGTTTGGAAGGGTGAGCTGGCAATCAAGAATTCGCTGAACGACGAAGTCACAACCAGTTTTCCCGTGGACGAGGCGCTGCCGAAACGCGCGCCGGGCGTCTATGTACTGACCGCGAAGCTTGAGGGCGACCGCACTGAGGAATGGGATCCGAGGGCGACGCAGTGGTTTGTTGTCTCCGACATCGGCCTGACGACATTTGCCGGCGAGGACGGACTTTCTGTTTTTGCCCGCTCGCTCGGTTCGGCCAAGCCGATTGAGGGCGTCGCGCTGAAACTCATCGCCAAAAACAACGAGCTTTTGGGCGAAGCCGTGACCGACGCTGGGGGTAAGGCTGTATTCGTGGCTGGACTGATGCGCGGAAATTCGGGTCTTGCGCCCGCCGCGATCACCGCCGGCAAGGGCGTCGACGACTTTGTGTTCCTTGATATGTCGAAGGCCGGATTTGACCTGTCCGACCGCGGCGTCACCGGAAGGCCCGCAGCGGGCGCGCTTGACCTCTACGCCTGGACCGAGCGCGGCATTTACCGCGCCGGCGAAACGGTGCATGCCAATGTAATCGTCCGCGACAGCGCCGCGCGCGCCGTGGACAATCTGCCGCTCATGTATGTCTTCACCCGGCCTGACGGCGTTGAGGACCGGCGCATGGCGTCGGATGGCTCGTCGCTGGGCGGTCATTCGGTCGATCTGGCGCTGCAGACAAACGCGCAGCGCGGCGCATGGATGATGAAAGTCTACACCGATCCGAAGGGCGAGGCGCTGGCGGAGAAAATGTTTCTGGTCGAGGATTTTGTGCCTGACCGGATCGATTTTGACCTGACAGGCGGCAAGCTGACCATCGGCGAGCCATCCAACGTGGATGTCGCCGGGCGCTACCTTTACGGCGCGCCGGCCGCCGGCCTGACGATGGAGGGCGAGCTGGTGATCACGCCGACGCAGAGCTGGGCGGCTTTTCCCGGTTATGTGTTCGGGCTGACCGAAGAGGCCAAGTCTGAATCGGACGGGCGCACGAATCTGGAAGGCCTTCCGGCTCTCGATGAGGAAGGCAAAACGACCATTGAGGTTTCGGCTGACGGCGCGCCGGACACATCGCGGCTCCTGACCGGCAATGTCGTGATCCGCATGCGCGAGAGCGGTGGCCGTGCGGTCGAGAAGAGCCTGGCGCTTGAAATCACGCCTCCCGGCGACATGATCGGCATCAAACCCGGCTTTGAAGGCGGCGAAGTGCCGGAGGGCTCCGTCGCCAAGCTGAAAATTATCGCCGCCAATGCCGAGGGCGCGCGCATCGATATTGCAGGGCTTGAATGGAGCCTCGTCAAGGTCGACCAGAACTATCAATGGTACAAGGACGGCGCTGCTTGGAAATATGAGCCGGTCGAGTTCACCACCAAAGTCGCCAATGGCGTGATCGACGCTTCGGCTGACAAGGAAGTGGAGATCGCGCAGACTGTCTCATGGGGCAGGTTCCGGCTGACGGTGGAGTCGGCCGATGAGGACGGTCCCGCCAGCAGCGCCGAATTTTACGCTGGCTATTACGTGCCCGCCGCCTCCATCGAGACGCCGGACGGACTTGAAATCGCGCTCGACAAGAAAACCTACAATGCGGGCGAGACGGCGCAGCTGAAAATATCGCCGAAATTCGCCGGTGAGGCGTTGATCACCATCGGCAGCGAGCGTGTCCTCACGACGATCAACGCCTCCGTGCCTGTGGGCGGGACGACGCTGGCCATCCCTGTCAGCGCCGACTGGGGCGCGGGCGCCTATGTCACGGCGGTTTTGTTCAGGCCGGGCGACAGCCAGGAATCGCGGATGCCCGCGCGCGCGATCGGCGTGAAATGGCTCGGCATTGATCCGGGCAGCCGCAAGCTGGCAATCACTTTAGAGACGCCGGACAAGGTCAAGCCGAATGCGTCCCTGACAATCCCGGTTGCAGTTGCCGGCGCAGCGCCAGGCGAAGAGGCCTATGTGATGCTGGCGGCGGTGGATGTCGGTATTTTGAACCTGACAAATTATGAACCGCCGGCCCCCGGCGACTGGTATTTTGGCCAGCGGCAGCTCGGCCTTGAAATCCGCGACATTTACGGCCGCCTGATCGATGGTTCGGCGGGCGAACTGGGCAAGCTGCGCACCGGCGGAGACGGGCCGACGGCCTCGTCGAAAGGCGCGCCGCCGACGGAGAAACTGCTGGCGCTGTTCTCCGGCATCGTGCGCCTTGATGAAAACGGCCGCGCGGTGGTCACGCTCGACGTGCCGCAGTTCAACGGCACGGCGCGGCTGATGGCGGTGGCGTGGAGCAAGGATGGCCTCGGCAACGCCACCAAGGACCTCATCATCCGCGATGCGGTGGTGATTGTCGCCAGCGCGCCGCGCTTCATGGCGAAGGGCGACACCGCCCAGATGCAGCTCGACTTCGCCAATACGGACGGACCGGCGGGCGAGTATCAGCTGAAGGTCGAAACGACCGGCGGCCTTGCCGCCAATGAACCGCCTGCAACGGTCACTCTCGGACAAGGGGCGCGGGAGACTGTGATGATCCCGCTCAGCGCCATACAGATAGGCGGCGGCAGCGTCACCGTGACGCTCGCCCATGCGAGCGGGCTTGCATTGGCGACGACGCGGATCATCCCAGTGCGCGCCGACACGCTTCCGGTGACCACGCGCATTGAAGTGCCGCTGGCGGCCAATGGCGGCAGCGTTAAAATCGACCGCGAGCTTTTGTCGGCCAGCATTCTGGACGGCTCATCCGTCAGCATCGGCGTGTCGCGCAACACGGCGTTTGACGTGCCGGCGCTTTTGATGACGCTCGACCGCTATCCCTATGGCTGCGCCGAACAGACAACCAGCCGCGCGCTGCCGCTGCTCTATGTGTCGGAGCTGGCCAAAGGCGCGGGGCTTGCTGAAGATCCGGAATTGAAAGAGCGTATCCAGGGCGCGATCGCCCGCGTGCTGAATTATCAGGCGGCCGGCGGCAGTTTCGGGCTCTGGGGTCCGGGCAGCGGCGATTTGTGGCTGGATTCCTACGTGACGGATTTCCTGACCCGCGCCCGCGAAACCGGCTATGACGTGCCGGAACAGGCGATGATGTCGGCGCTGGAGAAACTGCAGAACGCACTGTCCTATGATGTGGACGTCAAATCGCAGGGCAGCGAGATCGCCTACGCGGTCTATGTTCTGGCGCGCAACCGGCGGGCCTCGGTCAGCGACCTGCGCTATTATGCGGAGAGCGAAATCAACAATTTCTCCAGCCCGATGTCGCGCGCCCAGCTCGGCGCCAGTCTGGCGCTGTATGGCGACCAGCAGGGGGCGGAGCGGGCGTTCGGCTCGGCGTTCGAACTGGCCAAAGCCACACCGGTCAATTCCGGCTGGCGCAGCGATTATGGCTCTTCGCTGCGCGACGGAGCGGCGATGCTGGCGCTGGCGGCGGAATCGCAACCGGCCATCGCCTCGGTCAAGGATATGATCCCCTATCTTGCCGCAGTCAGGAAAAGCGTGAAATGGACCAGCACGCAGGATGAGGCCTGGATGCTGCTGGCGGCGCGGGCGCTGACGCAGTCCAATGCGACCATCGACATTGATGTGAACGGCGAAAACCACAAGGGCGCGTTCTCGACGCGCGTCGAGGGGTCGGAGCTCGACATCGGGCCGGTGACATTGGTCAACAAGGCCGCCGAACCGGTCGAGGCGGTTATCACCACGGTTGGATCGCCGGCGCAGCCGCTGGCGGCGGGCGGCGACGGGTTCACCATCGACCGGCGCTACTATGCGCTCGACGGGACGGAAGCGAGTGTCGCGAACGTCAAACAAAACGACCGGTTTGTCGTTGTGCTGACGGTGAGCGAAGTCAACAACTGGCCGTCGCGTGTCCTGGTCACCGACCTGTTGCCCGCCGGTTTCGAGATCGACAATCCTCGCATCGTCTCCTCCGCCGAACTGCCGAATTTCTCCTGGCTCGGCGCAACGGAATATGCGCACTCGGAATACCGCGACGACCGGTTCGTCGCGGCGTTCAACCGCACCGGCAGTGAGAACAGGCAATTCTCCTTCGCCTATGTGGTCCGCGCCACAACGCCGGGCGTCTATGCGCAGCCGGCGGCAAGCGTCGAGGACATGTACCGCCCGCACCTGTCGGCGCGCACGGCGACGGGGCGGCTGGAAGTTTCGGCCAACTGAGATGAAGGCGCCCCGCTGGATCAGGTTTGGCGCGGGCGCGGCGGTGGCCGCGCTTGGCTTGGCTGTGGCGGGCTTCTTCGCGCTGGATCATTTTTTTCCACTGAAAATTGATGAGAGGATCGAAGTCTCCGCCGAAGTGGTGGACCGCGACGGGGCGCTGCTGCGGCCGTTTGCCACCAAGGAAGGCCGCTGGCGGCTTGCCGTTGACCTCAGACAGGTCGATCCGGAATTCATCAGAATGCTGATCGCCTATGAGGACAAAAGGTTCCGAAGCCATCATGGCGTTGATCCGCTGGCGGTGGCGCGGTCGGCTTTGCAGTTTGTTGGCAATGGTCGGATTGTCTCGGGCGGCTCCACTCTTTCCATGCAGCTGGCGCGGCTGATGGAGCCACGCGGCGAGCGGGCGCTGGCGCAAAAGCTCAAGCAGATGTTCCGCGCCATCCAGATCGAGCGGCAGCTGAGCAAGGATGAAATCCTGACGCGCTACCTGACGCTTGCGCCATACGGCGGCAATCTTGAAGGCGTGCGCGCCGCCTCGCTCGCCTATTTCGGCAAAGAGCCGAGGAAGCTGCTGCTGTCGGAGGCGGCGCTGCTTGTGGCCTTGCCGCAGTCGCCCGAGGCGCGCCGTCCCGACCGCCATCCGGACAATGCCAAGCGCGCCCGCGACCGGGTCTTGCAACGCATGGCGGACGCGGGAGCAATTGAGGCGCGGGAAGTGGCGCGCGCCTCCCTTCCGCCGGTCGCCAAAGGCCGCAGGGGCCTGCCGGCGCTCGCGCCGCATCTTTCCGACGCGGCATTGCTGGGCGATCCCGGACAGACGCGGCATCAGCTGACGCTGAAGCGCGATGTGCAGATGGCGCTGGAGACCGTAGCCAAGGCGGCGGCCAAGCGCATTGGCGCGAACCTGTCGGTGTCGATGATTCTCGCCGATTCGCAGAATGGCGAGATTTTGGCCGAGGTGGGCTCGGCCAATTATTTCGACGGCGCGCGCTCCGGCTGGGTGGACATGACCCGCGTGCCGCGATCGCCCGGATCGACGCTGAAACCCTTCATCTACGGGCTGGCGCTGGAAGAGGGGCTGGTCACGCCGGAAACGCTCATCGAGGACCGGCCCACAAACTTCTCCGGCTACCGTCCGCAAAATTTTGACATGACCTATCAGGGCGATGTCACGGTGCGGCACGCGCTGCAAATGTCGCTGAACGTCCCGGCGGTGAACCTGCTGGAATCCGTCAGCCCCGCGGCTTTGGTGCAGCGGTTCCGGCGCGGCGGACTTAATCCGGTGTTTCCGAAAAAGGAGCAGCCTGGACTTGCCATCGGCCTCGGCGGGCTTGGCCTGTCGCTCGCCGATCTGGTGCAGGCCTATGCCGCGCTGGCCAATGGCGGCACGAAGGTCGAGCTGACCAATGGCGTGACGAAGCCGTCCGGGCCCTACAGGCATGAAACCATACTCTCTCAAAAAGCGGCGTGGCAGGTCACGGATATTCTTTCTGGCATCGCGCCGCCGCAGAGCGCCACGCCGCGCCTTCTCGCTTACAAGACCGGCACCAGCTATGGCTACCGCGACGCATGGTCCATCGGCTTTGACGGACGCTATGTGCTCGGCGTCTGGGTCGGGCGGCCCGACAATGGCGCGGTGCCCGGCTCCACCGGCGGCGGCACGGCGGCGCCTATCCTGTTTGAGGCCTTCGCCAAGTCCGGGTTGAAGCCCGTGCCGTTCCGCACAGCGCCCGCCGGAACGCAGGCCATCGCACAGGCCGACCTGCCTCAAGGGCTGAGGCGGTTTGTGCCAAAAGGCGTGGGGCTTGTTCCAGTCAAGGGGGCCAGCCCAATGCCGGAGATCGTCTATCCGCCGCAGGGCGCGCGGGTTGATCTTGGGTTGGCGTCGAGCCAGCCCAC
>JANMMM010000103.1:0-3033 GCA_031373225.1 Phyllobacteriaceae bacterium | reverse complement strand
CCATTCAATTACAGCTTCGCCGGACACGAACACGCCCTTGTCGGCCTCAATCAAAGCCTCGTCGATTGCCGCCAAATAGGCTTCCTGCTCCTCCATGAAACCGGATACTGCTTCTTTGATCACAAAGGCTCGGGAACGGCTGGTGGCGCGGGCGTAATTGTCAACGGCCTTGCGCAGATCGGCGGGCAGGCGGACAGAAAATGTTGCGGCGGATTCGCTCATGGCCAACTTTCAACTCGTATGAACACAATGTGTGTCAGTCGGCGCCGTTTGTCGAATCACATTTGTTCACAGCGGCAAATCCATGCTCTCCTTCACCTCCTCCATCACCGTATAGGTCCGCGTCTCGCGCACGCCGGGGACGGAGGTCAGCAGCCCCGACAGGAAGTGCCGGTAGGCCGCCATGTCCGACACCCGCGCCTTGACGAGATAGTCGAAGCCGCCGGCGATGAGATGGCATTCCAGCACATCGGGAGTCTTGCGGATGGCGGCGGCGAAGGCGTCGAAAATGTCGGGCGTGGTGCGCTCCAGTTTGACCTCGACGAACAGGAGCAGGGCGCGGTCGAGCTTTGCGGGCGAGAGGCGGGCGGTGTAGCCGAGAATGTAGCCGTCGCGGGTCAGGCGCTTGACGCGCTCGTTGGTGGCGGTGGGCGACAGGTGGACGCGCTCGGAAAGTTCGGTGTTGGTCAGCCGCCCGTCAGCCTGCAGTTCGCGCAGGATTTTGCGGTCGATCTGGTCGATGTCTTTGCTATCCACTAAAAACTTCCCCCTGCTAGTGTTTATCGCCAGAAAAATAGAAATCATTGGAGAGTAACGCAAGAGAAATTGCGATATGTAGGGAAAATCAAATCTGGAGAAAGAAAATGAGCGCCCAAGCCGCAGCGACTGCTTCATTCTATGCCGAACACGCGCCGGATGACACAAAAATCGTCGGTGAACTCTTGGCACAGATTGATTTCCGTCCGGAAATGAACGCGGCCATCGACCGGCGGGCAGAGCGCTATATCGAGTTTATCCGCAAAGCCGGAACCGGCATTGGCGGAGTTGAGGATTTCCTGCGCGAATATGGGCTGTCCACCCGCGAGGGGCTGGCGCTGATGGTGCTGGCGGAAGCGCTGCTGCGCGTGCCGGATGCGGCGACGCAGGACAGGCTGATTGAGGACAAGCTGAAGCAGGGCGGCTGGGCCGATCATGAAGGCAAGGGCGGCTCGATGTTTGTCGCCGGCTCGGCATGGGCGCTCGGCCTTTCGGCCAAGGTGATCCAGCCGGGCGAAACGCCGGAAGGCGTGATCGGGCAATTGATGAAGCGCGTCGGCCTGCCGACGGTGCGCATTGCCACCAAACAGGCGATGCGCTTTCTCGGCTCGCATTTTGTGCTGGGCGAAAACATCAAGGACGCGCTCAGCCGCGCCCGCTCCACCGAGACCAAGGGCTACCGCCATTCGTTCGACATGCTCGGCGAAGGCGCGCGCACGGCGGAGGACGCGCGGCGCTATTACAAGAGCTATTCGGACGCGATTGAAGCCATCGGCCGCGCGGCGGGCAACAAGGCGCTGCCGGACCGGCCGGGCATTTCCGTCAAGCTGTCGGCGCTGCATCCGCGCTATGTCGTGACGCAGAAGGCGCGGGTGATGGCGCAGCTCGTGCCGCTGGTTCTGCAGCTGGCGCAGAAGGCGAAAAGTTTTGATCTCAACTTCACCATCGACGCCGAGGAGGTGGACCGGCTGGAACTGTCGCTCGATGTCATCGACGCGGTGTTCGCCGATGCGTCGCTCGCCGGATGGGACGGGTTTGGCCTCGCCATTCAGGCCTATCAGAAGCGCGCGCGCGAGGTGATCCGCCATATTGAGGGACTGGCAAAGAAGCATGGACGGCGCCTGATGGTGCGGCTGGTTAAGGGCGCCTATTGGGACACGGAAGTGAAGCGGGCGCAGGAGCGCGGTCTGGACGGCTATGGCGTGTTCACCCGCAAGGCGGCGACTGACGCCTCGTATCTCGCCTGCGCGCGGCAGTTGCTGGCGGCGCGGCCGACACTGTTTCCGCAGTTCGCCACACACAATGCGCTGACCGTCGCCTCCATCATCGAGATGGCGGGGACAGACCGAACCGGCTTCGAGTTCCAGCGCCTGCATGGCATGGGCGAGTCGCTGTTCAAGAATGTCACAGAAGGCGAGGACAAGATCGCCTGCCGCATTTACGCGCCGGTCGGTGGTTACCGCGACCTCTTAGCCTATCTGGTGCGCCGTTTGCTGGAGAACGGCGCGAATTCGTCGTTTGTCGCCGTCGTCGGCGATGAAAATGTGCCGATTGCCGACCTGCTAGTTCGGCCCGGCCTGAAGCTGAATGACGGCCTCGGCTACCGGCATCCGCAGATTCCGCTGCCGCTTGGTATTTACAGCGACCGCGCCAATTCCTCAGGCGTGGAGTTCGGGGACCGCAAGGCGTTTGCGGCTCTGCTCAACGGAATTGGCCGCGCTTCCGGCAAAGTGAATGCGTTACCGCTGACTGCTGGCGCGAAGGCGTCCGGCAATGCGCAGGATGTGCGCTCGCCCAATGATGGCGCTGTCGTCGGCACGGTGGTTCAGGCGACGCCGGAGCTTGCCAAAGCCGCTGTCGACAACGCCCGCAAGGGCTTCCGCGCCTGGTCCGCGACGCCAGTTGATCTGCGCGCCAAAGCCTTGAACAAGGCCGCAGACCTCCTCGAAGCCAAGCGCGATGAGTTCATGGCTTTGCTCACCCGCGAGGCGGGCAAGACCTATGATGACGGGCTGTCGGAAGTGCGCGAGGCGGTGGATTTCTGTCGCTTCTATGCCAATGAGGCAGAGCGTCTTCTCGGCGAAACCGCGCTGCCCGGGCCGACCGGCGAGGACAATGTTTTGCGCCACCGCGGCCGCGGCGTGTTCGTCTGCATATCCCCGTGGAACTTCCCGCTGGCGATTTTCGCCGGACAGGTCGTCGCGGCTCTGGCGGCGGGTAATGCCGTTGTCGCCAAGCCCGCCGAGCAGACGCCGCTGGTCGCGTTCCGCATGGTGC